>CAZEIG010000136.1:0-4107 GCA_964511805.1 uncultured Faecalibacterium sp.
ATGTTTTGCATGAATTTTTCTTGCATCACCTACTTGACTTCATACCATTGGACTTGTAATGGAAGCCGGCCCTCTCCGTCACAGGGCCCGGCTCTCCCACTTTGCCCTCTCAGTCATAAGGGGCCATCAGCCCCTTATGACTGAGAGGGCCAACTGTTGCCCGCAGGCCATGACTGAGAGAGCAAAATCAGACGTCCTTCACGCCCACCTGACCGGTGCCGCGTTCGCGGATCACCAGGCGGATGGGGGTGCGCTCAAGGCTGAAGCTCTCACGGACCTGGTTGATGAGGTACCGCTGGTAGCTGAAGTGGAACAGCGGCTTGGAGTTGACAAAGGCCACGAATGTCGGCGGCCGGGTGGATGCCTGGGTCAGGTAGAAGATCTTCAGCCGGCGGCCCTTGTCGGTAGGGGGCTGGACCCGGGCGGTGGCGCGGGCCAGCATCTCGTTCAAAACACCGGTGGGGACCCGGGCGCCGTTCTGGGCGTCCACGTCCCGGATCAGACGCATCAGCCGGTCGATGTTGTAGCCGGTCTGGGCCGAGATGAAGATAATGGGGGCGTAGCTCATGAAACTGAAGCACTCGGCGTAACCCCGGCGCTGCAGCTCCATCGTATTGGTCTCCTTCCCTTCCACGGCGTCCCACTTGTTGATGACGATGATGCAGGCCTTGCCCTGCTCGTGGGCGTAGCCGGCGATCTTGCTGTCCTGCTCGGTGAAGCCGACGGTGCCGTCCACCAGGATCAGGGCCACACGGCTCCGCTCGACGGCGGCCAGGGCGCGGACCACCATGTACCGCTCCAGCCCTTCGCCGATGTTGGAGCGGCGGCGCAGGCCCGCCGTGTCGGTGAAGATGAACTTGCCGAACTGGTTGTCCACCGGGGTGTCGATGGCGTCCCGGGTGGTGCCGGCCTCGTCGGCGACGATCATGCGGTTTTCACCCAGGATGCGGTTGGTCAGGCTGGACTTGCCCACGTTGGGCCGCCCGATGATGGCCACCGGTATCCGGTCCTCTTCCACCACCGTCTCGGAGAAGTCCAGGTGGGCGCAGACGGCGTCCAGCAGGTCGCCGGTGCCGTGGCCGTGGACCGACGAGATGGGCATCACCTCGTCAAAGCCGAGGTTGTAGAACTCGTACATCTCCATCGGCGGCTCGCCGACGCTGTCACACTTGTTCACCGCCAGGATAACCGGCTTGCGGCTGCGGCGGAGCATATGGGCGACCTCCTCGTCCGAGGCAGTCAGCCCCGAGCGGACGTCCACCACCATGATGATGCAGTCGGCGGTGTCGATGGCGATCTGGGCCTGCTCCCGCATATGGGCGAGGATCCCCTCGATGGCCTTGGGCTCGATGCCGCCGGTGTCCACCAGCAGCAGCTCATGGCCCTGCCACTCGCAAGGGGCGAAGATCCGGTCCCGGGTGATGCCGGGGGTGTCCTCCACGATGGCCAGGCGCTGGCCGCAGAGTTTGTTGAAGAGGGTGGACTTGCCCACGTTGGGCCGGCCCACCACTGCGACGATGGGTTTACTCATGGTTTGCTTCCTCCTTCCGGAGCTTTTTGCGGCGGGAGATGTGCAGCCCGCTCCGCAGCAGGGCGCGGGCCTCCTTGCCGCCGTCGGCGGGCAAGATCTCGACCTTGACCCCCAGCCGGGCGGCCAGCTCCTCGACAGTGACGCTGTCCAGGAACATATCCTTTTCGCTCCGCAGCATCACCTCGGGCACCCCCAGCACCCCGCTGGTCAGCCTGCCCGCGCACTGGTCGATGATGTCGGTGGCAGTCACCAGCCCCGCCACACCCACGTTCCCGCCGAAGAAGCGGTTCCGGATGGGGTGGACGGTCACCGATATCATGGGGTACTGGCGGTGCAGCTCCTCCATCATGGCGGTGATAAGGGGGGCCGCCATCGTACCGGTGACCACGTCCAGCTTTTTCTCGCCGTAGACGGCGTGGGGGCGGGCCAGCTCGGCCAGGAAGCTGTCCTCGTACAGCCGCCACATCCCCACCCCATTCTCGAGCTGGGCGTAGTCCTCGTAGAAGGCCGCCGGCGGGATAGGCCGGCCAGCGTTGAGGTACCACTCGTCGCTGGGGTAGACGATCCGGGTGCCGTAGCGGGCCTTTGCCTCGTCCCCGAAGGTCTCCATCATATCGATGACCGCGGCGCTGGAGGCCGCGTCGTAGGGCTGCTGGGGATAGAGGCCCTGGCGGTAGTCGGTGACGCCGCAGGGCACTGCCGCGATGCTTTGGACCATCGGGGCCAGGGCCAGCAGGTCGGTGAGGGTGCGGCGGAGCTCTTCCCCGTCGTTGACCCCCCGGCAGAGGACCAGCTGGCAGTTGACGGCGATCCCCGCGTCGGTCAGCCGACGGAGATAGGCCAGAGTCTCGCCGCCCCGGCGGTTGGCCAGCATCCTGCTGCGCAGCTCGGGGTTGGTGGTGTGGACCGAGATATTGATGGGGGAAATATGCATCTTGATGATCCGATCGATCTCATGGTCATGCATATTGGTCATGGTGATATAGTTGCCGAACAGAAAGGACAGCCGCTCGTCGTCGTCCTTAAAGTAAAGGCTTTTCCGCATACCCGGCGGTAACTGGTCGATGAAGCAGAAGATGCAGCGGTTGGCGCAGGAGTGCTTTTTGTCGCCGAGGTAGGTGGCAAAGCTGCAGCCGAAGTCCTCCCCCGGCCGGCGGGCCACATCCCATTCCTCCACTGCGCCCTTCACCCGGGCGGTCAGGTGGAAGCCGGGGCTGTCGGTATAAAACTGGTAGTCCAGCGCGTCGTTGATGGGGTTGCCGTCCACCATCAGCAGCTCGTCCCCGAGGCCAAGGCCCAAAGCCGCCGCGTCGCTGCCGGGGGCCACCCCGTCGATCTTCATAGCCATCCCGCCGCCTCCTTTCTCCTTGTCCTGTCACAATGAAGAAGGGGAAGGCGCGGTACGCCCTCCCCTTCTGTCATACATCTATGATGCCACCAAGTAAAATGCAAATCAGCCCTTCTTGATGACTTCCTCGCCCTTGTAGTAGCCGCAGTTGCCGCAGGCCTGGTGGGGGAGCTTGAAAGAGCCGCAGTTGCTGCACTTCACCAGCGTGGGGGCCTCCAGCTTCCAGACGTTGCTGCGACGCTTGTCGCGGCGGGCCTTGGAAAGATGTCTCTTGGGTACTGCCATAGTTTGCACCTCCTTGGATGGAATATCAATTCAGCAGTGATTTCAGCACGCTCAGCCTTGCATCCGGCATTGCGCTCTCTTCAGGCGCAGCCGGGCAGGAGCAGGGCCGTTTCCGCCCGCACTGCGGGCAGAGCCCCTGGCAATCGGCGCTACAGAGCAGCACCGCCGGGATCTGGAAGAGGAACTCCTGGTAGAGCCACTCGTCCAGCTCCAGCCTGCCGGCGTCATCCAGCGGCAGGTCGAAGTCGGGGTCGTCCAGATCGCGCTCCCGCGCCGCCCAGCCCGCATCTACCTGTGCTTCGAAGGAGACTGGGTCGAGGCAGCGTGCGCATTCGCCATGCACCCATGCCTTTGCCCTGAGGGTCATCTCCACTTCGTCGCCGACGGCCCTGGCTGTAAAGCTGGCCTCGACCGACCCCCGTATATGGGAGCCTGCGACATCGCGCCCTGACAGGTCGCAGGTGAAAGTCTGCGTCCAGCTGTCCCGGCCGGATGCGAAGAACCGCTTCAGGTCAAATTGCATAGTACACCTCTAAAAAGCTGCCTTGTAAGTATAGCGCCAAAGGGCCCCTCTGTCAAGCCCCAAATTGCGCACGGGCGGGAAAATTTTCTAGCCTGTCCGTGATGGTCCTATGGGATGGTCCCGGGCGTCACAAGGGCGCTTACAGGTACTTCTTGACGTTGTGGGGCAGCATGGTCTCGTCGGCGCTGACGGTGACGGTGATCTTCACCGCGTTGCCCGAGACGGCGGCCATCTCGTCCAGCACCACGCCCAGGCGGTTGATGTCGTGGTCCAGCACCTTGAGGATGCCGTCGATGTAGATATCGGTGATGTCGTAATTGCTGGCCAGCAGCCCGGCGACAAAGCCGTAGAGCATCTCGCCGCCCTGGATCTTGTACTCGTCAAGGTCGATCAGGCGGGCGGCCGAGGCGATGTCGTAGG
>CAZEIG010000136.1:4117-4565 GCA_964511805.1 uncultured Faecalibacterium sp.
ATCAACGAATCGGTCCGTACGACCAAGGGCAACGTCGTCGTTGTCGTAGGTCAGCTTCATACCCTTTTCGACAACGACGACGTTGCCCTTGGTCGTACGGACCGATTCGTTGATCATATCGATCATGGCCTTGGTCTTGCCCGAGCCCTTGGTGCCGACAATCAGTCTAATCATAATATCTTGCCTCCTGTATTTTCCGCGCCTTGCGGCGGGGATTCCGAATGTATTGGGCGTCAGCGGAGTTTTGCTTCCAGCTCCGCGGCCAGACTCTCGTAGCCGGGCTTGCCCAGCAGCGCGAACATATTCTTCTTGTAGCTCTCGACGCCCGGCTGGTTGAAGGGGTTAACCCCCAGCAGGTAGCCGCTGCAGGCGCAGGCCCGCCAGAAGAAGTAGATCAGGTAGCCCACGTTGTAGGCCGACAGGTCGTCCACGTCGATCAGGAGCTGGG
>CAZEIG010000137.1:0-4489 GCA_964511805.1 uncultured Faecalibacterium sp.
CTGACCCCCCAGGAGATCGACGAGCTGATGGAGATCATGCGCGGCTTCAAGAAAGAGGGCAAGAGCATCCTCTTCATCACCCACAAGCTCAACGAGATCATGGCGGTGGCCGACCGGTGCACCGTCCTGCGCAAGGGCAAGTACGTCGGCGTCACCGACATCGCCCACACCACCAAGGAAGAGCTCTCCCGGATGATGGTGGGCCGGGATGTCCAGCTCCAGGTCGAAAAGGCCCCCGCCAAGCCCGGCGAGGTGGTCCTCGACGTGCAGGGAGTCACGATGCCCAGCTCGAACCATCTCCACAAAAAGGACGCCGTCCGCGACGTCTCCTTCCAGGTGCGGGCGGGCGAGATCGTCTGCCTGGCCGGCATCGAAGGGAACGGCCAGACCGAGTTCGTCTATGGCCTGACCGGCCTCGAAAAGGTCTCGAGCGGGAAGATCACCTTCTCCGGCAAGGACATCACCCACGCTTCCATCCGGGAGCGGTCCAAGGCCGGCATGAGCCACATCCCCGAGGACCGGCACAAGCACGGCCTGATCCTGGATTATTCCCTTGAGAACAACATGGTCCTGCAACGGTACTGGCAGCCCGAGTTCCAGAACCACGGCTTCATCCGAAAGGACAAGGTCCAGGAATACTCCGACCGCCTGATCGAGCAGTATGACGTCCGCAGCGGCCAGGGCAGCGTCACCATCGCCCGCAGTATGTCGGGCGGCAACCAGCAGAAGGCCATCATCGCCCGTGAGATCGACCGTGACCCCAAACTGCTGGTGGCCGTCCAGCCCACCCGCGGCTTGGACGTCGGCGCCATCGAGTATATCCACAGCCAGATCGTGGCCCAGCGGGACTCCGGCAAGGCTGTCCTGCTGGTCAGCCTTGAGCTGGACGAGGTCATGAACCTGTCCGACCGGATCCTCGTCATGTACGAGGGCGAAGTGGTCGGCGAGTTCGACCCCAAGACCACCACCGTCCAGGAGCTGGGCCTGTATATGGCCGGCGCCCGCAAGCAAGGGAAAGGAGAATGAGCGGCTTTATGGAGACAAAAAACAAGAAGCTTTCCCGCAGCGGCCAGGGCCGTGCAGCCTTTACCAGCGTGCTGGCAGCCCTGCTGTGCATCCTGATCGGCCTGCTCTGCGGCTATCTGGTACTGCTGGCCATCAACGCCGAGCACGCCTGGTCGGACGGCTTTGTCCGCATCCTCAAGGGCGGCTTTTATGATGCGCCTTACGGCGTCGGCCGCACTCTGGCCAATGCCGCACCCCTGGTCATGACCGGCCTTTCGGTGGCGTTTGCTTTTAAGACCGGCCTGTTCAACATCGGCGCGGCCGGCCAGTACACCCTGGGCGCCTATGGCGCACTCTACTGCGCCATAGTCCTCCACCTGCCCTGGTATGTGGGGCTGATCGCCTCCGCCGTCCTGGGCGGGCTGTGGGGGGCCATCCCCGGCCTGTTCAAGGCCTACCTGAACATCAACGAGGTCATCACCTCCATCATGTTCAACTGGATCGGCCTATACCTGGTCAATGAGATCATCTACCGCAACGGCACCGGCGTCATGTACGACTCCCGGAACACCCGTACCTGGAACCTCCGCCGGCTGGAGGGGGCCGAGGGGAGCATCATCCCCGACTTCGGCCTGAACGGCGTCTTCCAGACCAACAGCACCACCATCGCCATCTTCCTGGCTATCGCGGTGGCCATCGTGGTCTGGGTGGTGCTGGAAAAAACCACCTTCGGCTATGAGCTGAAGGCCGTCGGCCTGAACAAGAACGCCGCCCGCTACGCCGGCATCAACGAGAAGAAGAACCTGGTCCTCTCGATGGTCATCGCCGGCGCGCTGGCCGGCTTCGGCGCCGGGCTCTACTACCTGTCCGGCGTGTCCGAGTGGAACCCCTTGAACTCCACCACCCTGCCGGCTATGGGCTTCAATGGCATCTCGGTGGCCCTGCTGGCCAGCTCCAACCCCATCGGCAGCATCTTCTCTGCCCTGTTCATCTCCCACATCACGGTCGGCGGCTCCTTCCTCTCCACCCGGTACTACCCCACCGAGGTCGCCGACCTGATCAGCGGCATCATCATCTACCTGTGCGCCTTCTCGATGCTCTTCCGCGGCAAGATCGCCAAGCTGCTGAGTGGCAAGCGGACCGAAAAGGCCGCCGCCGAAAGCAAAAAGGAGGGTTAAGCTATGCTGTTACTGATGAAATATACCCTGCTGTACGGCATCGTCCTGATGCTGGTGGCCCTGGGCGGCATGTTCAGCGAGCATTCGGGCATCATCAACATTGCCCTGGAGGGCATCATGGTCATCGGCGGCGTGGCCGGCGTACTGACCCTAACGCTGCTGCCTTCCACCATGCCCGCCTGGGCCATTGTCGTCATCTCGATCCTGGTGGCAGCGCTGGCCGGGATGGTCTATTCCCTGCTGCTGGCCTTCGCCTCCATCAACCTGAAGGCGGACCAGACCATCGGCGGCACCGCCTTGAACCTGCTGGCGACGGCGGTGGCGGTGGTTCTCGCCAAATACTTCAGCGAGAGCGGCAGCGCCAAGCTCAACTACTCCAACCGCCCCTTCCTCTTCTCGGTCGGCGGGCTGGAACTGAGCGTTTTTGTCCCCCTGGGGCTGGTGCTCCTCGTCATCAGCTATATTGTGATGTACAAGACCCGCTTTGGCCTGCGGCTCCGCTCCTGCGGCGAGCATCCCCAGGCGGCCGACTCGGTGGGCATCAACGTCTACAAGATGCGGTATGCCGGCGTCCTGATCTCGGGCGCGCTGGGCGCCATCGGCGGGATGGCCTATATCGTCCCCCCCGTCCAGACCTGGAACTTCGAGGTCGGCGTCGCGGGCGCAGGCTTCCTGGCGCTGGCCGTCATGATCTTCGGCCAGTGGAAGCCTTTCCACATCTTCGGTGCGGCGATGTTCTTCGCCGTCTTCAAGAGCCTGGCCAACATCGCCGACTCCACCTTCCTGGCGAACCTGGGCTGGTCCAGCAACATCTACAACATGATGCCCTTCGTGGCGTCAATGATCATCCTTGCGTTCACTTCCAAGAACAGCATGGCCCCCAAGGCCGAGGGTGTCCCCTACGACAAGGGCTCACGGTAAATCTCCGGCAGAACAAACGGCGGCAGGCGTTACGGCTTGCCGCCGTTTTTGTCCCCGGCAAGCACAGATCGAAAGGAGGCGTTCCCCATGCAGAAGGTCCTGGTCATCGGGTGTTCCGGCGCGGGCAAAAGCACTTTTGCCCGCCGCCTGCGGGACATCACCGGCCTGCCCCTGTACTATCTCGATATGCTTTGGCACAGACCCGACCGCACCCACATTACCCGGGAGGCGTTCGACCAGGCCTTGGCCAAATGGCTGGCCCAGCCGTCCTGGATCATCGACGGCGACTATAGCCGCACCCTGCCGGCCCGGCTGGAGGCCTGCGACACCGTCTTTTTCCTCGACTACCCGCTGGAAGTCTGTCTGGCGGTGGTGGAGAACCGCCGGAATTCTCTCCGCCCCGATATGCCCTGGGTCGAAACCGAGCTGGATGCCGAGTTCCTGCAATACATCCTGGACTTTGGCCGGGATCAGCTCCCTATCATCACCGCCCTGCTGGAACGCTACCGGGGATGCCGGCAGATCGTCACCTTCCACAGCAGGGCCGAGGCGGACAGCTATCTGAACGCGCTGGCGGTGACCCTCCGGCCCTACCGCCCGGATGACTGCCCGGCGCTGGCCGCCCTCTTTTACGAGACGGTCCACACCGTCAACGCGGCCCATTACACCCCGCCCCAGCTGGACGCCTGGGCCCCCGCCTGCGGCCCCGACCTGGCAGCCTGGGACGAGAGCTTCCGGGCCCACCTGACCCTGGTGGCCGAACTGGACGGGCAGCTCGCCGGCTTCGGGGATATGGACGTTCCCCGGGACTACCTCGACCGGCTCTATGTCCAAAAGGACCTGCAGGGCCGCGGGGTCGCCACCGCCCTCTGCAATGCGCTGGAGGGCGCGGCGGCCGGCCCCATCGTCACCCACGCATCGGTCACGGCCCGGCCCTTCTTTGCAAGGCGGGGCTACCGGGCCGTCCGGGCGCAGCAGGTGGAGCGGCACGGGGTGCGCCTTGTCAACTATCTGATGGAAAAGCCCGCCCGGGCGCCCGGTTTTTGAGCGTTTTCCACCCTTCCCTCTTGCTTTTGTGTAAAAGTCATACTATACTGGTACCAGAACAACACACCGCGTGACAGGAGTGACAACCATGCGCATCTATGATCTGATTGCAAAAAAACGGGACGGCAGCACCCACAGCCGCACTGAACTGGAGACCCTCATCAACGGCTATGTCGCGGGGGAGGTGCCCGACTACCAGATGGCCGCCTGGATGATGGCGGTCTACCTGAGGGGGATGACCGACGAGGAGACCGCCATCCTGACCGACGTCATGGCCCACAGCGGCGAGATGGTGGACCTGTCGCCCATCGCAGGCATCAAGGTGGACAAGCACTCCA
>CAZEIG010000138.1:0-4457 GCA_964511805.1 uncultured Faecalibacterium sp.
AGCAGGTCCAGCCCGGTGGAGAACATGGGGTGGATGGTCCAGGAGTAGCTGTTCTTGACCGTCACTCCGTGCAGCACCACATACCGGCTGTCGGTGATTGAGACGGTGCGGGGCCGCCAGGCGCTCTTCTTCTTTTTGACGTCCTGCCACCAGTCGCCGTTCTGGGCGTCGGCGTCGATCTCGCCCTGGCCGGTGATGGTGACGTCCTCGGCCTGGGTGACGTTGATCAGGCTGGCAAAGCTGTCCAGGGGATTGCCCTCCCAGCCGGTCAGGTAATACTCGTCCACCTCGTTCTCACTGGGGATGACGCCGGGTAGGATGGGGTAGTGGGTGCGGTCGTTGTCCCCCAGGATGACCGCGTCCTTTTCCAGATAGAGGGTGGTGTGGCTCTTGAGGAAGAGGCTGGCGCAGCGGTAGCGCCCGGCGGGCAGGTAGACGGTGCCGCCCGGCGGGCAGGTGGATAGGGCCGCCTGCAGCTTGGCGGTGTCGTCGGTGACGCCGTCTCCAGCCAGGCCATAGCGGGAGGCGTCGACGAAAAAGCTCTCCTCCCGGGTCTTGAAGCCGGCGGTCAGGGTCTCGTCCCCGGCCCGGACGGTCACGGTATAGGAGCGGCCCGGCAACAGCCCGTAGAGGGAAAAGACGTTGGTGTTGCAGGCGGCGTAGACCTCCTTGCCGTCCAGCAGGACGGTGAAGGGGGCGGCCGGGCGGAAGCACAGGCCATTCTCCAGCTCAAAAGCGGCGCTGCGGGTCATTGAACGGATCAAATTCAATTTCATATCGTATTCCTTCTGCTATTGTTTGAAGCGGTCAAAATGTGGTATGATGGGTACAACGAGACAGGAAAGGGAGGACGCACCATGAAAAACGATCCAAGCGGCAGACTGACGGCAGAGATACTTCGGCTGACGGTCCGCACCAGGCTGTGCAACACAGGCGGCGAGGGCTGCCTGCTGCTGGTCCAGAGCGGCAGCGGTGCCCTCTGTTGGCCCCAGGGGGAGCAGATCGCGGGTCCCGGCAGCATCCTGCTGGTGGGGAGGACGGACTGCGAGTTTGAGCCGGACGCCGGGCGGGCGGCGGAACTGCTCTGTTGCCGGTTCCCGCGGGATATGATGACCGAGCAGCAGGTGAAGTTCTTCGGGGCGGGCAGGCCCCCGCTCATCCTTCAGGGCAGCCCGGCCTGGACGGCCCGGATGCGCACCCTGCTGGAGCTGGTAGCCGGCGCCTGGCAGGAGCCTGACTGCCCCGGCAGGCTCTACCTGGCTTTGCTGCTCCACTACGCCGGCCAGGCTGCCTCCGGCGGCAGCGCTGGCAGCCAGCCCCGGAACGAGACGGTAGAGCGGATCTGCGCCTATCTGACGGCCAACTACCGCCAGAAGCTGACCTTGGGGGAGGTGGCGGCCCAGTTTTACCTGTCGCCCTACTACCTCAGCAGGCTGTTCCGGCGGGTGACGGGTCAATCGATCGTCGATTACATCAACGTGCGGCGGATCGAGGCGGCCCTCCGCCTACTGGAGACCACCGACCTCAAAATCAACGATGTGGCCGAGCAGACCGGCTTTTCGACGGCGGCCCACTTCCGGCGGGTCTTCCGGGAGCAGGTGGGGGTCGGCCCCACCCAGTACCGGAAGGTCTACCGCGGCAAGAAGGGCTGAAGGTTTGTCTCCCAACAAAAAAACCCTGTGCCAAAGGGCGGCACAGGGGTCTTTTTCAACAGATCGTCGGATAAGGAAGATCGTCGGATAAGGAACCGGGTATGTAAGGCTTAGCCCTTGACAGCGCCGGCCGAGATGCCCTCGACGAACTGATCCTGTGCACAGAAGAAGACGATCAGCTGCGGCAGGATGGAGATCAGGGACAGGGCCAGGATGCGGTTCCACTGGAAGCCGGTATCACCGTCCATCGACAGCTTGACGAAGAGGGACATGGGGTACTTGGCGGGAGTGGAGACGTAGAGCAGCGGGCCCATGAAATCATTGCAACTCCACATGAACTGGAACAGTGCGCAGGAGACCAGCGCCGGCATCAGCATAGGGACAATGACCTTGTACAGGGTCTGGAAGGAGGAACAGCCGTCGATGGAGGCTGCCTCGTCCAGATCGCGGGGGACGTTCCGCATGAACTGGATCAGCTGGTAGACGAAGTAGGTCTCGGTCGCGAAAGCGGTGTGGACCCAGATGGCCAGGTAGAAGGGGCTGTTGATCCAGCCGAAGCTGTTGTACAGCAGGAACTGGGGCACGTTCAGAACGACCTGCGGCAGGAAGAGGGTGGCCAGCATGATGCTGAACAGGATCTTCCGGCCGGGGAAGTCGAACCGGCCAAAGCCATAGGCGGCGACGCAGGAGGAGACCACCGTGCAGATGACCTTGGGGATCACGTAGCTGTAGGTGTTAATCATGGCCTGGATGATGTTGATCGAGCCGCCGAAGTCGTTCAGGGCGTTGCGATAACCATCCAGGGTGGGGTTCTTAATCCAGAGGCTGATGCCTGCAAAGATCTCGCTGTTGTCCTTGAAGGTGGCGCTGATCATCCACAGCAGCGGGTAGATCATGATGATGCCCACCAGGATCAGGACGAAATACTTAAAGAAGGTGGCAACGCGGTGCGCAGCTTTCATTCCCATTACTGATTCACCTTACCTTTCGTCAGAGTAGTAGACCCACTTCTTCTGGCTGGTGAATGCGATAACCGTCAGGACACAGACGATGATGAACATAATCCACGCCAGGGCAGAAGCCATGCCCATTTCGTTCTGCTGGAAAGCGTACTGGTAGACCAGCAGGGAGATCAGAGTCGTCGCATTGCGCGGGCCGCCGTTGGTGATGATGTAGGGGCCGTTGAACTCCTGGAAAGCCTGGCAGATCTGGGTGACCAGGTTGTAGAAGATAATGGGGGTAATCATGGGGACGGTGATGGAGAAGAACTGACGCCACTTGCCTGCGCCGTCGATGGTGGCGGCCTCGTACAGGTCGGCGGGGACGCCCTTCAGCGCCGCCAGAAAGAGGACCATGGCCGAGCCGAACTGCCAGATACGCAGCAGGCAGATGACCCACAGTGCATAGGTGGGGTCGGACAGCCAGGAGGGGCCATTGAAGTGGCCGAAGGTAACCATCTTGATGACGGTGTTGATCAGGCCGTCATCACGGAAAACCGCCCGCCACAGCACCGCGATGGCTACCGAGCCGCCCAGGATGGACGGGATGTAGTAAGCGGTACGGAACGCGTTGACGAACTTGATGTTGAAGTTCAGGATGTAGGCGATGAAGAGGGCGAAGATCAGCTTCAGCGGCACGGTGATGAAGGAGTACTCGAAGGTGGTGATCAGCGCCTTGGTGATACGGTTGTTGGTGAAGGCGGCAACATAGTTCATGATGCCGTACTCCGAAATGCCGGTGAAGAAGTTCATGTCGGTGAAGCTGTAGAACAGCGACTGACCGAAGGGGATGGCCTTAAATACCACAAAGCCAATGATCCAGGGGATCAAATAGAAAAGGCCCTGGTATTTGTCGAACCACTTCTGGAACGGCGTGCGCCCGACCACAGGCGCGTTGTTTGCTTTCATCAGAGGATTCCTCCTTTTCAGGGTATTATTTTCATCCAAAACGGCAGCGATATGCCATAAAGTTGCGCCAAGACGAGAAAAACTATTAAGCAAAAAGCACAGAATCGCCTAAAACAAAGAGACACCCGCTCTTGTGGGGACAGGTGCCTCTCGATTTGGCACACTACAGCACGGCCGCTTTTTTCAAAAGGAGTCTCATATGTACGAATGAGCGGAACAAAAAGTTTTAGGCGATGGTGTAGCCGGCAGCTTCCATGCCATCCAGCAGGATGTCAACGACATCGGCGCCGGAGACGCCGTCGTAATCCATCGTATCGAAGACCTCCTGGTAGATACCGGTGCCGTCAGACTTCAGGGTGTCATCCTCGAAGAGGGGATCCAGCTGGCAGGAGCAGAAAGCCATGACCTTGCCGTTGGCCTCAGCGGTCAGCTCATCGATGGCGCCGGCAGCCTCAGCGGCGGCCAGGCCGGAAGCAGAAGCGGGGATGCCACACTCGGAGCCCATAATGGAAGCGCCGGCTTCCTCGTTCAGCAGGAAGTTGATCAGCATACCGGCCTCGGCGGGGTTCTTGCAGGTCTGGGTGATGGCCAGGCCCATCGAAACCTTGGTGAAGCCGCCGTTGTAGTCGCCGAACTTGATTTCCTCGCCGACGGTGAAGCCATCGCGGTTGTCGGTGTCCAGCGCGTCACGGTACTTGGAAGCGGAAGAATCCCACTCGAAGATGCCAGCCAGCTGGCCGGTGATCCACTCGTTGGACTGGTTGGCGGCGGTAGAGCCGTTGTTGCCGTAGTAGGTGGGCAGGGGCATGACAACGTGATTGTCGACCAGGCTCTTGATGAAGTCCAGGCCCTCAGCGATCTCGTCGGCGGTGTAGTTCAGAGTGGAGGTGGCGGGGTC
>CAZEIG010000139.1:0-4453 GCA_964511805.1 uncultured Faecalibacterium sp.
GCTTACCTCTCTGGAACTGCTGGCGCTGGCGCTGGCCCCGCTGGGTGAACTTCTGCTTGTTGCCCTGGGGGGTGGGCTTGCGGCGGTTCTCGGTGTTCTTGGTGGAGGCCAGGTCGTCGTAGCGGGCGTCAAAGCGGTCGACATTGACGTCCACGGTGCGGGTGTCCACCGTCACCTGGTGGCTCTCCCGCTTGACCTGCACCGACTGGGCCGACGAGGCCTTGGTGCCAGTCTCCCGGGCCAGCTCGCTGAAGGAGACGGTCTTTTCGTCCCGCTTCTTGTGGGGCTGCTGGTTCTGGTTCTTCCGGCTGCTGTTATTGTTGTTCTGGCCGCCCTGGTTATTCTGGCCGCCCTTCCGGGACTGCTGCTTGCCGCCGGCATTCCCGCCTTTGGGCTGCTGGCCGTCCCTGGACGAAGCGGCGGCCTTGGGGGCGTTTTCGCCCAACGCCTTGGGCTGGCCGCCCTTGTTGGACGAGCCGCCAGCCTTCTGGCTGTTCCCGCCCTTGGACTGGGCGGCGTTCCTGGCGGGGGCCGGGGCGGGTTTCGGCTCCGGCTTGCCGCTGTTCAGGAAGGCGGACAGATCGGCCTCGCTGTTCTCCCGGCTGAGGCGGTCGATCAGGCCGTTCAGCTCCTTTTCCTCCAGGGTGGAGCTGTTCTTCTTTCCCTCCACGCCCGCAGCAGCCAGCATGTCGAGGATCTTCTTGACCGGCAGGCCGGTGTCCTTTGCAAAATCCATGACTTTATATTTTACGATCATTCGCTTCTTTCCTCCTCATCATTGATGGCGCCGCAGGCATCCAGGCGGCTCAGGCAGAGCTGCGCCAGGTTGCGGTCGGTCACGGCGCATACGCCCATCTGCCGGGTGCTGAGCGGGGCCAGCCGGTCCATGGTCAGCGGCATGGCGCGTATCTCCACCAGGTCGCCGGCATTCCGCTGCATCCGGGCCACCGTCTTGGGGCTGACGTCTGCCGCAGTCAGGACCAGCCAGGCTTTACCCTTGTAGACGGCCTCCTCCACTGCGTCGAAGCCCATGATCAGCTTGCCGGCTTTCCGGCAGAGGCTCAGGGCCTGGTACAAGGCGTCGGCCGGGGGCAACGCGGGCTTTTTGGGGGCCGCGTTAGCTTGTTTTGCCATCCGTTCCCTCCTTCCGCTGCACGGCGGCCAGCTGGGCAGCCAGCGCCTCGTAGACCTCGGCGGGGACGGGCTGTTCAAAGCTGCGTTCCAGCGCCTTCTTTTTCTGCGCCTTGGCCAGGCAGGCCGGGTCGGGGCAGAGGTACGCCCCACGGCCCGGCTTTTTGCCTACCGTGTCGATGCTGACCACTCCGTCCGGGCCGCGCACCACACGCACCAGCTCCTTTTTGGGGCGACTGGTCTGGCAGCCGATGCACTGGCGCATGGGGATCTTCTTTTGTGCCATCCGTTCACTTCCCTCCTGGTCATTCGGCCGTCGCGGGTGCCTCTTCGGGGGCGGGCGCGGGGTTCTTTTCGGCTTTGGGCTCTTCCTCGCCGTAGTAGCCGCTCTCGGGCCGGATGTCGATGTTGTAGCCGGTCAGCCGGGCGGTCAGGCGGGCGTTGAGGCCCTTGTTGCCGATGGCCAGGCTGAGCTGGGCGTCGGGCACGGTGACCCGGCAGGCCCGGGTCTCGCCGGGCAGGATCTCCACCCGGGTCACCTTGGCGGGGCTGAGGGCCGAGGCGATGTAGGCCTCGACGTCGTCGCTCCACTGGACAATGTCTACCTTCTCGCCCCGGATGCTCTTGACCACCGCGTCGACGCGGTCGCCATGGGGGCCGATGCAGGCCGAGACAGCGTTGACGTTGGGGTCCCGGCTGTAGACGGCCACCTTGGTGCGGATGCCGGCCTCCCGGCTGATCCCCTTGATCTCGACGGTGCCGTCGAAGATCTCGGGCACCTCCAGCTCAAACAGCCGCTTGACCAGGCCGGGGTGGGTGCGGCTGATCATTACCCGGGGGCCGCGCTCGCCGCTGACCACGTCGATGACGTAGACCATCAGCTGCTGGCCCTCCTCATAGGTCTCGCCGGGCACCTGCTCGCTGCGGGGCAGGATGGCCTCGCCGCCCTTGCCCATATCCACCGCCACAATCCCGCGCTCGGGGTCGACCCGGGTGACGGTGGCGGTGACGATGTCGTGGCTCTTGGACTGGATCTCGCTGAGCTGCTGGCTCCGCTCAGCCTCCCGGATGCCCTGGCGGATAACGTGCTTGGCGGTCTGGGCGGCAATCCGGCCGAACTCCTTGGTTTTGAGGGGGGTGACCACCCGGTCGCCGGGCTGGTAGGTGCGGCGGAGGGTCTGGGCCTTGCTGAGGGGGATCTGGGTGTGCTCGTTCTCCCAGTCCTCATCGGCCACCACGTCCTGCACCAGCGCCACGTTGAAGGTGCCGGCGGCGGGGTCGATCTCGACCGAGACATTGTCGTCCTCTACATCATAGTTTTTCTTGACGGCAATGACGATCGCCGCGCGGATCTTCTCGACCAGGTATTCGGCGGTAATGCCGCGCTCATGCTCAAGCATCGAAAGCGCTTCGAAGAATTCATTGTTGCCTGCCATTTTTCAGTCTTCCTTTCGGTCATTTTCTCATCTTATCATCATGGTTCAGGTTTTGTCAAAACAGGTCCTCGTCGTCGCACAGCCGTGCCATGCTGACAGCCCGCAGCTCCGTTTCGACCGGCCCTTCCGCGGTGTTGAGGGTGATCTTCTCCTCCTCGCGGGATGCCAGGACGCCGGCCAGTTCCCGCCGGCCCGCCGCGTCGGGGCGGAACAGCCGCAGCCGGATCTTCTGCCCCAGCAGGGCGTCGTAGTGGGCGGGCCTGGTCAGACGGCGGCCCAGCCCTGGGGAGCCAACCTCCAGGTAATAACTCTGGGAGATGGGGTCTGCCTCGTCCAGCACCGGGTCCAGCGTGTGGGAGACTGCGGCGCAGGTATCGGTGTCCATCGGGCCGTCCCGGTCAATCAGTACCCGCAGGTACCAGTCGGGGCCTTCCTTTTCAAAAACGACGTCCCACAGCCGCAGGCCCATGCCCTCCACGATGGGGCGCACCAGGGTCTCGACCCGCTGTGCGGTATTCCCGCCCGCTTGCTTTGCCATGCTGTAATCCTCCATATCAAACAAGAAAAGCGGACCTTGCGGCCCACTTTCCATGCAATCCTTTATTCGTACTTTTAGAATATACCACACATCGGCGAAATATGCAAGTATTTCGGGGCAAAAAGCTCCCACAAAAGCTCTGCGGGGGCCGGCTTACGCCAGCCCCCGCAGAGGGACCCTATCTTTCGTGACGCAAAAGTTCTTTTGTTTTGGTGCGATCAACAACAGAAGGAATATTTGGTGTTATATTCCCCTTTGTCGTCACAGCGAGAGGGCATTATGCCAAACTCACAGGCGGTCTCAATACCTGCAAGTTTCTTATATCAATCCCAGTCATGGTGCTACCGGGGTTGTTATAAGTGATGTTTGGGTGTGATTTAGACTCCGGTGATGGTAGCGCTCACCATAACAGCAACGAACTTCACACTAACGCCATTGGCATCGGTGGAAGACACAATGCTGGCAGAGATGGTGTAATCGCGGTTGTAACCACTATCGGTATACTTAAGGCCGGTCAGATAACTATTAATCTCTGCAGCCGCAAGCTCCAGAGCATAGCCGTCGCTAACGCCAGCCCCGATAACGCCAACAGACAATGCGACAAAGCTTTCATTGTAGTTTACAATTCCACTACCGCGGGACCAGGGAGCGCTGAGCTTATCAAGAGTGTAAGTAGCGCCCATCTGATCCATCACATAGCTCTCGATGTACGAGCCGTAAGTATCAAAAGTATACGGTGCCCAAGTGAAAGTGGAGCCGGCTTTGGTGTAATCACACTTACCACCAAGCAAACCAACGGCATTGTCGAGTGCCGTGGTCAGAGCGGTGCTCTCGACAGCAGAGAGATTGTTCTTTGCAGTATTATTGCTGAGATAGCCATACAGGGTGCTGGAGTAAGTAGTTGCAGCCTCCTCGTCGACATCGGTCGTAACGTCATCGGAGCTGGAACTGGAGCTGGAGCAACCGGCCAGCATGGAAACAACCATGACACCGGCCAGAAGCAGGGAAGCAATCTTCTTGAGTTTCATAATGATTTTTTCCTCCTTATGGTGTATAAAAGATAGAGACCCAAAACAGGCTGAAAGGAAGGTCCTTTTCCTTTCGAAGGCATTATAACATACCCCCCGGTGTCAAGCCCCAATTTTGTATTTTTCCGATTTTGCTTTATTTTCTTCATTTCGCGCCGAAGGCGCGAGAGTATATTTTTTGTTTTATGCTTTCCTTTTTGCATCTTTATGCATTCATTTCCGCGCCGCGACAAAAAGAAAAGCGCCTGCTTTTGCAGACGCTTTGTGAAGGTTTTGTGGAAAATTGTGGGATGTATAATTTTGGTTTTGGCCCTCTCAGT
>CAZEIG010000140.1:0-4368 GCA_964511805.1 uncultured Faecalibacterium sp.
CCCGGATATGACTGAGCGGAATCCCCGTCCGCCGGGCCACGTCGGCCGGGCGCTGAAAGGGGGCGTCAGGGGCTGCATTGCGTTTTCTCACTCGCTCACCTCCAACAGCTGTTCCAGGGGGACGCCCAGGGCGTGGGCCACATGCTGGGCAGTAGTGCGCCATACTTTCCGACCCCGCCGCATGGACTGGACTGCCGAACGCCCCACCCCGGCCTTTTGGGCCAGTTCCTCGCTGGTAATGTCCAGGCGTGCCATCTCAGAAACGACACGAACCCGGTTGACCAAAACAGATTTCGACATGAAAATCACTTTCCTTTCATGTGAGTTCAAATAGAACTTTTTTGTTCAATTTGATTCTATCACAACGAAAACGTTCTGTCAACCGCTGGTTGACGCGCTTTTTGAACTTTTTGGTTGCGTTCAACATTAAAATTTTGTATAATAATTGTGAGGTGATGAGCATGGCAGAGAATGATACCATTGGAAAGTTGATTCGCACCGAACGAAAAAAGCAGGGGTTGACAATGGAGCAGCTAGGGAAAAAAATGGGCATGTCAGGCTCTCTTGTCGGTCGATATGAAAGAGATGAAGAAAATCCAAAGATAGAGACTGTTGAACGTTTTGCAAATGCTTTGGATGTGACAGTGACAGCTTTATATCCAGATGGGTTTTATTCGGATGAAGTTTATGTATTGATGCATTCGAACAGCACCAGTTTTCAAGCGCGGCTTTTAAGGGCCATTGATGAACTAGGAGCCCTTGTCGCTTTAAAAGCATACGAAAACGGCGGTCATACGGTCGAGGACATGAACACTTGGCAGGATGAACTCATTTCAGAAGTTTCCGCAGGATATAATATCCCACCAGAAACACTCAGAAAACATGCTGGCCATTATGTGGAATGTAATTGCTTTGATACAGATATGGTTGATATGTCCGACTTTTCGGAAGCAGGCCGCCAGGTTATCAAAATTTTAGACAAACTGAATAAAGCAGGCCAGGAAGCGGCTTTACGGCACTTACAGGAACTTGCCCAAATCCCGGTATACCAGAACAAAGCAACCCCCGGCGGGGAATAAAGTCATGCTGCGGGGTATTTTAGTCATAATAAAGTCATGCCGCGCCCGCCGGGGGAAATTACAATAATAGAACGCGCCAACGATTTATTTTTACCAGGAAGTCATTTTGGTCATTAAAGTCATTAAAGTCAGGCAGGTTTGGAAAACCAGAAAGGAGCGCTCTATATGGCCAGCTTCAAAGAGAAAAGAGACAAAGACGGCAACCTGGTGTTTCAGGTGCAGGCCAGCGACGGCCGGGGACGGCGGGTGTACCGGACTTTCCGGCCTCAACCCACATGGAGCGCCAAAACCACCCGGCGGGAACTGCAAAAGTTTGCCTCCGGGCTGGAAAACGAGCTGAAAGCCGGAACGGTCCTCACCAAAGAGGAACGCCGGGAACTGGCCCGCCGGGAGAAGGTACAGGCGGCCCGCATCCAGACGCTGCGCCAGTATGTGGAAGGGGTCTGGATGCCCCAGAAAAGGGCGTCCAGCGCCCAGAACACCGTCAAGACCTATGAAAGCGTGCTGCGGCTGCATATCCTGCCCGAACTGGGGGACTTCCTGTTGACAGAGGTGTCCTCTGCCCAGCTGACGGCCCTGTTTTACGACATGCAGGCGGAATACTCCCCCAACACCCTGAACCTTGTCCGCACCGTGCTGGGGATGGTCTTCAAGGCGGCCGTCCAGGACGATATTCTGGACAAAGATCCCATGCAAAAGGCCCGCTTCCCCAAAGCACCCAAAGATGCCGCCGTTGAAAAGCCTCTGGCCTATACCGCCGACGAGCTGCGGCGCATCCTGGAAGCCGTCAGGCAGGAACCTTTGACGTGGCAGGCCCTTGTGCTGCTCATGGCGGGCTGCGGCCTGCGGCGCGGGGAAGCTCTCGGCCTGCAATGGGACTGTGTGGGCTTTGAGACAGGGCTTATCACCGTCAAGCGGAACTTGCAGCCCACCACCGGCGGCACCTATACCGTGACACCCAAAAGCGGCCGGGAACGCGTCGTACAGGCTCCGCCCGCCCTGCTGGAGATGCTGGGCAAGATCAAGGCAGACCAGCCGGTCACCGTCCGGTGGTGCTTTGCCAGGCGGTACAGCACCGAACCGCTACACCCCTGCGGGGTCACCCGCCACTTTGGGGAGATAGGTGAAAAGTACGGCATTCCCGACTTCCATCCCCACAAGCTGCGGCACACCTTTGCCAGTATCGCCATTGAACAGGGCGCAGACGTGGCCGCCGTCGCCCAGTGCCTGGGCCATGCCCAGATACAGACCACCTTGCAAACCTACGTCCACACCAACCAGGCCGCCGCAAACAGGGCCGCTTCGAAGGTCTGGCAAGCCCTGGAGACCCCGCAAGCAGACGCCAAACAAGCATGAGACTACCCCACCGGCTCCCTCTGGGCCGGTGGTTTTTTTGTCCATGCGCTCGGACCAGTCCCCGGCGGCGCTGCACCCCCGAATTTCGACCGCAACAAAAACCGCAACATCTACCAGAAAAACCGCAACATGCCCGGACAACCCTTCACAGAACAGGACAGAACGACTTTTCTAAAAAGCGTCGGTGTGCAGTAAAATTTGACGGAATATTTTGCTATGTTTCGGCACAAGACAACACCAGACTAAAGTCATGAATTTATGACAGAATTATGAATCTTTGAAAACTTTTTTGTGAGAGCCTTGACACCGCGCCAGATTTGCATATAATAAACTTAGCACTCAAAGATAGCGAGTGCTAAGAAGATTCCACAGACAGATCCTAAGGAGGCGGGACAGCATGGCAATGGATGAGCGCAAGCAGCGTGTGCTGCGGGCGATCGTATCCCTCTACAGCATGGAGGGCGAACCAGTCGGCAGCAGCGTCCTTGCCAACTACTTTGATATGTCGGTGTCCAGCGCGACGCTCCGGAACGAGATGGCCGCCCTGACACGGCTGGGCCTGCTGGAGCAGCCCCACACCAGCGCGGGGCGAGTCCCCAGCGCCAAGGGCTACCGGTACTACATCGACAACCTGCTGGACGACAGCCAGCCGCTGGACCGGGTCACCCGGGCCAGGGTGGACAGCGTCTTTGCCAGTCTGGACCATGAGCCCGACCGGCTGGCCCAGGGCGCCGTCAAGGCGCTGGCCCAGATGAGCGGTTACACTGCAGCGGTCAGCACCCCCTGCGCTGACGACCTCTGCATCGCCCACTTTGAGGTGGTGCAGGTGGGCCGGAGCGCGGCGGCCGTCCTGGCCGTGACCAGCGCCGGCTACGTCCGGACACGGGTCGCTCGGGTGCGGGACGGTCTGACGCGGGAGAAGGCGGCCGAGCTTGCCGCCCTGCTCAACCGCAGCCTGACTTTCGTCGCGGCGGTAGACCTGTCCCAGCGGATGCTGGCCGAGCTGTGCAGCCAAATCAGCCCCGCCCTGGTGCCAGTCATCAGCGCGGCGGCCGCCATCCTGCAGGAGTCCGCGACCCCCCGGGTCTACCTGGGCGGCGAGCCCTTCCTGCTGGATTGGCCCCAGCTGGACGGCAAAGTCCAGACCATCCTCGCCCTGCTGAACGACGAGGCCGCGGCAGCCCGGCTGATCGCGGCCCCCGCCGAAGGCACCGGCGTCCTGCTGGGCGAGGACATGACCCCTCGTATCCCCGGGCTATCCATTGTCAGCTGCCGGTACCTGGTGGGCGGCGGGCTGTTCGGGTCGGTGGCTCTGATCGGGCCGACACGGATGCCCTTCAGCAAGCTGATCCCCCTGCTGGAAGCCTTCGCCGACGAGCTGGGCGAGGGAATGGCCGGCAAACAGAAAGATACCCCGCAGGCCGCCGTACCGCGGCAGGCCACGATTTATAAGGAGGAGCGCAGATGAGCGAAGAAACCAAGAAGGCCCCTGAGGCCGAGGCCTCTGCACCCGAGCAGACGGCTGAACAGAACGCCGCCCCCGATGCAGAGGCTGCCGGGGCTGGCGCCGACGCCGCCCCCCAGGACGGAGCCAAAGACAGCTCCAAAGAGGAAACCAACAAGAAGAAGGACGGCTGGTTCAACAAAAAGAGCCGTGAGCTGGAGAGCGTCAAGGCCAAGCTGGACGCCGCCGAAAAGGCGGCCGCACAGGCCAAGGACCAGTTGCTGCGGGTCGCCGCCGAGTACGACAACTACCGCAAGCGCTCCACCCGCGAGGCCGACCAGAAGTTCAACGACGGCATCTCCTACGCGGTCAACCAGATCATCCCCATCCTCGACACCCTTGAGATGGCCGCCAACGCCCCCTGCACCGACGAGAACTACAAGAAGGGCGTGACCATGACCTTGGACAAGGCCGCCAAAGCCTTCCAGA
>CAZEIG010000141.1:0-4331 GCA_964511805.1 uncultured Faecalibacterium sp.
CAGCATGGTTTCGTACTTTGCCATTTTGTTGCACCTCCTTTTGGACGTAAGGGCCTCAAATGAGGCCAAGGATCCGCGAGGGTCCGCCCCCGCGGGGCCGTCTTTGCAGACAGCAATTTATTATACCAAGCCCAGGACAAATTGTCAATCACAATTTTCAGATTTTTGGAAAATGGTCAGGTCAATCCCTTCCGGCAGGGGGCCGTCGGTGTCCCAGGACGCACAATAGTGTATCCAGTCCATGGGGTCTTCCATCCGGCGCAGCGGACCGCAGCCATCCATCCGGCTGCCGGTGTCCAGACATTCCCGGCGATAGTCAGCGATGGCTTGGGCATATTCCGGAGCCGGCCGCGCCAAAAGCATGGGTCTCATTTTCTCCCCTCCCCTATATCGTCCATCCTAACAGAACCCGATGCAAAAAGCAAGCCCTGCACCGAAATGCAGAGCTGCTTCCTTCCATTATAATAAGAGATCAGAGCACGCGGCCTGCCCCCTGTTCCCGCAGGGTGAGCAGATGGCAGCTGCCCGGCCCGAAAACGCTCTCCATGGTGGCACAATAGGGCTCCAGGCAATCTCTGGGCACAAAGGCCTGGATGGTGCCGGCAAAGCCGCCCCCCTGCATCCGCCAGGCGCCGCCGGCGTTCTCCAGCAGGTGCTGGCTCAGGGCCAGGGCCACCGACAGTGCCTGGTGCGCCGGGCTGGAGGCGCAGTAGACGTTCTGGCAGAGCATGAAGGAGGCGTGGCCGCTCTCCCGCACCAGCGCCAGAAAGTCGTCGAAGCGGCCGGCCCGCAGGGCGCGGTCTTCGGCCAGGGTGCGGGCGTTTTCTTCAAAGAAGTGCATCGCCCGCAGACAGGCCCGGTCTCCGCAGGCTGCCCGTACCTCAGGCAGCCGGGCCCAGAACTCTGCTTCCCTCACCTCACCCAGCACGTTGCAGCCAAAGCAGGCGGCCACCGCCTCCATCTCGTGGCGGATGGCGGCAAATTCTGCGGTCAGTTCACTGTGGCTGCCCCGGGTGTCGGTGACACAGAGAGCCATCCCCTCAGGCATCTGACCCTTGGCCCGCAATTTTTCCACCCGGGGCAACGCCGGATCTTCAAAGTCCGTAAAAATGACGCCGCCCAGAGCGCTGGTCAGCTGGTCCAGCATCCCGCTGGGCTTGCCGAAATAGATGTTCTCTGCATACTGACCCAGCCGCGCCACCTGAATGGGAGTCAGGTCGCAGTGAAATTCCTCGTTCATCATGGCGCCCATCGCCATTTCAAAGGCCGCTGAGCTGGACAGTCCCGAGCCCCGCAGCACGTCGCTGGTGGTGTAGGCATCGTAGCCGCCCACCTGCTTTCCCAGGGTGCGGAACCCTTCCGCCAGGCCGCGGATCAGGCTGGCCGAATGGGTGGACTCAGACGCCTGGGGATTGGGCTCATCCAGATCCACCACGTCCAGCTTGTTGAACCCCCAAGATTTGACCCGGATATAGTTGTCCTCGTTCCGGGCCACAACCCCCACCAAATCCAGATTCACCGCCGCCGCCAGGCCATAGCCGTGCTGGTGGTCGGTGTGGTTGCCGCCCAGCTCGGCGCGGCCGGGGGTCGTGTAAAGATGTACCTGGCGGCCTGACCCAAAATAGCGCTCGAATTCTGCCAGGGCCGCGCACCATCGCGCCCGCTGCCGGGCAAGCCTCTCCTCCGATGGGCCGTACAGTCCCCGAAGGACCTCGTCCCATAGGCCCGCTTTGATCTCCTGACGCCTCTGTGCGCTTGTCGCCATATCGCCGCCCCCTGTGCATCTCCCGGCCGCCCTGCCGGCGCGGCCGCCTGTCAAAACATGATGCAGGGGCCTGACTGCAGGACTTGCCCGCCAGCGGGCCCCCGGTATTTTGATTCTATTGTATCCCAACTGGATGTTTTTTGCAATTTCCTTTGGGGCCAATGTCGAATTTTTGGCGTCAAGGCCAAACAGCTGGATGTACTTTTGTTGAATTTGCGCTGTCGGATATGGTATACTGGCAGCAGTACCCGTTCATCTGACCCTTTCCGCCTGAAAGGAGGCCCCCTATGCCGGAGGTTTACAAGCAGTCCTTCAAACAAAACTATACCAGCAACGTAGATCTTTCCGTCTTCAACTGCGGGCTGGAGCGTTGTGCCCCCGGCCACACCTGGGGGCCCGGCATCCGGGACCACTATCTGATCCACCTGGTCCTGGCCGGCAGGGGTGCCTTCCAGGTGAACGGCCGGACTTGGGAACTGAACGCCGGCGACCTCTTTTTCGTCCGCCCCAACCAGCTCAACACCTATGCCGCCGACGCCCAGCAGCCCTGGGAATACTGCTGGGTCGGCTTCAACGGGATCAGCGCCCACCGGCTGGCCTCGCTCCTCCCCTTCTCGGACGGGCAGCCGGTCCATCACACCCAGCGTCTCGACGAGATGTACAAGGCGCTCGAGAACATCTTCCGCGCCCGCGGGCTGCGGGTCCAGGACGAGACAGCCATGGTGGGCTATCTTTACCTTTTCATCGCCGCCCTGATGGAGGAAACCAGCGAGCGGAAACCCCGCGCTAATTCCTCCAGCCAGTACGTCCTGGACGCCATCAAGTACATCCAGTTCAACTATTCCCACGACATCTCGATCGACGACGTAGCCAAGGGCGTCGGGGTCTCCCGCAGTCACCTCTACCGGGTCTTTATGAGCAATGTCGGCAAGAGCCCCATCGACTACCTGACCGAGTACCGGATCAATGAAGCCTGCAAGCTGCTGCGGAACGGCGGCCTGTCCATTGCCGAGGTAGCCATCTCGGTGGCCTTCTTCGATCAGTTTTACTTCTCCCGCGTTTTCAAGCTGGCCAAGGGCGTCCCGCCCAGCAAATACATGGCCGCCCGGCAGACGGAAGAGGAAGAGAACGCCCCCGCCCCGCCCGACGGCCAGGACGCCCCCTAACGCGGCCCATCCAACCCCAAGGAGGAACCATGTCTTTACAGAAAAACCAGATCATTCCCCTGGCCATCGAGCGGCTGTCCGGCGACGGCAGCGGCATCGGGCACTGGGAGGGGGAAGCCATTTTCGTCCCCGGCACCGCCCCCGGCGACCAGATCCGCGCCCGGGTGGTCAAGGACTGCGGCCGGTACGCCTTTGGCATCGTCGAAGCCATCGAAGACCCCTCCCCCGACCGCATCCCCGCCGACTGCCCGGTGGCGGGCCCCTGCGGCGGGTGCAGCCTCCGCCACCTGCGCTACCAGGCCGAACTGCAGGCCAAAGAGGCCTCGGTGGCCGACGCCTTCCGCCGGATCGGCGGACTGGAAGTCCAGGTCGAGCCCATCCTCCCCTCCCCCGAGGTGGACCGCTACCGCAACAAGGTCCAGTTCCCGGTGGGGCGGGACAAAAACGGGCGGGCCTGCATCGGCTTCTACGCCGGCCACAGCCACCGGATTGTCCCCTGCGGCGACTGCAAGCTCCAGCCCGTGGTCCTGAACGAGATCGGGGCCGCCCTCTGCAGCCTCTTCGACCAATATGGCATCCAGCCCTATGACGAGGCCAGCGGCAAGGGGCTGGTGCGGCACATCTTCCTGCGGCGGGGCGCCCACAGCGGCCAGATCATGGTCTGCCTGGTCTGCACCCACCCCGCCCTCCCCCACGCCGGCGAGGTGGTCGGGCGGCTTTGCAGCCGCTTTCCTTCCATCGCCACCGTCCTCATCAACGTCAATCCCAAAAAGACCAACGTTATCCTTGGGACGGAAAACCGCATCCTTTATGGCCCCGGCTTCATCGAGGACAGCCTTTGCGGGGTGCCGGTTCAGCTGGGGCCCCTCTCCTTCTATCAGGTCAACACCCCCGGTGCCGAGCAGCTTTACGGCGTGGCCGCCGCCTACGCCGACCCTGGCCCTGACGACCTGCTGCTCGACCTCTATTGCGGGATGGGGACCATCGGCCTGTCGATGGCCGGCCGCTGCCGCGCACTGATCGGCGTCGAGGTGGTCCCCGAGGCCATCGAGAGCGCCAAGGCCAACGCCGCCCGGATGGGCAGCGCTGTCGCAGCCAAGAGCCGCTTCTTCTGCGCCGACGCCGGCCAGGCCGCCAACCGTCTGGCCGCCGAGGGCCTGGCCCCCGACGTCATCGTCCTGGACCCGCCCCGCAAGGGCTGCGACGCCGCCACCCTTGCGGCGGTGGTCCGGATGACCCCCCGCTGCCTGGTCTACGTCAGCTGCAACCCCTCCACTGCCGCCCGCGACGCCGCCATCCTGGCCCGCGACGGCTACCAGGTAGAAAAGGTGCAGCCGGTGGATATGTTCCCCCGGACGGGGCATGTGGAGACGGTTGTCTTGCTTTCCAAGGGTGAAGTC
>CAZEIG010000142.1:0-4300 GCA_964511805.1 uncultured Faecalibacterium sp.
AGGAACTGGTTTGCTTGTTCTGGATGTTGTTGATATTTGATGGGATTGCTCTAGGCTGTAAAATTTAAGCAAAAGTGACATTGACGCGGCCGGGCCGGCAGTTTATAATGGAAATGACACTCGCTGTAATAGCCGTAATATACAAATATATAAGAGTAAGTAAGACGAAAGGAGGGGTGTATATGGCAGCAAGGTCGAGTGCGCGGGAGGCCGCCTATCAGACCCTCTGGGGCAGGATCATCACCATGGAACTCAAACCTGGCGACCCCCTCAACGACCGTCAGCTGGCCGAAGAGATGGGGATCAGCCGCACCCCCGTGCGGGAGGCGCTCATCATGCTGAATATCGCCCACATGGTCACCATCAAGCCCCAGAGCGGCACCTATGTGGCCCCCATCGACCTCAAGCTGATGCGGATGGAGCAGTTCGCCCGCTTCACCCTCGAAAGGGAAATGCTCACCCAGGTGCTCAAGCACCGCATCCCCGTCCAGCTGGCGGCCTACCGCGCCAACATCCGCGAATATGAGCAGGCCAGCCTCGCCCCGGACACCCCTTTGCGGAACAGCCATATGCTGGACATCGACAACGGCTTCCACCGGCTGGCTTTCCAGTTCTGCGGGATGGAGGACCACTTCGACCATATGCTCTCCACCTTCAAGCACATCGAGCGGCTGCGGATGTTCGCCCTGATGCTGGGGGAGAACAAGTCGGTCCCCGTCCAGCACGGCGCCATCACCGACGCGCTGGAGGCCCAGGATCCCGCCGCCCTCGAGCGGGCCCTGCGGGAGCACTTACAGCGGTACAAGACCTCGGTGCAGGAGGCCCGCAAGATCCACCCCGACTACTTCATCGAGGGATGAAAGGCGGCCCCGCCCACACCCAAAACAGAAAAACAGAAAAATAAACCGTGAGAAACGTAAAATTTTCCTCACGGTTTTTTGGTTTTTAGAACAATTCACAAAAAGCACGCCAAAAGAATGGCGGGTTTACTACTTGCCAAAAGAGGGATTGATATACTAGAATAAAATTAACAAGATGTCGCTCTGCGCCTTTGCAGGGCACATTGCGCGAAAATTCAGCAAAAAGGAGAAAAGACTAATGCCAATGCAAATGGGTTTCCGTTGGTACGGTGAGGGCAACGACAAGATCACGCTGTCCGACATCAAGCAGATCCCCGGCGTCACCAGCATCGTCTGGGCGCTCCACAACAAGATGCCCGGCGAGGTGTGGGAGGTCGACGAGATCGCCGAAGTCCACAAGCAGCTCGAGCCCTACGGCTTCAACATGGACGTGGTGGAATCGGTCAACGTCCACGATGACATCAAGATCGGCCTGCCCAGCCGGGACGGCTACATCGCCAACTACATCCAGACCATCCGCAACCTGTCCAAGTTCGGGGTAAAGGTTATCTGCTACAACTTCATGCCCATCTTTGACTGGACCCGCACCGACCTGTTCCACCCGGTGGGAGACGGCTCGACCGCCCTGTACTACCAGAAGGACATGATTCAGAGTGACTACAAGGCCATGGCCGAGTACATCATGAGCTTCACCGAGAAGTACAACATGACCTTCCCCGGTTGGGAACCGGAGCGTATGGCCAAGCTCGACGAGCTGTTCAAGGCCTACGCCCCCGTCACCAAGGAAAAACTGTGGGAGAACCTCAAGTACTTCCTTGAGGCCATCATGCCGGTCTGCCACGAGTGCGACATCAAGATGGCCATCCACATGGACGATCCCCCATGGGACATCTTCGGCCTGCCCCGCCTGCTGACCAACGCCGAGAACATCGACCGCTTCCTGTCGATGGTGGACGACCCCTACAACTGCCTGACCCTCTGCTCGGGCAGCCTGAACGCCGACCCCAACAACAACGTGGCCGACATCATCTACAAGCACTGCGACCGGATTGCCTTCGCCCACATCCGGAACGTCAAGCACTTCCCCAACGGCGACTTCTCCGAGGCCAGCCACCGCGACTGCGACGGCGACACCCACATCCTCGACATCCTCAAGGCTTACCACGACTGCCACTATGAGGGCTACATCCGCCCCGACCACGGCCGTCACCTCTGGGGCGAGGGGCCCGGCACCGTCCGTCCCGGCTACGGCCTCTACGACCGCGCCCTGGGCATCATGTATATGTGGGGCGTATGGGATATGCTGGACAAGCTGGACGCTGAAAAAGCCGAAAACGAAAAGAAGTAAGCCGGCCGCAAAAGGCCCCAAGCAGCATATAAGCAGCTTACAAGAAAGGGAGCGTTTACTTTGAAACTGACTGACATCAAAAACGGCATCAGCCCCGAATGGGCTGAAAAGGGCTACGAGCTGCCCAGCTTCGACATCGAGGCCGTCAAGGCCAAGACTGCGGCTGAGCCCACCTGGGTCCACTTTGGCGCCGGCAACATCTTCCGCGCTTTCCCTGCCGCCGTCCTGCAGCAGGTGTTGAACTCGGGCAAGTATGACCGCGGCGTCATCGTGGCCGAGAGCTTTGACTACGAGATTATCGACAAGGCTTACCGCCCCTACGACAACCTCAGCCTGCTGGTCTGCCTGCAGTCCACCGGCAGCATCGAGAAGAAGGTCATCGCCTCGGTCACCGAGAGCCTCAAGGCTGACCCCCAGTTCACCGACGATTGGGCCCGCCTGGTCGAGATCTTTAAGGCCCCCAGCCTCCAGATGGTCTCCTTCACCATCACCGAGAAGGGCTACGGCTTCAACGCCGCCGACCTTGAGCGCGGGATGAACGCACAGTTCGCCATGGGCAAGGTCACTGCCCTCCTCCACGAGCGGTACAAGGCCGGCGCTCTTCCCCTGACCCTCCAGAGCATGGACAACTGCTCCCACAATGGCGATAAGGTCAAGGCCGGCGTCTACGCCTACGCCGAGAAGTGGGCCGAGATGGGCTTGGTACCCGCCGGCTTCGTCGACTACGTCAAGGATGAGACCAAGGTCTCCTATCCCTGGAGCATGATCGACAAGATCACCCCCCGCCCCGACGCCAAGGTCCAGAAGATGCTGGCCGACGACGGTTTCGAGGACAACTACACCATCGTCACCGAGCGCCACACCTTCACCGCCCCCTTCGTCAACGCCGAGGAGACCGAGTACCTGGTCATCGAGGACAAGTACACCAACGGCCGGCCTCCGCTGGAGCTGGGCGGCGTCATGTATGCCGACCGCGAGACAGTAGACAAGGTCGAGAAGATGAAGGTCTGCACTTGCCTCAACCCGCTCCACACCGCCATGTCCATCTACGGCTGCCTGCTGGGCTACACCCTCATCAGCGCCGAGATGGCCGACGAGGATATCTGCGGCCTGATCACCAAGATGGGTTACATCGAGGCCATGCCGGTGGTGGTCGACCCCGGCGTCCTCAAGCCCGCCGACTTCATCGACGCGGTCCTGAACCGCCGCCTGCCCAACCCCTTCATGCCTGACGCGCCCCAGCGGATCGCCACCGATACTTCCCAGAAGCTCTCCATCCGCTTTGGTGAGACCATCAAGGCCTACAAGGAGCGCGGCCTGGATATGAACAACCTGGTCCTGGTTCCCCTGGTGCTGGCCGGCTACGCCCGCTACATCAAGGGCATCAACGACGAGGGCAAGGCTTTCGAGCCCTCCCCCGATCCGCTGCTGGCTGAGCTAAGCGCCATCGTGGCCCCGCTGGAGGTCAAGGAAGGCCCCCAGGACTTCAGCTGCCTGAAGGCCCTCTACACCCGCAAGGACGTCTTTGGCGTCGACCTCTACGAGGTCGGCCTGGGCGAAAAGATCGAGGGGATGGCAGCCGAGCTCTACGCCGGCCCCGGCGCCGTCCGCAAGACCCTCCACAAGTATGTTTCTGCCCGCTAAAACGCGGTAAATGTACGCCTGACCCTGCAAGACCCGTGCTGTGTCGCAAGACGCGGCGCGGTTTTTTTGTATACATCATCGTCGCCTTGCCTTGACATCCGGGTGGTGCGGCGGTATCATAAGGATAAGGTGCAGCGTGTTCTGCGCCGCGAATATGGACGATGCAGGCCAGGGCGGCTGCGGTGCGGCCCGCCCTGGCCGCATCATAATAGGAGGTATACGAACAATGTCTGTCTGTACTGCAAAATCCTTTGACCTGACCGGCAAGATCGCGCTGATCACCGGCGCATCCTACGGCATCGGCTTTGCCATCGCCAACGCTATGGCCAACTGCGGTGCGACCATCGTTTTCAACGACATCAAACAGGAGCTGGTGGACAAGGGCCTGGCCGCTTACAAGGAAGCCGGCATCGACGCCCACGGCTACGTCTGCGACGTCACCGATGAG
>CAZEIG010000143.1:0-4224 GCA_964511805.1 uncultured Faecalibacterium sp.
TAGTTGGTGCCGATCTTGGCGTTGATCATCGCCATATACTTCTCGACCACGGCGGGCAGGGCGGCGTAAACGCCGTTGCAGGCCTCGCGGTGCTGGAAGAAGACGTCTCCGTTCTCGTGGGAGCCGCGCATCTTGGGGTTCTCGGGGTTCAGGGCGTTCTTCCGGAACTCCTCGACAGCCTCCATGTTGCACATTTCCTTCAGGTCGGCGTAATCCCACTTCTCGATCTTCTGGTACTCGTGAGAGGTACGGAAGCCGTCGAAGAAGTTCAGGAACGGCACCTTGCCCTCGATGGCGCACAGGTGGGCGACAGGGGACAGATCCATGACCTCCTGCACCGAGCTCTCGGCCAGCATGGCGAAACCGGTCTGGCGGCAGGCCATGACGTCGCTGTGGTCGCCGAAGATGTTCAGCGCCTGGGTAGCGACAGTACGGGCAGAAACGTCAAAGACGCAGGGCAGCTGCTCAGCCGCGATCTTGTACATGTTGGGGATCATCAGCAGCAGGCCCTGGGAAGCGGTAAAGGTGGTGGTGATGGCACCTGCACCCAGAGATCCGTGAACAGCGCCCGCCGCACCGGCCTCAGACTCCATCTCGACAACCTTGACCTGGTTGCCGAAAATATTCTTCTGGCCAGCGGCGGACCACTGGTCCACCGAGTCAGCCATCGGAGAAGAAGGGGTGATCGGATAGATGGCAGCAACGTCGGTAAACGCATAAGCTACATGCGCAGCGGCAGTATTGCCATCCATGGTTTGCTTTGCTCTAGGCATTTTTCTTCCTCCATTAATTTTTATTAGGCTGCCCGCCGGGCCAGCATACAAACGCCGGCAGGCCGCCTTTGGGATACTTTGCGGAGCCGCCTGTCCGCCCACAGGGGCCGCCTGCCGGGAAGACATGATTGCTCATCTATTATAATAGCAAATTCGTGCCCCAAAGTAAACGCAATCTCTCTGGTAAAACACACCAAGAATTTTTCTTAAAATTTGTGATTTTTTCTAAATGAATTTTTTTCTTCTCCGAATTTTGCCCTGTTTGGCTAAATGTGAGACCTTTCTTCTTGAGACCTTTCTTCTGTTGACAGAGCGCCACCGTGCGGGTAAACTGGAAAGCAGGGGGCTGCCGGGCTGTTTTGCACCGTTTCAACCTGTTTTTCACCGATGTACATCCCCCGAAAAACCGCGGCCCGCCGGCATTTTGTCTCACATCCAATCCACAAAGGAAGGGAAACACCTATGGAAACCCATTTTGAAAAGACCATCGACAGCCAGACCGTCTACGAGGGTCGGGTCATCACCGTCACCCGGGACACCGCCCTGCTGGAAAACGGCGAGACCGCCCTGCGGGACGTGGTCCACCACCACGGCGGCGCCTGCATCCTGCCCTATTTTGCAGACGGCACCATCTGCATGGTGCGGCAGTTCCGCTATGCCATGCAGCAGGAGCTGTGGGAGCTGCCCGCCGGCAAGCTGGAGAAAGGGGAGGATCCCTTCGAGGCCGCCAAGCGGGAGCTGACCGAAGAATGCGGCCTGACCGCCGACGAGTACATCTCCCTGGGCGAGATCTACCCCACCGTCGGCTACGACACTGAGATCATCTACATCTGGGCCGCCCGCGGGCTGCACCCCGCCCAGATGCACCTGGACGCCGACGAATTCCTGACCCCCGAGCGGGTCCCCCTGGACAAAGCCTGCGAGATGATCCTCTCCGGCGAGATCAAGGACGCCAAGACCGTCGCCGGCATCCTGAAGTTCAAGGCGATGCTGGACGCGGGGAAGATTTGAGGGGGCGGAGCTTAGCCCTCTCCGTCACAGGGCCCGGCAGAGCCGGGCGACGCGGCGAAACCAAACGCCCCAAACAGTCCCGCAAAATCTCAAATTTTTTGAGAAGAAACGGTAAAATTTCGGTTTAGGGTTGACCTTTCAGAGCGGGCGCGCTATAATGAAGGCGACCAAATCAATGGGAGGTGAACGCAGAAAGATGGACCCGGATCACAGTAGAGCCGAGCGGTACAGCGCATCGGAAAATGAAACAGCTGCGTTCGCCTTTGTCGGACGGACTTGATCTGAGCAGACAGCATCCCCATCGGCAGAGAAGGGGGATGCCGTCCCCTGCAAAAGGCAGCGGGGCGCCCTGCGGGCGGTCCCCTCTGTTTTCGTGCGGGCATATACAGGGAAGCGCAGCTTGGCGCGGCGGAAGAAGGCTCTTCTGCCGCTTGTGAGCTGCGCATTTTTATATTCCGATGGACTGTACCCTCCTGCAACGATTTTATAAAGGAGGTATTACCCATGGAAAAGAAAAACACCGAACGTCTCGACCATGAGGCCCTGGAGCATCTGGAGCAGATGCCCACCCAGGAGCTGCCCGCCGACATCCCCGCCGAGGTGCGGGAGAAGCTGGCCCACGACCTGAACGACGAGGAGGCCGCCGAGGATCTGCGGCAGGACGTCCGGGACGCCGAAAAGGAAGAGGCCAAGGAGGCCCCCGCCGCCCCCGACAAGCTGACCAAGAGCCGCCTGCTCAAGCTGCTGGTCAAAAAGCAGTACGTCAAGCTGCGGGACGCCACCGAAGATATGCAGCCCGCCGACCTGGCCGAGCTGCTGGAAGAGCTGGACGAGAACAACCGGCTGGTGGTCTTCCGGCTGCTGAATAAGGAGGTCGCCACCGAGGCTTTCACCTATATGTCGGACGACGCCCGGGATGAGCTGGTGGACGACTTTTCGGACGTCGAGCTGATCGGCGCCATCGAGGAGATGAGCCTGGACGACGCCGCCGACCTGCTGGAGGATATGCCCGCCGGGGTGGTCAAGCGTGTACTGGAAAAGTCCTCCCCCCAGACCCGCGAGAGCCTGAACAAGCTGCTGAACTACCCCGAGAACTCGGCCGGCAGCCTGATGACGATGGAATATGTCCGCCTGCGGAAGGATATGACCGTGCGGCAGGCTTTCGCCGCCATCCGGGAGCAGGGCGATCAGGCCGAGACCCTCCACACCTGCTATGTAGTAGAGAAGAACCGGCTGCTGGGGGTTGTCTCGGTCCGCAGCCTGCTGCTGGCCGAGCTGGACACCCCCATCACTGAGATCATGGACGAAAACGTCATCACTGTCAAGGTCACCGACGACCAGGAGTATGTCTCCCGGCAGATGCAGAAATACGACTTCACCGCCATGCCCGTTCTGGACAACGAGGGGATGTTCGTCGGCATCATCACCATCGACGACGCCATCGACGTCCTGACCGAAGAGTCTACCGAGGATATGCAGAAGATGGCGGCTATCCTGCCCGACGACGAGGCCACCACCTACTTCGGCACCAGCGTCTGGACCCACGCCAAGCAGCGGATCCCCTGGCTGCTGATCCTGATGCTGTCGGCCACCTTCACCGGCATGGTCACCACCCACTACGAAGAGGCCTTCGTGGCCCTGCCTCTGCTGGTCTCCTTCATGCCCATGCTGATGGACACCGCCGGCAACTGCGGCAACCAGATCAGTACCCTGATGGTTCGCGGCCTGGCCTTGGGCGAGGTCACCCCCGGCGATTTCACCAAGGTCCTGCTGAAGGAGCTGAAAGTCTCCGCCATCGTCGGCGCGGTGCTGGGCATCGTCAACGGCCTGCGGGTCTGGCTGATGTACGGCGTCCTCTATGCGGGTCAGTATGAGAACGTCATGGGCTACGTCATCGTGGTCAGCGGCTCCCTCTTCCTCAGCGTCGTGCTGGCCAAGCTGGTGGGCGGTATGCTGCCCCTGGGCGCCAAGAAGCTCGGCTTCGACCCCGCTATCATGGCTACCCCCTTCATCACCACCATCGTAGACGCCTGCAGCCTCATCATCTACTTCCAGATCGCCATACGCGTCTTCCGCGGGATGATGTAAAACTATACCACAAAAATAAAACCGGACTTCGCAGTGAATGGACTGCCCCTCATTTGTTAGACAGTTAGACAGTACGATAACTGGATAACAAGTGGGATACAGTTCAGAATATGTGGGGGCCGGTTTTTCAGCAAAAAAGTCCCGTCCGGGCGACATACGCGTACGGACGGGACCACATACAGGGAAATTTGCCGCTGAGAGTGTGCAAGGCCGTAAGGCCGAGTGCGCGGTTCGGCGGCAAATTTTGTTTAAAAGGGGGATACAAGGGGGAAAGATTTCTGACCTGCAGAAATGGGTCCCCCTAGAGCAATCCCATAAAATATCGTGAAGCAGTTTCAAAAACTTTACAAAA
>CAZEIG010000144.1:0-4205 GCA_964511805.1 uncultured Faecalibacterium sp.
CAGGAACTGGTTTGCTTGTTCTGGATGTTGTTGATATTTGGTGGGATTGCTCTAGTGTCCTCAACTTCGTCCTGGAGCACGGGCTGGATGGCCTCGCCCAGGCCGACCTCGACCAGATGCTTCGCTTTGCCAACGCCGCGGCCTACCTGGTTACCACCAAAAAGGGCGCCATCCGCTCGATGCCCGAGCGGGCCCAGGTGGAAGCCATCCTCGCCCAGTAACCACCAAGGGAGCGACCAAATGATAAAAGGAAATGAATCTTTTCAGGCCCGCCTGGCCCGTCACCACGACGAGCTGCGCTGGCTCTACATGGAGCTGTATGACAACGGCTCGATGTTCGCCGAACTCTGCAACCAGATGTATCAGTTTGCCCAGGCTCGCAGCGACGCCCTGAAAGCCCGGGACGCCGCCCGAGAGGCTGAACCCGACTGGTACAAGCACCGCGACCTGCTCGGGATGATGCTCTACATCGACAACTTCGCCGGCACCCCGAACGGCGTCCGGCAGAAGCTCGACTACCTTGAGGAGGCCGGGGTCAACTGTCTCCACCTGATGCCCTTCCTGGACACCGTCAAGGGCCGGGATGACGGGGGCTACGCGGTGGCCGACTTCCGGACCGTCCGGCCCGACCTCGGCACCATGGAGGACCTCGAACGGCTCGCCGCCGCCTGCCACGACCGCGGGATGAACGTCTGTATGGACTTCGTCATGAACCACACCAGCTGTGACCACGAGTGGGCCCGCCGTGCCAAAGCCGGCGAGGGCGAGTACATGAGCCGCTATTTCTTCTTCGACGACGGCGCCGTCCCCGCCGAATACGAAAAGACGGTGCCCCAGGTCTTTCCCACCACCGCGCCGGGCAACTTCACCCGGCTCGAGGACGGGCGGTTCGTCATGACCACATTCTACCCCTACCAGTGGGACCTGAACTACCGCAACCCCCGGGTCTTCAACGAGATGATGTGCAACTTCCTCTACCTGGCCAACCGCGGGATGGACATCATCCGAATCGACGCAGTCCCCTATATCTGGAAGGAGCTGGGCACCAGCTGCCGCAACCTGCCCCGGGTCCACACCATCGTCCGTATGATGCGGATGATCGGCGAGATTGTCTGCCCCAGCGTCATCCTGCTGGGTGAGGTGGTGATGGAGCCGGTCAAGGTGGTCCCCTATTTCGGCACAGTGGACAAGCCCGAGTGCCATCTTTTGTACAATGTCACCACCATGTGTACCACCTGGCACACGGTGGCCACCCGGGACACCCGGCTGCTCCGCAAGCAGCTGGACAGCGTCAACAGCCTGCCCAAGGAGTACGTCTTCCTGAACTACCTGCGCTGCCACGACGACATCGGCTGGGGGCTGGACTACGACACTCTCCGCAGCTGGGGGATGGAGAAGGTGCCCCATAAGAAGTACCTCAACGAATTCTTCCAGGGCCACACCCCGGGCAGTGTCAGCCGGGGCGAACTCTACAACGACGACCCCACCACCGGGGACGCCCGCTTCTGCGGCACCACCGCCAGCATGTGCGGCCTGGAGGCCGCCGGGACGCCCAAGCAGACCGAGACGGCCATCCGCTTCGATTTGACCCTTCACGCCATGATGCTCTTCCAGTCGGGCATCCCGATGCTCTACAGCGGCGACCTCGCCGTCCTGGGCCTGGCCCGCAGCGGCGGCGGCGAGACCCTTGTGGGCCTCTTCAACATAGGCGGTGAGGAAAAGCAGATCCCACTGCCCGCCGGCGCTTACAGCGATATGCTGACCGGCGCCGCCCATACCGGCGCCGCCGCCCTGCCGCCCTACGGCTTCCTCTGGCTGCAGCGAGTCTGAGCGCCGACGCCCTGACATGACAAAAAACGCACAGTGGTTTTGCATCCACTGTGCGTTTTTTCATATGCCGTCCCGGACCATCCGGATGAACACATCCTGCCCTGCAGGCGTTTGCTGCCGGTACGCCGCCCCGGGTAGAGTCGACTCACGCGCTCCCCCGCCTTTGTCAGCATCTGCACACCATAACCCTGCCCGCAGAGGGCAGGCGCGACCCCGATCCCAATGAAAATACCCGCTTGTCCGCGTCGGCAATGGGACACACCTGCAGGGTCTGCCGCTTCATTTGCACTGTTCCACAAAGGCGGCGAAGAGTTTGGGGCTGTCCTCACTGGTCCGGATGGAGTGCTCGGGGTGCCACTGGACCGCCCAGACAAACCGCTTGCCCGGCATCCAGACCGCCTCCACCAGACCGTCCGGCGATGTCGCCATGGCCTGCAGCGGCGGGGCCAGGGTCTTGACCGCCTGGTGGTGCCGGCTGGTGACCTCAATCTCCCCTTTGCCCAGCAGGGCGGCCAGCGGGCTGCCGGGCAGCACCGTGACCGGGTGACTGGGCTGGTCGTAGGGGGGCTTCTGCTCATGGACCAGCGGCGAGGGATGCTGGCTGGGCAGGTCCTGGTAGAGGCTGCCGCCCAGCGCCACATTCATCAGCTGGATGCCGCGGCAGATGCCAAAGATGGGCTTATCCGCCGCCAGCGCCGTCCGGAAAAGGTCCAGCTCCATCATGTCCCGCCTGGGCAGGACCAGCCCGCAGGCGGGCAGCTTCTCCTCGCCGTAGAGCGCAGGGGCCACGTCCGGCCCGCCGGTGAACAGGATGCCGTCGCAAAGGGCCACGAGCTGCCCGATGTCCGCGGCGTTTTCGGTCAGGGGCAACATGAGGGGCAGTGCGCCCGCCCGCTCCAGCGCCTCAAAATAGGGCGGCATCATCCAGTAGCTGTCCTTTTCGACATCCACCAGGGGCACCGCGCCAATGACTGGTTTTTTCATAATTCCTTTCCCTCCAACAAAAAAGGCAGCGGCCTTTTCTTTCGACGCCGCTGTCCGTTGAGTTACAGTATACCACCGCCGACCTGCCAGGACAAGGGAGATTTTGCGAAACATTTTCAACCGGTTCACAAGTTTGATGACATTGAAATATCACAGCGCATCACTTCTTCTGAAAACTTTGCCCGCCCCCTCTGGAACTCCCCTCTCGTATGTTGTATACTATAGGAAAACCGCGAGAGGAGAACACAGATGAAGATCATCGACGCCCATGTCCATCTGGTGCAGTGCATTGCCGGCACTGGCGCAGGAGGCGAGCTGCGCAGCTGCGGCGGGGGCCGCGGGATGTATGCCGACGGCTCCACCTGCCAGCTGCTGCCGGCTGAATGGAACACCAACCAGGCCACCCCCGAGCGCATCCTGCAGGTCATGGATGAAAACCATGTGGAGCGCGCCGTCCTGCTGCAGGGGGGATACCTCGGCTTTCAGAATCTGTACAGCTGGCAGGCACAGCAGAAATGGCCGGAGCGCTTTCTGGCGGCAGGGGCCTATGACCCTTACAGCCGCAACCGCAACGGCATCGTCCGGCACCTGTTCGAGGAGCTGGGGCTGCGGGCGGTGAAATTTGAGGTGAGCACCGGGTCGGGGCTGATGGCCACCCACCCGGTCTTTCCGCTGGACGGCGAGATGATGGAGCGGGAGGCCGCCTTTGCCGACGCGCATGGGCTGGTGTTCGTCATCGACATCGGCAAGCTGAACAGCCCCAGCAGCCAGATCCAGGCGCTGCGCCGTCTCATCCTCCGCCACGCCGGGATGAAGTTTGTGGTCTGCCACCTGCTGGCGCCCAGACAGTCCGAGCTGCAGGAGATGGCCGACGGTCTGGCCGCCCTGGCCCTCCCCAACGTCTGGTTCGATCTGGCTTCCCTGCAGCACAACGTCCGTCCCGACGCGCCGCCCTACCCGGTGACGCGGCGCTTCATCGCCCGGGCCGTCGAGGTGGTGGGGGCGGAGCGCCTTCTCTTCGGCACCGACACGCCCCAAAACCTCTGCAGCTTCCGCTACCCGGACCTCGCCGCCACCGTCATAGAGGATCCCGCCTTGGCCCCGGAGCAGAAGGCGTGCATCCTTTACCAAAACGCCAAACGGGTTTTCTGGGGCGAATGAGGGCGGCGGGGCGCCCTTTCCCCGTTTTCCGGTTGTGATTTGTTTTCCCCGGCAAAGTGTGGTATCCTATAGTCATCACGGAGGGAGGCCGCATCCATGCTGATCGCACAGAAACTGGAAGAAATGAGCTTGAGCTGCAAAGACGCGCAGGGCTCGGTCAGCGCGTTTCTGCTGGCGCACAAAAGGACAGCTTCTACTGGTATACAAAGGTCATCGCCTCGAACGGCGAG
>CAZEIG010000145.1:0-4184 GCA_964511805.1 uncultured Faecalibacterium sp.
ATACCGCTTTTGTAAAGTTTTTGAAACTGCTTCACGATATTTTATGGGATTGATCCAAAACAGGCCCTGTGCGGTTTTGAGATGTAAAAGGATGAGTTGAGAATATGGAACTGATCAGTCAAAAAATGCGCACCCTTTCCCCTGAGCTGGATCCCCTGCGGATCGGCACCGGCTGGAAGCCGGAGGACCTTGCCAAGCCCCAAGTTATCATTGAAAGCACCGCCGGGGACAGCCACCCCGGCAGCGGCCACCTCCACCACGAGGTGGAAAAGGGCGACGCCGTCTTTATCCGTTACGAGGGTCCCAAGGGCAGCGGTATGCCCGAGATGTTCTACACCTCCGAGGCAATCTCCTCCGACAAGGAGCTGGGCCGCAGTATCGCCCTCATCACCGACGGGCGGTTCTCGGGGGCTTCCACCGGGCCGGTCATCGGCCACTACAGCCCTGAGGCCGTAGACGGCGGCCCCATCGCCCTGGCCCCATCGCCCTGGTGGAAAAGGACGACCTGATCAAGATCGACGTCTTTGCCCGCAAGCTGAACATCGTAGGCGTCAAGGGCGAGCGGAAGACACCCGAAGAGATCGACGCCATCCTGGCCGAGCGCCGCGCCAAATGGCAGCCCAAGCCCCGCAAGTACACCAAAGGTGTGCTGCGGCTGTTCAGTGAGCTGGCCGCCAGCCCCATGAAGGGGGCGGACCTCGACTACGAAGCCCGCTGAGACAGCTGCGCCTTCAACCCGCAATAAATCGCGGGGTCTGTTGCTTACCCGGACGGCACAGGATTGTCCGGCCGGCAAGGAGCTGACAGCTTCCCGTGACAGAAAGGGCCACCCCGAAAACTGTTCAAAGCTTGTTCACTTTTGGGGCGGGGTTTTGCATGAGTATACAAACTTTCAACAAGGGATTGACAAAGTTTCATCTGCGTGCTACTTTTAGGCTGTTCAACAGCCAGACAGCCAGATGCGATGACCAGGATATGTCTGCCCACACACCGCTTTCAGAGAGCCGCCGGGGATGGAAAGGCGGCAGCAAGGCGCGGGCCAGGTCTCCCCTGTAAGCAGCCCGGGCGAACGACGGTGTCACTCTTCGGGGCGCTGCCCAGTAGAACGGGCCGGCGCCCTGCCGTTATCCGGGGGACGCGGCGGGATACGCCGCGGCAGAGGGGTTGCCTTCTGTCCCGGTGCGGGGTAGCGGCGGCAAGCAGAGTGGTAACGCGGAGGATCTCAGCCTTCGTCTTTGCGGCAGTCCAAAAGACTGCGGCAGGGACGGGGGCTTTTTTCTTGCGGCCCGCCGCGTCCGGCCGGGGAACGGAAATCTATCTAAAAGAGAAGGGGAATATCATGAACACACTCGCAATCGTCCTGATCGCGGCGGTGTGCCTGATTGCGGCCTACGCCCTCTACGGGCGCTGGATCGCCAGGAGCTGGGGCATCGACCCCACCGCCAAGACTCCTGCCGTCCGGTTCAACGACGGCAAGGACTATGTACCCACCGACGGCTGGACCGTCTTCAGCCATCAGTTCAGCTCCAGCGCAGGCGCCGGCCCCGTCACCGGCGCCATCCAGGCGGCGGCCTTCGGCTGGCTGCCGGCCCTGCTCTGGATCCTGCTGGGCGGCATTTTCTTCGGCGCAGTGACCGACTTCGGCGCGCTCTACGCCAGCGTCAAGAACGACGGCAAGTCGATGGGCCTGCTGATCGAAAAGTACATCGGTAAGCTGGGCCGGAAGCTCTTCCTGCTCTTCTGCTGGCTGTTTACCCTGCTGGTCATTGCGGCTTTCGCCGACATGGTGGCCGGCACGTTCAACGCCTACGGCGCCGACGGCGCCCTGGTGGAGGCGGCCCGCAGCAACGGCGCGGCCGGCGCCATCTCCCTGCTGTTCATCGTCTTTGCGATGATCTTTGGCCTGCTGCAGAAGAAGTTCCGCTTCACCGGCTGGAAGGAAGCCGCCGTCGACCTGGTCTGCACCGTGGCCGCCCTGGCACTGGGGATGATGATGCCCCTGACCCTCGACCAGAACAGCTGGACCTACATCACCTTTGTCTACATCTTCTTTGCCGCCGTCCTGCCGATGTGGCTGCTCAAGCAGCCCCGCGACTACATGACCACCTTCATGTTCATCGGGATGATCGCGGGGGCGGTGGTCGGCCTGCTGGTGGCCCACCCCGCCATGAACCTGCCGGTCTTTACCGGCTTCCACAACGACAGCCTGGGCGACCTGTTCCCCATTCTGTTTGTCACCGTTGCCTGCGGCGCTGTCTCCGGCTTCCACAGCCTGGTGTCCTCCGGCACCAGCTCCAAGACGGTGGAAAATGAGAAGGATATGCTCAAGGTAGGCTATGGCGCCATGGTGCTGGAGAGCCTGCTGGCCGTCCTGGCCCTCTGCGTGGCCGGCGCTTCAGCCGCCGACGACGGCACCGCCGCCGCGGGTACCCCCTTCCAGATCTTCAGCCGGGGTGTGGCGGGTTTCCTCGAGATGTTCGGTGTGCCGGTCTATGTGGCCCAGTGCTTCATGACCATGTGCGTCTCTGCCCTGGCCCTGACCAGCCTGGACGCCGTGGCCCGGATCGGCCGGATGAGCTTCCAGGAGCTGTTCAGCGTGGACGACATGGAACACGCCGAGGGCTGGCGAAAGCTGCTCTGCAACACTTACTTTGCTACCATCGTCACCCTGGTCTGCGGCTTCATCTTGACCAAGGTGGGCTACTCCAACATCTGGCCCCTCTTCGGCTCGGCCAACCAGCTGCTGAGCGCCCTGGTGCTGGTGACCCTCTGCGTCTTCCTCAAGGTGACCGGGCGGAACAACAAGATGCTCTTCCCGCCGCTGGCCATCATGCTCTGCGTCACCTTCACCGCCCTGGTCGAGCGGCTGATCGCCCTGGGCCAGGCCATCCGGGTCGGCAGCGCCACCTTCATGCTGGAGGGCCTGCAGCTCATCATCGCAGTCCTGCTGATCGCCCTGGGCCTGACCATCGTCATCAACAGCCTGCGCAGCTACTTCCAGGCTGAACACAACAGCGAAAGCACCAAGGCCTGACGCCTGGCCTCGCAAAAAAATAAGACCCGCCGCCCGGTCCAACGCCGGCGCGGCGGGTTTTTGCTGTTGTCCCTCTCCGTCATGTCACTGACGCCCCATGCTACCTCTCCCTTTGGGAGAGCTGGCGCCGAAGGCGACTGAGAGGGCTGACTGCCGCCCGCAGGGCCCCTCACTCCTCTTCGGTCAGTTTATTAATGAGCAGCTGGTAGATCTCGTTGCCTTTGAGGATGAACTGTTTTTTGACCAGCTCGGCGGTCAGGCGGTCGGGCATCCCCAGTTCGAGGCAGAACAGCCGCTCGTCCAGGCGGTTGATGATGCAGCGGACGGTGCAGTGGCCGTCCGGCCGCTCCGAGACGACGGCGTTGTATTCGGCCTGCTTGCGGGTCCACAGCTGGGCTTTGACCACGGCGGCCACCGCCCGCTCCCGTACCGAGAGGGGCAGATCCTGTGTCAGCTCCCCGGCGACCCGGCGGCCCTTGTCGGTGATGGTGTACTCGCCGCTGCCGCGGTCCAGCTCGACCAGGCCCTGGCGGCGGATGTCGTCCAGGCTGGAGCCGATCTCGAAATAGTTGACAAGCTGCTCGTCCATCAGGGCGGTCTCGAGCTGCTGCTGGGTGATGGGGCCGCTGTGCTGCACCAGGTAGCACAGCAGCAGCCGGATCTTGGTGCTGTTGGTCAGGCCGCCGGGCCGTACCCCGGCGGTAAAGGCTTCGCGTGGAGCCATGCTTCCTTCACTTCCTTTGTCCTTTGCTGGATGGTTCTCTTATCAGTATAAAGGGTTTCGGTGTGGATTTCAAGCCGGATTGCAGGCCGGTTGGGTGAATTCGGTCACGATCTGCTTTTTGCTCTCGGGCGTCGAGTAGACCCACCGGTCGATGTGGCCCTCGGTGATGAAGTATTGCAGGTCGAATCGGTGGCCCTGGCCCAGGGCGTGGTTGACGATCACCAGCTTGATCTTCATCTTTTCAGGCAGGATGTTCTTGATGTAGACGCTGACGGCCTGGCCGGGGCGCAGGTCGGGACAGCTCTCGGCCAGGCCGGCCAGGTTGGGGGCGATCTCGACAAAGGTGCCGTATTCCTCGACGCTCCGGACGATCCCCACCACCGTCTCCCCTGGGGAGAAAGCGGCGGCGTTCTCGGCCCAGGTGCC
>CAZEIG010000146.1:0-4175 GCA_964511805.1 uncultured Faecalibacterium sp.
CCCGCCCCGCTGGGTGCTCGAGTATAATACTACAAAGTCCGACTTTTGTCAAGGGAAAAACTTCTATTTTTTGAAAAATCTTTTTCTCTCCCGCTCCGTCCCTATTCTGGACAGAAAAAGAGCCGCCTATGCAGCGCACAGGCGGCTTTTTTTCTGAAGTCCATTAACGGATCTCGATGTTTAGCTTATACTTCAGGTTGCCGAGGATCTTCTTGACGGCGCGGTCCACCTGGTCGGTGTCCAGCTCGGCCTTGGGGTCGGCCATCACCAGGGAGAAGGCCATGCTCTTCTTCCCTTCCCCAATGTTCTTGCCGCGGTAGACGTCGAAGAGGTCGACCTCGGTGACCAGGGGGCTGGCCTTCCGGATGGTGTCTTCGATCTCGCCGCAGGTGACGGCCTCGTCGCAGACCAGGGCCAGGTCACGCTTGACCGGCGCATAGGGGCTGATGGGCTGATAGTGCAGCTCGCCCTCGACACAGTCGGACAGGGCCTCATAGTCCAGCTCGGCCAGGTAGATGTTCTGGTTCTCTTTCTCGTCCTTGGCGATCTTTAGCTCGGCGTTGATCTCATTGGACAGCTTGCCGATGACGCCCAGCCGCTTGCCCTTGCAGCTCACCGACGCGGCGATGCCGGGGTGGAGCCAGGGGGTGCCGGTCTCACGCTCATAATTGAAGCTGAGGCCCAGCGAGGCCGCCAGCGCTTCCAGCGCACCCTTGACGGTGAAGAAGTCCTCCCCGGGACCGAAGACGCCCATGCAGAGGGTCTGCCGCTCGTGGGGCTGCTCGGTCAGGGGCAGGCTCTTGGCCAGGTAGACCGGGGCCATCTCAAAGAGGCGGCCGGCCATATTCCCCTTCTTGAGGTTGTCCACGATGACGTTGAGCATCGAGGGGGCCAGCAGGGTCCGCATGATGGACAGATTCTCGCTGATGGGGTTGAGGATCCGGATGGCCTGCCGGGCGGGATCCTCCGCCGGAATGTGGATCATATCCAGCTCGGCCTGGGAGTAGAAAGCCAGGGTGGACGCCTCATAGAAGCCCTGTCCGGCCAGCAGCCGCTTGACCTTCAGGGTGCGCTGCTGCTCGGTGTTCAGGCCGCCGTTGGTGACCGCCGCCGTCTTGAGGAAGGTGGGGACGATGTAGTCATAGCCGTACTCCCGGATGACCTCCTCGGCCAGATCGGGGAAGCCCTCGACGTCCTCCCGGTAGGGCGGGACGCTGACCTGCCACTGGCCGTCCTCCACCTTGACCTCGAATGCAAGGCGGGTCAGGATGTCGATCATGGTCTGGTCGGGCACCGTGATCCCCAGCACGCTGCAGATCTTCTCGGGGGTGGTAGCAATCACCTTCCGCTCGGTGGAGCGACCGTCGGTGCAGTCGAACTCCAGGGTGGTGATGTCGCCGCAATCCAGCTGCTGGATCAGATGGAGGGCACGGGCCAGGCCCAGCTTGGGGGAGTTGAAGTCGACCCCCTTCTCATACCGGGCCGAAGAGTCGCTGGACTGGCCCAGGGAGCGGCTGGTCTTTCGGACCGAGTCCCGGGCGAAGGTGGCGCACTCGAACAGGAGGCTGGTGGTGTTGTCGTCCATCCCCGAGTTGGCGCCGCCCATGACGCCGGCCAGGGCCACCGGCTTTTCGGCGTCGCAGATGACCAGGTTGTTCTCGGTCAGAGTGAACTCCTTCTCGTCCAGGGTGACGATCTTCTCGCCGGGGCGGGCGCGGCGGACGTCGATGCGGCGGCCCGCCACCTTGTTCAGGTTAAAGGCGTGCATCGGCTGACCCATCTCCAGCAGGGTGTGGTTGGTGATGTCCACCACATTGCTGATCGACCGCAGGCCGCAAAGGGCCAGGTGCCGCTTCATCCACTGGGGGGACTGCCCCATCCGGATGTTCCGGACATAGTGGGCCATATACCGGGGGCAGAGGTCGGGGGCCTCCACCGTCACCGAGATGGGGGCGTCCGGCTCACAGACCGGCTGGTAGTCCATGGCGGGCATATGCAGGGGCTTGTGGAGGACGGCGGCCACCTCCCGGGCGATGCCCAGGACCGACTGGCAGTCGGGGCGGTTGGCAGTGATGGAGATGTCAAAGATGGAGTCGTCCAGCCCCACCACCGGGCAGATGTCGGTGCCGGGGACGGTGTCCTCGGGCAGGATGAGGATGCCGTAGACGTCGGCCCCGGGGAAGAGGTCATTGTTCAGCCCCAGCTCCTGGCCGGAGCAGAGCATCCCGTTGGACTCGAAGCCCTGCATCATCCGCTTTTTGATGTGGATGCCGCCGGGCAGGGTCGCCCCGTCCAGGGCGGCGGGGACGTGGGCCCCCACATAGAGGTTGTCGGCGCCGGTGGTGATGTGGATCTCATGGCCGTATTCGCCGCAGTCCACCACGCACTTGTAGAGGTGGGTGCCCTCCTGCTTTTCCAGGCTGGTGACAACGCCCACCACCACCTTCTCGATGCCGTCGGAGAGGTCGATCCGCTCCTCCACCTCGAAGCCGCAGGAGAAGAGTTTTTCTTCCAGCTCCTGCGTGGTAATGTCGATATCGACAAGCTCTTTCAACCAACTGAAAGGTACTTTCATCTTATCCGATCCTCCCTCTTATTCATGGAACTGCCCAAGGAACCGCAGATCGTTCTCAAACATCAGGCCGATGTTGTTGATGCCGTACTTCAGCATGGCGATCCGCTCGATGCCGATGCCGAAGGCGATGCCGGAATATTCGTCGGGGTCGATGTTGCAGTTTTCGAGGACCTTCCGGTTGACCACGCCGCCGCCGAGGATCTCGATCCAGCCGGTGTGCTTGCAGAGGCTGCAGCCCTTGCCGCGGCATTCAAAGCAGCTGACGTCCACCTCGACGCTGGGCTCGGTGAAGGGGAAGTAAGAGGGGCGCAGCCGGGTGCGGACCTCGCTGCCGAACAGCCGCTGGACAAAGACGTCCAGCATCCCCTGCAGATCGCAGAGGGTGATCCCCTTGTCCACCACAAGGCCCTCCATCTGATGGAACATCGGGCTGTGGGTGGCGTCCGAGTCGGAGCGGAAGACACGCCCCGGCACCAGCACCTTGATGGGGGGCTTTTCGGCGTCCATGGTGCGGATCTGGCCGGTGGAGGTCTGGGTCCGGAGGAGCAGCTCGTCCGACAGGTAGAAGGTGTCCTGCATATCCCGGGCGGGGTGGTCCTTGGGGACGTTCAGCCGGGTGAAGCAGTGGTCGTCGTCCTCGATCTCGGGACCCTCGTAGATCTCAAAGCCCATCCCGGCGAAGGCGTCGATGATCTGGTTGCGGACCAGGGTCAGCGGGTGGAGGCCGCCTGCCGGCCGGGTCTTGGCCGGCAGGGTGATGTCCACCGTCTCGGCGGCGTTCCGGGCGGCCAGCTCGGCCTCCTTGACCCGGACGGCGGCCGCATCGTAATCGACCTGCACCTTCTGCTTGAGGGCGTTGATGGCCTTGCCCATGGCGGGGCGCTGGGCGGCGTCCACCGTCCGCAGCTCCTTCATCAGCGCAGGGACGCTGCCGTTTTTGCTCAGGTACTTCTGCCAGAAGGCGGCCAGGGTCTCCTTCGAGGCCACCTGCGCCAGGTCGGCTTCGGCCTGTCTGGACAGCTCGTCAATGATTGCCTGCATACATTTCCTCTCCTTTTGCTTATGGGGTTGCTTCTCGGGACGGAAGAAAGAAAAGGCCCCGTCCCCGCCGGCCAACTGGCCAGCCAGGGACGGAGCCTTGTTTTAGACACTCCGTGGTACCACCCGGATTCCGCGCAGGTGCGACGCTGCACGGCACTCGAACGCCGTAACGGGGCATACCGTCCCGCACTACAGGGCATCGCTGCTGTTCCCGCGGGCCGCTCGGGAGGGAACTTCCGCGCCGCCGCCTCCGGGGGCCCTTGCAGCCGGTGGAGCCCCTCTCTGCGCCAGGCGCACAGCGCGTACTTTCTCCGTCATCGCGTTTTTAGTCATTCGCTTTGCCTATAGTAGCACAAAACCGCCGGTTTTGCAAGGGCCTCACGGCGTGAGCCGGTTGGGTCCGCGGAAGAGGAACATGCATTCCTTGATGCTCAGGCCCACCAGCAGCATGGTCAGACGGTCCACGCCCAGGCCGAAGCCGCCGTGGGGAGGGCAGCCATAGCGGAAGAACTCGAGGTAGAACTTGATGTCCTCGCCCAAGCCCATCTCCTCTGCCTGC
>CAZEIG010000147.1:0-4168 GCA_964511805.1 uncultured Faecalibacterium sp.
TACGACAATCGCGTCGGCGACTATTATAACACGTTCAGTGCATAAATGCCAGTCGTTTTTTCACATTTTGAGATTTTCCGCCCGGTTCCTCCCCGGATCAGGTGATTTTATATGGGCAGAAGTGCAGCCCGTCGGCGCTGACCAGTTTGTACTGGATACCGTCCACCTCCCCCTGCACCGCAAAGCGGATGGCCTTGCCGTGCAGGTGGGCGTAGAAGCAGCGCCGGATCCCGTACTCCTTGAGGACGGCCACGATCTCGGGGGCGTCGGCGTTGGTGTAGACCGGCGGATAGTGGAGAAAGACCAGCTTTTCCTTCCCCGGCTCGGCGGCGTTCAGGCTCATCCGCAGCCGCCCGATCTCCCGGTTCATCACCTTTTCGTCGTGGGGCTCCCCCACGTCGAAAAGCCATCCCCGAGTGCCGCAGAGGGCGTAGCCGTCCACGGTGTAGGAATTGTTGTGGAGCAGACGCAAAGTGCCGAAGCCCTCCGCGCGGAAAAATTCGTTCATCTTGTTGACGGTGGTCCACCAGTAGTCGTGGTTCCCTTTCATGATGAGCTTCTGGCCCGGCAGCCCGTCCAGAAAGGCGAAGTCCCTGCGGGTATCGGCCAGCCGCATGGCCCAGCTGATGTCCCCCGCCAGGACTACCGTGTCCTCCGGTTTGACCAGCCTGCGCCAGTTAGTCTCCAGCTTCTGGAGGTAGCCGCTCCAGCCGGGGAATACGTCCATCGGTTTGGCACCGCCCAGCGAAAGATGGGTATCGCCCAACACAAAAAGTGCCATTGATCTCTCCTGTTCTAGTTTATGCCTGGCAGCCCAGCGCTACGGCGGCGATCTGCTGTGGGTCGATGACGGCGTCAAACCGCACTTCTTTCTCCCGCAGGGCGGCCAGGCTGGCGGGCGCGGGGCGGCCGGTGGCCTGCTCCAACGTCTCCATGGCCGCGAAGTCGTTCTTGGGCGCGGGCAGACCCAGGGCCGTCAGGACGCTGCAGGGGAACTTGAAGGGGGAAGCGGTGGAGAGGACCACCATCGGCACCCCTTCCCGCTTCTGCCGGCGGGCCACATGGAAGGCCACGGCGGTGTGGGTGTCGCAGAGGTAGCCGGCCTCCTCCCAGCAGGCGCGAATCTCGCCGGCCACCTCTTCTTCCCCGGCCCAGCCGCAGGCGAAGGTTTCCTGGATGGCGGCCAGGGTCTCGGGCCGGACGGTGTAGCTGCCCTCCCGGCTGAGCCGGTCCATCAGGGCCGCCACCTCGGCGTCGCTGCCGGTGACATGGTAGAGCAGCCGCTCGAGGTTGGAGGAGACCAGGATGTCCATGCTGGGGGAGCTGGTCTTGTGGAAGGTCCGCCGGGCGTTGTAGACGCCGGTGGTCAGAAAGTCGGTCAGGACGTTGTTCTGGTTGGAGGCGCAGACCAGCCGGCCCACCGGCAGACCCATCTGCTTGGCGTAGTAGCCGGCCAGGATATCGCCGAAGTTGCCGGTGGGGACACAGAAGTCCACCGGATCCCCAAAGGCAACCTGCCCGCCCTTGACCAGCTGGGCGTAAGCCGCGAAGTAGTAGACGATCTGGGGCGCCAGCCGCCCCCAGTTGATCGAGTTGGCGCTGGACAGCCGGATGCCCTGGCCTTCCAGCCGGGCGGCGATTTCCTTGTCGGCGAAAACCCGCTTGACGCCGGTCTGGGCGTCGTCGAAGTTCCCCCGCACCGCATAGACCGCGACGTTGGCCCCTTCCTGGGTGACCATCTGGAGGTGCTGGATCTCGCTGGTACCGCCGGTGGGGTAAAAGACGGCAATCTCCACCCCGGAGATGTCGTGGTAGCCGTCCAGGGCAGCCTTGCCGGTGTCGCCGCTGGTGGCCACTAGGATCAGGGTCTTTTCGGTCCGGCCCAGGTTCCGCTTGGCCTCCACCAGCAGGCGGGGCATCAGCTGGAGCGCATAGTCCTTGAAAGCGCAGGTAGGCCCGTGCCAGAGTTCCAGCGCAAAGGTGTCCCCTTCCACCGGGGCCAGCCAGCCCGCCTTGCCGCCGAAGGCCGCGCCGTAGGTCTCGGCCGCTGCCTGCGCCAGGAAAGCGGGGTCATAGTCGGTCAGGTAGGCTCCCAGGATGGCGGCGGCCATCGCCGGATAGTCCTCCAGGGCGCAGACGGCTTTGGCGTCCACCTGGGGGAAGCGCTCGGGCACAAACAGCCCGCTCTCTTCCGACAGGCCCTGAACAATTGCCTGGGAGGAGGTCACCCGGCAGCCCTGATCTCTCGTGCTGAAAAACTGCATTTTCAATCGCTCCTTTTTCGCATCTTGTGCGGCCGGGACCGGTGGTCCTTCTTCGGTCCGCGTCATCTGGCTTCAAACGCGCTTTTTATAAAACGCGCTTTTTATAATATGTATCATCCAGCGCCCATCCCCGAGGGGGGTCGCCTCCGCCACGTCGAAACGGGCGAAGACTTCCTGCTGGCCGGTCTGCTGCAGGTACCAAGCGGCCGTCTTGACGATCCGCCGCTGCTTGGCACGGGTCACCGAGTTGGCGGGACGGCAGACAGCGTTCGAGGCGGTGCGGGTCTTGACCTCGCAGAAGACGATAACCCCCGCCGGGTCCCGGAGGATGAGATCGATCTCACCCTGGGGGATACGGTAGTTGCGGGCCAGCAGGATGCAGCCCCGCTGCAGGTAGTAACGGGCGGCAGCCTGTTCGCCCCGGCGGCCAGTCTCGGCCCGGTCCATCACTTTCCCTCCGGCCAGTAGCCCTGTTTTTTCAGGAAACTGCGGCGGTAGAAAGGCTGGATGCCGTATCGTTCGATCAGCTCATAGTGGAGCTTGGTGGGATAGCCCTTGTGCTTGGCCAGCTGGTACTGGGGGTACTGGCGGTCCAGCTCGAACATATAGTGGTCCCGGCTGACCTTGGCCAGGATGGAGGCAGCGCCGATGCTGGCGCTGGCGGCATCCCCCTTGACCACCGGACGGGCCGGCATGGCCAGGCCGTCGGGGCAGCGGTTGCCGTCCACCAGGACCAGGCTGGGGGTGACCGCCAGCTGTTCCACCGCCTGGCGCATCCCGCCCATGGTGGCGCAGAGGATGTTATCCCGGTCGATGATTTCGGGCCCCACAAAGACAATGCTGTAGGCCAGGGCTTTTTCCTGGATCTCGGCAAAGAGGGCCTCCCGCTTTTTCTCGGTCAGTTTTTTGGAGTCGTTGATCCCAAAGACAGGCCGCGCGGGGTCCAGGATGCAGGCGGCCACGCAGACGGGGCCGCAGAGGGGGCCGCGGCCCGCCTCATCCACCCCCGCAAAGCAGCCGCTCTCTGCCCGGACGGCGTCGTCGTAGTCATAGAGGGGGCAGGATATTTCTTCATCGGTCCGGCGCTTCATCCTTCGCTCTCCCCTTCTGTGCCGGCGTCACGGCGGGGCGGCCGCTCGAGGGTGATCCTGCCCCACTTGCAGGCCCGGAACTCGTCCACCAGCATGATGGCGCAACGCTCGGTGTTGACTTCGCCCCCCCGCACCAGCAGCCCCCGTTTCCGGCCGATGGCAGTCAGCAGTTCATAGGGCGGCAGGGCCATGGCGGCCTCGTCCAGCTTGTAGCGGCCGGCCACCAGCTCGGGGTAATTCTGGCGCACCTCGTCCAGCAGGTTCATGGCCAGCTCTTCGATGTCCAGGATGTCGTCCTTGATCGAGCCGATGAAGGCCAGGTTGGAGGCGATGGTCCTGGAATCGAACTTCTTCCAGAGGACGCCGGGCATATCCAGCAGGTCATACTTTTCGGTGGAGATCCACTGCTTGCCCTTGGTGACGCCGGGGCGGTCGGCCGCCTTGGCCCGGGCCGACCCGGCAAAGGTATTGACGAAGGTAGACTTGCCCACGTTGGGAATGCCGCAGAGCATGATTTGGGTCTTGGCGCCGCTCATCCCGCGGGCCTGCCGCCGGGCCAGCAGGCCGGACAGCTCCTTTTCGATGGCGCTGCGGACCACCGCCGCCCCTTTTTTGCTCTGGGCGCTGATGGTGACACAGCCGGCGTCGGCCGAGCGGAAGTAGCGGATCCACTCCTCGGTGACGGCTGGGTCGGCCAGGTCGGCCTTGTTCAGGGCGTAAAGCCGCAGCTTGCGGGCGGTAATTCGCTCGATCTCAGGGTTGAGGCTGGACAGGGGGATCCGGGCGTCCAGCAGGATCAGGCTGGCGTCCACA
>CAZEIG010000148.1:0-4167 GCA_964511805.1 uncultured Faecalibacterium sp.
CCTGGGTCCAGCCGTCCGGACGGCCCTGCAGGTAGGGGATGGCGTCGATGTTGGAAAGGACCGTCTCCAGCAGCAGGACGGCGGCCGCCGCCCCGCCGTAGGTGATGATCCCGCCGCTGCCGTTCAGCAGCAGGATGCTACCCACGATGGCGCACATCAGGACGATGCCCGACATATGGGGCTCCAGCGCCAGCAGGATCACCACCGGCACCAGCGGCAGCAGGGGCACCGCCAACTCTCGCACCACCTTCTGGAACAGCCACTGGAAAAAGCTGCCCGGCCCGGGGCGGGCGTTCGGGTCCCGGGGGACCAGCCGCGGGGTGCGGCAGGCCAGGTGGGCCGTCAGCAGGATCATCTCGAACTTGACCAGCTCGGATGCCTGCAATGTGGGCAGGCCCCGGATGTTGATCCAGCGGCGGCAGCCGTTCAGCGGCTCACAGAAGAGGACCGCCACCAGCAGCCCGATACTGACCAGGTACCCCGCCCAGACAAATTTGCGGATGAACCGCAGGTCGATGTACGAAAAGAGGAACATCACCCCCACCCCGATCAGGGCGTAGAGGGCCTGGGATTTGATGTAGTAATAGCTGTCCCCCATCCGGAGATACCCGGTGGTGTAGCTGGCGCTGAAGAGCATCACCAGCCCGAACACGAGGATGATCCCCAGGGTGGCCAGCCAGCCGATGGTCAAAGTCGTCCAAGGCCCGGGGTCCCGCTGAAAGACCGACACCGGCCCCAGCGGATCGGACCGCCGTCTCCTAGCAACAGCCATAGAAACGCCTGCCTTTCCCAAAATGTATGGCCTGCGCTAGAGCTGCGCTGTGCGCAGGGCCGCCGCCGCGCCGGCCAGCGCCAGCGCACAGAAGAGATAAAAGACGGCCACAGGGCCGTATTTTTTCCGCAGCCAGCCGTGGAAGCTGCCTGCCGCAAAGAGGGGCCTGCCCCGCAACCAGCGCCACAGCCCCTGCAGAAGGCCGGCGGCCCCTTCTGCCCAGAAGGGCAGGGCCAGCGCCAGGGCCAGCTCCCCCCGCCCGATCGAGAGGGGGACACCCGCCACCGTGCCGGCCAGGAAGAGGCAGCCCACCGACCCCGGCAGCAGCCGCGCCGGGTAGAAGTTCCAGAGCAGGAAGGCCATCAGCGCCCCGGCCAGCGCGGCCGGCAGCACCGCCAGGGGGAAGTAGCCCAGGATGGTCTCGGCCCCCATCAGCCCCAGCATGGCCACAAAGGCCGCCCCGGCCGGCACACCGTCGGCGGGGCCGGTCCGGCGGGCCGACTCGGCCAGGGCCACCAGTAGCACCGCCCAGAGGGGGACAGCCGCGCCCCCCAGCTCCAGGTAGCCCAGCCCCGGCAGGCTGAGTCCGGTGGGCATCCACTCGTTCAGCCAGAGGGCGGCGACGGCCAGGGCGGCCGCGCCCCCTTCCAGCGCCAGGCGGGGCCCGGCGCGCAGGCCCAGCACCTGCGGGGGCCGCAGCCGGGCCATGTCGTCCGCAAGGCCCGCAGCCCCCAGCAAAAAGCCGGTCCCCAGCCCCATCAGCAGCCGGCCGGTCAGCCCGCCGCCCAGCAGCTCGGGCTGGACCAGGCAGACCACCACCCAGCCGACCCCCACCGCGGCCAGGGTCCCGATGATGTAGCACAGCCCGCCCATGGTGGGCAGGCCCCGGGGGGCGGGGGGTTCTTCCGGCTCCTCCGGCTTTTCCGGTCCGGACGGGCCGGGCCGCCCGGGCTGCCGGCTGCGCCCGGTCTCCTTTTCAGGCGGAACCAGGACCCGCAGCAGGGGCACCAGCAGATTCCCGATCGCGACCGTCAGGGCAAAGCCCAGCACCGACGCCGCGATCAAGGCAAAACGTACCATGATCTTTTTCTCCGATCCGTTGTTTTAGTCGCCGCTCTCGCTCTCGGCCACGGCTTTGGCGTCCTGCAGCGCCCGCATCCGCTCGACGGCGTTTTCCAGCGCCATCGCCCGGCTGCCCTTGAAAAGGACCGCGTCCCCCGGCTGGGCCGCCCGCGCCAGGAAGCCGGCGATCTCGTCGTAGTTGTTGGCGTGGATGGTCTTAACCCCCTTGGCCGCAGCCACCGTCGCGGTGCGGCGGGCCAGCTCGCCGTAGGTGATCAGGACGTCGATCCCGCTCTGGGCCACCAGACGGCCCAGCTCCTCATGCTCGGCCCGGGCCTCGTCGCCCAGCTCCAGCATATCGGCCAGCACCGCAAACCGCCGCCGGCAGGGGTAGTCCTTGAACATCCCCAGCGCCGCCCGCATACTGGTGGGGTTGGCGTTGTAGCAGTCCTCGATGATCCGCACCCCGTGGCTGTCCAGCATCTGCTGGCGCATCCCGGTCTGGCGGAAGTCCTTCATCGCCCGCATGGCGTCCCGGGGCTCCAGCCCCAGGCGGGTGGCGGCGCAGTAGGCGGCCAGGGCGTTGGCCACGTTGTGCCGGCCCAGGGAGGGGATATGGACCATGAAGCAGCCGTTCTCCACGTCCTCCAGCAGGAAGCTCATCCCGTTCTCCTCCTGGCGGATGGCCGAGGCAAAGACGTCCGCTTCCTGGCTGGCCAGGCTGTACCAGACCGGCCGAACATGGGCGGGCAACGCCGCCTTCCGCAGGTATTCGTCGTCGTAGCTGAGGATGAGGGGGGCGCCTTCGGGCATCCCCTCGCAGATCTCCAGCTTGGCCTTGCAGATGTTCTCACGGCTGCCCAGGTTCCCGATGTGGGACAGGCCGATGCAGGTGATGATCCCCACGTCGGGCCGGGCGCAGCGGGACAGCCGGCTGATCTCGCCGGCGTGGTTCATCCCCATCTCGATGACGGCGTACTCGGTGCCGGCGCCGATCTGGAAGAGGGTGCGGGGCATACCCAGTTCGTTGTTCTGGTTGCCCTCGGTCTTGATGGTGGGGCCCAGGGCGCTGAGAGCCGTCGCGCAGAACTCCTTGGTGGTGGTCTTGCCGACGCTGCCGGTCACACCCACCACCTTGGGGCTGAACTGGCTGCGGTAGTTGGCGCCCATCTGCATCATGGCCCGGTAACTGTCGGGGCAGAGGATGGTCTTTTCCTCCGGAACCCCCTCCACCGGGTGGTTGAGGATCACCCAGCCCGCCCCCGCCTCCAGCGCTTTGGACGCGAAGTCGTGCCCGTCAAAATGTTCCCCCGGGAAGGCCACAAAGACGCATCCCGGCGCCACCTCTCGGCTGTCGGTGGTCACAAGGCCGATGGTCTGGTTCCCGTCGATCCGCTCTGCGGGGGCCAGCCCCTCCAGAAGGACCCTTGCTGCGATCTGTTCCATGCTTCATATCCCCTTTCCTATTCTTATCTATATCTTCTGTTCCCGTCTCTTTATCACTGTGCGCCGCGGGCCCGCTCAGCCGCAGGTCAGGGTCACGATGGTGCCCCGCTGCACCTGGGCGCCGGGGCTGGCGCTCTGGCTTTGGACAAGGCCCTCGCTATTCCCCTCGATGATGCAGTTGAGCCCCGCCGCCAGCAGCATCTGCCGGGCAAAGTCGGCGCTCTTGCCGGTCAGGTCAGGCACCTCGGTGATGCTGCCGCCGCTGCCGTCGGTGTAGAGGTAGACGGTGGTGCCGCTGGGGACGGTGGTTCCCGCGGTGGGGTACTGCCAGGTGACCGGCGCGGCGGTGTTGTCGGCGCCGCTCTCCACCAGCTGGTGCTTCAGGCCACGGATGTTCAGGGAGACCTGGGCGTTGCTCCACTCGGTGCCGATCAGGTTGGGCACCCGGACGGTGGTGTTGCTGCGGTCGATGCCGTCGGTGGCGATCCCCAGATAGGGGGCCACCTCGCTGATGATGTTGCCCACCACCGGCGCGGCCAGCACCGACGAGTAGTCGCTGTTGGCGTTGTTGGGGTCGTCCAGCATGACGTAAACCAGAATCTCGGGGTCGTCGGCCGGCAGGACCGCCACGAAGGAGGCCGCCTTCTTATAGTCGCCGTCGGCGCGGCGGTCCATGTTCAGCAGCTCGGAGGTGCCGGACTTGCCGCCGATCCGGTAGCCCGCCACATAGGCGCGGTAGCCGCCGCTCTGGGTGGTGCCGTCGCCCACCTCGTACTCCATAATCTCCCGGATGGTCTGGCTGGCGCTCTCGCTGATGACCTGGCGGCGGAAGTTTGCGCCGATCTGCTCCACCACGTTGCCGTTGGAGTCGACGATCTGGTCCACCA
>CAZEIG010000149.1:0-4165 GCA_964511805.1 uncultured Faecalibacterium sp.
CCGAGTTCTCGATCAGGAACTCCATCGCCCGCTTGCCCACCCCCAGGCTCATGAGGGCCCGCTCGCCCTGGTAGCGGCCCTGCGCCGCGAAGCAGTAGGAGCAGTTCAGGTTGCAGGTGTGGGCCACATGGAGGCAGAGGGCCTTGACCACATGGCTGCGGTTCTTGAAGTCGAAGGCCAGGTCCTCGTAGGCGTCGGGGGCCCAGAGCTTGCCCGCCGCCTCCAGCGCGGCGACATCCTCGATGCACTGGCCGAGGTCTTCGGCGGTGACGGCGGGACGGCCGGCGTACTTGTCCAGCAGGGCGCTGGTGATCTGGGCGGGGGTCTTTTCCTTATACAAAGCGATGACGTCATAGGCCACCTCGTCCACCAGGTGGACCGAGCCGCTGCAGGTGTCCAGCACGATGTTGTAGCCGTTGAGTTTATACTGATGTACCATTCTCTCCTCCTAAAAACCTCCTAAAAACGAAAAGCCGGCAAAGAAAAATACCGCCCGGCAAAGGCGGCATCCGATGGGGCCAAGCTTACTTGTTGGCGTTCTCGCACTTCTGGTTTGCCACGCCGCAGGAAGTCTTGCAGGCAGACTGGCAGGAGGTCTGGCACTCGCCGCAGCCGCCGGTCTGGACGCTCTTGGTCAGGTCGCGGGTCGCAATGGTCTTGATTCTCTCCATGGTATGTACCTCTCTATCTCACAGGGTGGCCGCTGCAAAGGCACAGGGCCGGTGTGTGTATTCTGTCTGTATGATAACACGCTTTCCCCCCGCTGTCAAGGGCCGGACGGCGGGGGGAAAAGCCCCCTTCAGATCTCGGCATTGCCGAATGCGGGCAGACCGGCCAGGATGGTATGCATCCCCAGCTCCCGCGCACGGGCCAGCAGGTAGCGGTAGCGGCAGAGCAGGGCCTGCCGCTCATAGATCCGCTGCTCGATGAGGTCGGGATCCACCTCCAGATCGAACATCATGGCATTACGGCGCAGACAGTACAGGCATTCCTTGATCTCATCCTCCAGTTCCGGGTGGTAGCGTTCGTGTTCCATATCCCGCACGACGCGGCGGGACAGGAGGGTCGAGCGGTTTGTTTGTTCGGGCATAGGGCAGCTTTCCTCCTTTTCAAAACCATTCTACGCCGTACAGAGGGCAAAATATGCCGTTTTTTCCATTTGGGGGGTTGACAAATCGTCCGCTTGCCGCTATAATAAACAGCGTCGGCAGCGGCCGGCCAAACCAAAACCGGATACGATGGGGATTTGCATAGTGGTAGTGCGGTAGACTCTGACTCTATTTGTGGGAGTTCGATTCTCTCATCCCCAACCAAAACGAGCTTCGCCCGATGGGCGGGGTTCGTTTTTTGTTGTGCCAGCTCTCCCGGGTTGCCCTCTCCGTCACAGGGCCCGGTGGAGCCGGGCGCCTATGCCACCTCTCCCAGAGGGAGAGCTGGCGCCGAAGGCGACTGAGAGGGCCAACTGCCGCCCGCAGGGCATTCTGCTATGGGCGGCGGGCGGGTGGCGGGCGGGTTTTGATCACAAATCAAGCTACCTATACACATATGACACGCGTAAATCTCGATGGCGAAACGTGCCTTGGCTCCCCCGCTGGGGGAGCTGTCATAGGGGCCGCTGGCCCACTATGACTGAGAGGGCAACAAAAAAGCCCGCCCCGGGCGGGATGCACAGGGCGGGCAGGGATATTGCGGTTCGCGGGCCGGGCCAAAGTCAGGCTCAGAGCAGGGTGATGCGGCCGGCGCCGTAGGGGTTTTCGTAGTCCAGCAGGTAGCCGGCGTAGTCGGCCAGCGGGCTGTTGGCGGTGTTGATGACGCCGCCGTTGAAAAGCATGGCGTAGCTGGACAGGACCAGGTAGTCCTCGGCGACGTAGTCCTTGACCAGGGTGGCACCGTCAAACATGGCGAAGCCGTCGCCCAGGCTGCGGAGGGTGTAGTTCATGCCGCCCAGGGTGTAGGTGCGGGCGGGATCCAGCGGCTCGTAAGTGCCGGTTGCCTTGTTGTAGACCTTGACGTTCTGGACGCGCGGGGTGCCGGTGGCGGGGCCGCTCCAGACGCCCTGCTCGTCGGTGGGGACGGTGTTGGGCAGGTCGGTGTGGATCTCATAGGTCGCACCGGCCACCTGCAGGAAGCCGCCGCTCTCCTGGCCGGAGCCGGCGTACCGTGCGCCGAACTCCAGGGCGTTCTGGATCTGTGCGCCGGTGACCTCCATCAGGCAGGCCACGTTGCCGAAGGGGTTGACCGTCTTGCAGGTCATGTAGGTCCAGTCGCCGGCGGGGACGTCGGCGCGGATGCCGCCGCCGTTCATGATGGCGATGTCGCAGTCAAGCTGCTCGATCTCGTTGAAGTAGGCGTAGATGCCGTCGGCCACCAGGTCGCCCATGTTGGTCTCCTGGGAGCGGATGAGCCGGTCGCCGGTGACGGGGTCGTTGATGTAGAAGTTGACGGTGCTCTCGGCGATCTTCTCGCCCAGCATATCGTCCACCGCGTTGATCCAGTCGTACTGGATGTAGGTGGTCTCGTTGTAGTAGTGGAGGTTGGTGGAGCCGATCAGCTCGGTGGTAAAGTTGCGGTCGGTGTCGATGGTCATCTTGCCCAGGTTGTTCATGTAGCAGCCGGTCTGGGTCAGGATGACGGGGTCGCCCTTGCTGTCGCGGACCACTTTGCTCTGCATCTCGGTGTGGGAGTGGCCGTCGATGAAGGCGTTGAAGCCGTGGGTGTGGGCGATGACCTCCCGGCTGGTCCAGGGCGAAGAGGACGGGTCGACGCCCAGATGGCCGACGCCGATGACGAAGTCGGCGTAGAGCCACGCCTCGTTGATGGCCTTCTGGACGGCGTCGTAAAGCTCCTGGCCATCGCCGCCGGTGCACATACCGTAGATATACTCATTCTGGCCTGCGTCCATGAAGTAGGCGGGGGTGGACTTGGTGATGCTCTCGGGGGTAGCGATGCCGATGAAGGCCAGCAGACGGCCGCCCCGGAAGAAATACTGGATGGAGGGCAGGACGTTCTTGCCGGTGCGCAGGTCCTTGAAGTTGCAGCAGACATAGGGGTAGTCGGCCTCTTCCTGCGCGATGGTCAGGAAGCGGTCCATCCCGTAGTCGAACTCATGGTTACCGACGGCGGCCATGTCGTAGCCGGCCGAGTTCATCAGCCGGACGATGGTGGCACCCTCGTTCATCGAGCCGTAAGCGGTGCCCTGGATGTGGTCGCCTGCATCGATCAGCAGCACGTCCATGTCGGCGTCCTCATAGCTCTTCTTGATAGCCGCAATGGCATCATAGGTCAGCTCCGGGCTCTCGTTGTCGATGTAGGTGTGCACGTCGTTGGTGTACAGGATAGTGATTGGGCTCTTTTCAGGCGCAGCAAACATCAGCGCATCTGCCGGCTGGATCCCGACCCCTGCAGCCATAGCCGCGGCACCGGCCACAACGCCGGAAGCCTTCAGGAAATTACGGCGCGATATGTAGTTTTTCATCTAAAACGACCTCCTCACAAGTACGATCACATGTCATACAAGTATACAGCCCGATGGCGCAAGCCCACCGGCATCTATATTGTAAGCATAACACAAATATTGCCGCAAAACAAGACCCAATCCGTCAGAAATTGGCTATTTCGGAAAATAAAAGCAATTCTATTGGGCATAACCGCCAAAGCTGGGGAGATTTTGGCGGGGCACTCCTTCCGGCACAGCTTTGCTGTGCCCCCCTCAGTGAGGAGGCTATTGTAAGGCAAGGCTTTACCGTAAAAAAGCTCCCCTCTTACACCACCTCAAAGTCGATCTTGCCGAGGTTGACGTCTGCGCGGACGATGGTAATCATCAGACGGTCGCCCAGGCTCCACTGCTTGCCGGAGGTGGGGTCGGTCAGGCGGACGCCCTCAGTCAGCAGGGCGCCGGCCGGCGTCAGGCTGCCCACCGGGACAAAGCCCTCGACGCCGTTGTCCAGCTCAACAAAGACGCCCCGCTGGGTGACGCCCGAGACGGTCCCCTCCCGGTGCTCGCCCAGACGGGCGCGGGCGTACTCGGCCTTGTAGCAGTCCTCGGCGCGGCGCTCGATCTGCATGGCTACCACTTCCTGGGCGCTGGACTGCTTGCTGACCTGTTCGGCAAAGTCGGCGTAGCGGACGGTGAGGGTCTCCTTGTCGGCGCCAGCCAGCAGGTCGG
>CAZEIG010000150.1:0-4142 GCA_964511805.1 uncultured Faecalibacterium sp.
CCCGAAAAGCCGGAGCAGGCGGAGGGGACGGAGGAAAAGTAAGGCCCGCCCATTCACACAAAGGAGAAAGATATGCCATTGGAACGCATCCAGAAGATCATGAGCGAGCAGGGGCTGTGCTCCCGGCGCGCTGCCGAGCAGATCATCGCCGAAGGGCGGGTCAAGGTCAACGGCCATGTGGCGGCCATGGGGGACAAGATGGACCCCGACCGGGACGTGCTGCACGTCGACGGCGAGCGGATTTACATCAACAAGGACCAGCAGCTCTATTACCTGGCCCTCTATAAGCCCCGGGGCTATGTCACCACCGCCAGCGACGAGCTGGGCCGCCGGACGGTCATGGACCTGGTGGCCGACATCCCGGCCCGGCTCTACCCGGTGGGCCGGCTGGACAAGGACAGCGAGGGCCTGCTGCTGATGACCAACGACGGTGCCTTCGCCAACGCCATGATGCACCCCTCGGGCGGCATCAGCAAGCTCTACCGGGTCACCGTCCAGCCCCGCGCCACCGAGGAGCAGGTCCTCAAGCTGAGTTCCGGGGTGGTGCTGGACGACGGCACCAAGACTCTGCCCTGCTCCATCAACGTGGTGGTGGACGGGCCGGGCCGCACCGTCATGGAGATCACCCTCAAAGAGGGGAAGAACCGGGAGATCCGCCGGATGTGCGAGGCGGTGGGACTGACGGTGATCCGTCTCAAGCGGAACGCCGAGGGTGTGGTCAAGCTGGGAATGCTCCAGCCCGGCAAGTACCGCGAGCTGACCAAACAGGAGCTGTCCGGCCTGCGGGCCGCAGCCGCCAAGGGCCGCGCTCAGACCCGCAGCGCGGCGGCCGCCGCCAAGGCCGCCCGCCACAAGGCCGCGCCAGCTGCGTCTGCCCGCCGTCAGGACCCCGTCAAGGGCGCCGCCCCCGCCCGCCAGTCGGGCAAACGGACTTCCGGCCCCGTCCGGACGGCCAAACACCCCAAGCGGCAGGGCTGACGACAGCAGGAGGAAATGGGTCCCCCTAAAGCGCAGCTGAAAAACCCCTTGAGGAGGACCGTGCAAAGTAAAATAGTATAATAGGTCCAATGGAAACGATTTAGAAAGGATCGTGGCGGCCCCGCCGCCATGAGGGAAGCAGGGAGGTCCGATCATGGCTTCAAAGATCAACCAGAAACAGATTTTTGCACAGTTTTTTGACGACGGCGTCTGCACCGGCCTGTTCGAGGAGAAGGGCGCGGTGCGCGCCGCCTTTGGCTGTGCGGGGGGCCAGCAGGTCTATGCCCTCTGGCAGGACGGTGCCCCCCTCGCTGCCAAGGACATCGAGAAGAACATCCGCCTGCTGGAGCTGGCTGCCGAGACCGGCTGCCCGGTGGTGACCTTCTACAACGCCCCCGGCGCCAAGCTGGAGGATGGGCTGGACGTCCTGACCGCCAGCGCCCGTCTGAACGCCGCCATCGCCAAGGTCTCGGGCGTGGTGCCTCAAATTGCGGTGGTGCTGGGAGTCTGCGGCGGTACCAGCGCGATGGCCGCCGCCAATGTAGACCTCTGCATCATGGCCGAAGGGGCCGAGCTCTTCCTAACGTCCCCCTTCACCTCGGCCGCCCGGGGCGATAAGGCCGAGGGCGCAGGCACCGCCGCCGCAGCCGCCAAGGCAGGCGTGGCCGCCCTAGTGGCCCCCACCCCCGCCGAAGCCGCCGCTGCGGCCGCCCGGGTCGCGGCGCTGCTGCCCGCCAACAACCTGGCCGGGGCATCCTGCTTCGAGTTTGAGCAGCCCACCAGTGCCTTCCGCGCCAGCATGACCCCCGCCAAAGCCGCCGCCTCCCTGGCCGATAAGGACAGCCTGGTGGAGCTCTATGCCGGCTTCGGGAAGAATGTCTACACCGCCCTGGCCACCCTGGCTGGGCAGACGGTGGGCGTGGTGGCCACCGGCGAGCAGCTCTGCCACAACTGCGTGTCCAAGGCCGCCCGCTTCATCCGCCTCTGCGACGCCTTCGGGGTGCCTGTGGTGACGGTGGCCGCCACCAAGGGCTTTGTCCCCAGCGCCACCGAGGACATGGCCGGCGGCATCCGGGCCGCCGCACGGCTGGCCGCTACATATGCCGACGCCACCACCGCCCGGGTCTGCCTGCTGGCAGGGGAGGTAGTGGGTCCGGCCTACGCCGCCCTGGCCGCCGCCGACGTCCGGATCGCGGTGCGGGGCTGCGTGGTGGCCCCACTGGCCCCCGCCGCCGCCGTCACCGTCCTCTACAAGGAGGAGCTGGCCGCCGCCGACAGCATCCCGGCCGCCACCACCGCCAAGGCCGCTGCCTACGCCAAGGAGGCCTGCAGCGCTGACGCCGCCGTCGCCGCCGGCGCGGCCGACATGGCTTGCACCCCCACTGGCGCACGGGCCGCCGTCGTGGCTGCCCTGGACATTCTGCGCACCAAGCGCGCCGCCCGCCTGCCCAAGAAGCACGGGAACATGGCGCTGTAAGCGCCTTTGCCCGGCTGTCTGCATATGTCAGCCGGACAGGATGGATTTGAATTGCTCGATACCGGATGGGTTGTAAAATGCTTTCAACGCATCTGAAAGCTCAGTCATTCAGGAGGGTTTTACCATGAAATATTACACCATTACCGTCAATGGCGTCGCCTACAGCGTCAGCGTGGAGGAAACCGCCGCCCCTGCCGCGCCCGCACCTGCTGCCCCGGCGCCGGCCGCCGCCCCGGCCCCCGCTGCACCGGCCGCGCCGGCTGCCGCCCCCGCTCCCGCCGCGCCTAAGGGCGCCGCCGGCTCGGTGGTGGTCAAGGCCCCCATGCCCGGCAACATCCTGGACGTCAAGGTCAAGCCCGGCGACGTCCTCAAGGCTGGCGACGTGATGGTCATCCTTGAGGCCATGAAGATGGAAAACGAGATCGTCGCGCCCCAGGACGGCACCGTCGCCACCACCGACGTGAACAAGGGCGACGTGGTCAACTCGGGCGACACCCTGGTCACTCTGAACTGAGGGAGAGGTGAGTAGAACTATGGCCAAAAAGCCGATCAAGGTCACCGAAGTGGTCCTGCGGGATGCCCACCAGTCCCTGCTGGCCACCCGTATGACCATGGACGAGATGCGTCCCATCCTGTCCGAAATGGACAAGATCAACTATTTCTCGGTGGAGTGCTGGGGCGGCGCCACCTTCGACAGCTGCATCCGCTTCCTGGATGAAGACCCCTGGGAGCGGCTGCGGATCCTCCGCAAGGAGCTGCCCCACCAGAAGCTGCAGATGCTCTTCCGGGGGCAGAATATGCTGGGCTACCGCCCCTACGCCGACGACGCGGTGGAATACTTTGTCCAGAAGTCGGTGGCCAACGGCATCGACGTCATCCGCATCTTTGACGCCCTGAACGATGCCCGCAACCTCCAGACCGCCATCAAGGCGGCCAACAAGGAGGGCGCCCACGTCCAGGCCTGCATCAGCTATACCCTCAGCCCGGTCCACAGCAACGAGGCCTTCGCCGCCTACGCCAAGACCCTGGAGGAGATGGGGGCCGACTCTATCTGTATCAAGGACATGGCCGGCCTGCTGACCCCTTACGCCTGTTACGAGCTGGTCAAGGAGCTGAAGTCCACCGTCAAGATCCCGGTGGACATCCACAGCCACTACACCGCCGGCCTGGCCTCTATGTCCATCCTCAAGGGGATCGAGGCGGGCGCCGACATTGTCGACACCGCCATGAGCCCCCTGGCCCTGGGCACCAGCCATATGCCCACCGAGAGTCTGGTGGCCGCCCTGCAGGGCACCGACTACGACACCGGCCTTGACCTGAATCAGCTCAACGTGGTCCGGGCCCACTTCGCTAAGCTCCGGGAAAAGTACATCGCCAACGGCCAGATCAGCCCCAAGAGCCTGGGCGTCGACGCCAACACCCTGATCTATCAGGTGCCCGGCGGGATGCTGTCCAACCTGATCAGCCAGCTGAAGCAGGCGGGTAAGGAAGACAAGTATTATGAAGTGCTGGCGGAAATTCCTCGGGTACGGAAAGATTTCGGTTATCCTCCCCTGGTCACTCCCACCTCTCAGATCGTGGGTACCCAGGCGGTGATGAACGTCATCGTAGGAAAGTACAAGACCTTCCCCAAGGAGTCCAAGGGGCTGCTGCGGGGCGAATATGGCGCTCTGCCTGGTGAGGTCAA
>CAZEIG010000151.1:0-1521 GCA_964511805.1 uncultured Faecalibacterium sp.
ACCGGCAAGGAACTGGAGGCCCGGCTGGATGCCGTCCACATCACTGCCAACAAGAACACCGTCCCCGGCGAGACCCGCAGCCCCTTTGTGACCTCGGGCGTCCGTCTGGGCACCCCGGCGGTGACTACCCGTGGGATGGGCGAGGCCGAGATGAAGGTCATTGCCGACTGCATCGCCACCTGCATCTGGGACTTTGACGCCAAGCAGGCGGACATCGCCGCCCGCGTCCTGTCCCTGACCGAGCAGTTCCCCCTGTACGAATAAAAAATCTCCAAACAGCAAAAGAGCGAGGCTGCAAGGGCCTCGCTCTTTTTGTGTCTGTCAGAGGGGTTTCAGCTGTTCGTTGACGGCCACCACCGCGCAGACTTCCTCCCCGCGGAAGAAGGCGGCCGCCCAGCCGCCCGACTGGGGGGCGGCGTCCAGCGCCAGGGTCAGGTAGGCGGTGTTGTGCAGATGGCCGTTGTAGTCCATGTCGCTGGAGCGGAGGTGGAGGGGCGTTTCGGCGGTGTAGGCGGTCGGCGGGCGCAGCCGGGGCAGGCGGTCGCTGAAGGCGGTCCGCAGCTCGGGCTGGTAGGCGGCCAGACGCTCGGGGGTGGGCAGGCAGGGCTTGCTGCTGGCCCGGTCCACCAGGACCAGCTTGGCCTGGCCGCGGGCCAGTACCTCGCCGTCTTCGCTCTGGAGCAGCATCTCACGGGTGGCCTGCCGGGGGTTGTTGCACAGCCAGGTGCTGGCGGTGAAGGGTTGGTCGTAGGCGGGGGCGCGGACCACCTCGGCCCGCCAGTTGGTGATGACCCAGGACATCCCGTTGCGCAGGCTGTCCCGCATGGAGAATAGCCGACCGTCTCGGCGTGGCGGACGGCGGTGTTCTCAAAGATGGAAAGGACTGCTTGGGGGGTCAGCAGTCCATTCTGGTCGAAATCCTCGACCCGCGTGGTGACAGGGATGGTGTAGATCATGGCATAAATCCTCCGTTTTACCCAAGGCTGGCCAGCGCCGGCAGGAAATTGGCGACCTTGACCAGCCTCCGCGTCTCACATATGAAGTTCAGCCCGATGCAGCCCACCAGGACGAAGCCGGCGGCGCAGATCTGGTGGAGCAGCCCCGCACAGCCGCCGGCGATGATCATGCCGGCGTTGACAATGGCGCCTGTCATAACATTCCTCCTGTGTGTCAATTCATCGGCCCGGCCCGGTCGAACATCCGCTCCACCTGGGCCGCCAGCAGGGCGTGCTCCGGCCGCTGGAGGAGGGGGTCCTCCGCCAGAATGGCGGCAGCCTCGCTCTGGGCTGCGTGAAGGGTGCGGGTGGCCAGGTCGGCGATCTCCAAAGTGGGCAGGCCGTGCTGCCGGCTGCCGAAAAAGTCGCCGGGGCCCCGGGTCTCAAGGTCGTACTGTGCCACCGCAAAGCCGTCGGTGGTGGCGCAGAGGAAGCGGAGCCGCTTCTGGACGCTGTCGGCGGCATTGTCGCTGACCAGGAAACACCAGCTCTCGGCCCCGCCCCGGCCCACCCGGCCCCGCAGTTG
>CAZEIG010000151.1:1531-3985 GCA_964511805.1 uncultured Faecalibacterium sp.
CGCTGAGGCCGTACCGCTCGGCATTTTCGATGACCATGACGGTGGCGTTGGGCACGTCCACCCCCACCTCGATGACGGTGGTGGAGACAAGGGCGTCCAGCCGCCCCGCCCGGAAGTCCTCCATGACGGCGGCCTTCTCTTTGGGTTTCAGTTTGCCGTGCATCAGCCCCACCCGTCGGTTGGGCAGCAGGGGCTTGGCGGTCTGTTTATAGTAAGTCTTGACGGGGGTCAGGCCGGTGTCGGGGTCTTCCTCGATGGCGGGGCAGACGATGTAGACCTGCCGCCCTGCCCCGATCTCCCGGTCAAGGAAGCCGTAGAGGTCCCGCCGCCGGGCCCCGGTCATCACCCGGGTCTTGACCGGGCGGCGGCCGGGGGGCAGCTCGTCGAGGATCGAGATGTCGAGGTCCCCGTAGATCAGCAGCCCCAGCGTCCGGGGGATGGGGGTGGCGCTCATCACCAGCAGGTGGGGGGCGGCCCCCTTCTCGGCCAGGGCGCCCCGCTGGCGCACCCCGAAGCGGTGCTGCTCGTCGATGACGGCCAGCCCCAGCCGAGGGAACTCGACCCCCTCCGAGAGGATGGCGTGGGTGCCGACGACGACGTCAGCCTCCCCGGCGCGGATGGCGGCCAGGGTGGTGCGGCGGGCGGCGGTCTTCACCCCGCCGGTCAGCAGGGCCACCCGTATCCCGAAGGGGGAAAGCAGTCGGTTGAGGGTCTCGGCGTGCTGTTCGGCCAGCAGCTCGGTGGGGGCCAGCAGGGCCCCCTGGTACCCCGCGCCCACCGCCGCCCAGAGGGCCGCCGCGGCCACCAGGGTCTTGCCACTGCCCACATCCCCCTGCAGCAGCCGGTTCATCGAGGATGCGCCGGCCATGTCGTCGAGGATCTCGCCGACGGCCCGGCGCTGCGCCCCGGTGGGGGCGAAGGGGAGGCTGGCCCAGAAGGGTCCCGGGTCGGCCCGGCGCATGGGGGCGCCGGTGGCGGCGGCCCCGCGGTTTTTCAGCCGGCCCATCCCCAGCTGGAGGACCAGCAGTTCTTCAAAGATCAGCCGCCGCCGGGCCTCCTGGGCGGCCTCGGCCGAAGAGGGCATATGGATGTCCCGGACCGCCTGCGCCTTGCCGGGCAGACGGTATTTCTTGAGCAGGGCAGGGGGAAGCGGTTCCCCCAGCAGCTCGGCGTGGTCCAGCAGCTGGGCCACACAGCGGCCGATGGCGCTGCTGGCCAGCCCCTCGGTCTGGGGATAGACGGGGAGGAGGGGGACGGCCGCCACCTGGGTGGTGGTGCGGACCTGGGGGTTGGTCATCTGGCGGCGGAGCAGCCCGCCGCTCACCACCCCCTGGAAGTAGTATTCCTGCCCGATCTCCAGCTTTTTGATGGTGTAGGGGTTGTTGAACCAGGTCAGCTCAAGGGTGGCCACCTCGTCGCCGGCGGTGGCCTTCTCCACCCGGCGGCCCCCTGAGACATACCGCCCGCCTTGCTTGGCGAGCAGCTCGGCCCGGACGACGCACTCGACCCCGGCGGGGGCCTCGGCAGGCGGGTAGGGGTGAGTGAAGTCGAGATACCGCCGCGGGTAGTGGCCCAGCAGGTCGGCCAGGGTGCGGATGCCCAGCTTTTCGAACCGCTGGGCCAGCTTGGGCCCGACCCCCTTGAGGTACTGCACAGGGGTGTCGGGGGTCAGGGTGGTTCGGTTTTCAGCCGCCGGCTCAGGACACATGGGCGCCCGCCTCCTTTCACAAAATACACTTTATTGTAGCACCGAACACGGGGTTGTGCAAGGAAAGAGAGGTAAAAAGACCCGCCTTCCACAATGGGAAAGCGGCTGCTGAAGCTGGCGGATAAGCCAATGACAGTTCTGGCGGCAGTCGATGATATAATCCGCATATACGATACTGTCCTGAATCTGGTAAATCAGGATGTAGTGCTCTGCAAACAGAAGGTAACGGTAGATATGCCGGTCTGTCCTGTGGTGACTAAATTCTATCTTTATTAGTCCCATAAAATGCTATCATGTCAGCTGGACAGAAAAAAGAGCCCCCGTGCAACGCACGGAGGCTTTGGAGGTGGCGACCAGATTTGAACTGGTGAATGAAGGTTTTGCAGACCTTTGCCTTACCACTTGGCCACGCCACCATATCGAGCGAGAACTCCCGCTCCTTTTTGGAGCGACCGACGAGGCTCGAACTCGCTACCTCCACCTTGGCAAGGTGGAGCTCTACCAGATGAGCTACGGCCGCATATTCGACGCATTTACCCCTGCGTCCATCCCGCGAAAGATGCTCCCTTTCAGGAGTGGGTTTTGTTGGCGACCCGGATCGGGCTCGAACCGACGACCCCCAGCGTGACAGGCTGGTGCTCTAACCAACTGAGCTACCGGGCCAAAATAAGGAGTGACTGCTGCCACTCCCATGGAGCGGCCGACGAGGCTCGAACTCGCTACCTCCACCTTGGCAAGGTGGCGCT
>CAZEIG010000152.1:0-3975 GCA_964511805.1 uncultured Faecalibacterium sp.
AGACGCTGAACTCGCCCGGCATATTGACCCGGACGTCCATCTATTCCTTCCCGCTGACGTGGAAAGCCACCCCCAGGAAGTCGTGGGTCCGCAGCAGTTCATAACTGCCGGCGCAGTAGTCGGCCTTTTCGTGCATTCCGTAGCTGACCAGCCGGCAGGTGTGTCCTTCCAGCAGAGCCTCGGTGTTAGGGTCGTCGAGGTTGACGATCCCGAGGTCACAGCGCCGGAAGAGCTGGCCCTTCCAGCTGCGGTACTCCTCAAAGCTGGCATGCTCGCCGGGGCCGATGTGGTCGGGGGAGAGGTTGGTAAAGACGCCCACGTCGTAGTGGATTCCCCCCACGCGGTCCATCATCAGTCCCTGGCTGGACACCTCCATCACCACCGTGTCACAGCCCGCATCCAGGAAGGTGCGGAAGATCTTTTGCAGCTCGTAGCTCTCGGGGGTGGTGTTGGCGGTGTCCTCGTGGCGGCCCAGGTAGCTGATCCCGTTGGTGCCGATCATCCCCACCTTCCGGCCCGCTGCCTCCAGGACGCTGCGGATCATATGGGTGGTGGTGGTTTTCCCCTTGGTGCCGGTGACCCCGATCATGGTCATCTGCCGGGACGGGTTGCCGAAGAGGTTGGCACTCATCAGGGCCATGGCATGACGGCTGTTTGCCACCTTGAGCACCGTGACCCCTTCCAGCCCGGCCAGATCGATGTCGTGCTGGATGACGACGGCCGCCGCCCCTTTGGCCGCGCAGTCGGCGGCAAAGTCGTGGCTGTCCCGCTGGGTGCCGACGATGCAGACGAATAGCACCCCCGGCTCAGCCTTCCGGCTGTCATAGACGATGTCGGTGATCTCGACGTCAGCGCTCCCCTGTACAAGGGTATACGCGACCCCTTCGGTCAAAGCGGATAGCTTCATATCCTCATTCACTCCTCACTTGTCTGCGCGGCCGTCCCGTCCCCGGTCTCCGCCGGGGCGGCGTCCGCCGTGCCGGCCGCACCTTCTGTGCCCTCTGTGCCGTCCACGGCGTCCGTCTCAGGCGCGGCCGCCGGGTCTGGCGCGATGTAGCCCGAGGGCAATTCGGGGTCGCCCTGGGCGAAGATGGCCTGCAAGGTGCCGTCGGTCCGGACATGGCTGCAATCCAGCTGGCCGGTGTCGGTCTCGGCGCAGCCGCGGCCGTCCCGGTTCAGCAGCATATATTCGGCGTAGTCCAGTTTGTAGTCCAGCTCGTTCAGGGTGCCCAGCAGGACGCTGATCCGGTCCTGATAGAGGAAGGCGATCTGTTCCACGTCGGCGTACTCAAAGCGGGTCACCCCTTCCAGCAGGCCCCGCTCTTCCAGGGCCGCCACCAGGGTGTTCAGGGCGTTCAGCCAGCCGTCGGGGGCAGACGCCGCCGATGCGGCGGAATCCGCGCCAGAGGCCGCTTCTGTCTCTCCCTCCGCCGCATAGGCCAGCTGGTCGCCGGGGGTGGTGCTGACCGGCTCGCCGCCATAGAGGACGGGCAGGTCGGGCTGGGTGGTCTGGGCCGCCAGGATCTTCAGCCCTGCCGACAGCAGCACCCACCCGCCAGAGGTCTGCATGGCGTAGGCCGGTTCGGCCGGGGTCACCCGGACCACCACCGTACTGGGGTAGACCCTCCGGACCTCGATCTGTTCCAGCAGGGGGAAAGCCTTTTCGAGGGCGGCGGCCTTCTGCCCCGGGTCAAAGCTGAAGATGTTTTCCTCCAGCTGGATGTCCAGCGCCTCCAGGATCTCGGCGGCGGTGTAGGGGCCCGCCTCGCTGACGGCCACCCCGTCCGGCCCCGCCACCCGGATGGCGTTGATCTTGAAGAGCATGGTGACGGTCAGGTAGATCCCCACCACCGCCACGCAGAAGACCAGGAAGAGCGCTGCCAGCCGCCGCATCATCCTGCGGCGGCGGAGCATCTTCCGGGTCACGCGGCGGCGGCGGCGGTTCTCCCGCCGGGGGACGGTCTGGACCGGGCGGGCCTGGGCAGGCCGCTGCCAGCCGTCCCGGGCCGGCTGGCGGGGCCGCGCGGCGTGCTGGCCCTGCTGAGGCCGGGGCCGCTGGCCGCCCTGCTGGCTGGAAGGCCGTGTCTGCCCGGTGGGGAAAGCGACGGTGTTGTCCCGGCGGCGGGGCTGGGGATGGTCGTAGAGGGTGCTGTCCTCCACCCGCTGGCCGCTGCTCTGGTACCGCAGCGGCGGGTTTGGGGCCGCGGGCCGGCCCTGCCAGGGCTGGGCGCGCCGGGGGGCGGCCTGCCCGGCCGGACGCCGTCTGTTCTTTTTGGTCGGCATTGCCGCCCCGCCTCCTTTCATCCAGTCATGACAGCCCTTCTCAGCCCCGCTTTACCAGTTCCAGCAGCCGGCTGGCGATCTGCTGCAGGCTGTCGTCCACCGAGAGGCTGCGGGCGTTCTGGCCCATCCGGGCCAGGGCGCCGGGCTCATCCAGCAGGGTCTTGGCCTCGGCCACCAGCTTCTCGCCGGTCAGGTCCTTCTCCTCGATGACGACGGCCGCGTCCACCTTGGCCAGCTCGAGGGCGTTGTAATACTGATGGTTCTCGGCCACGTTGGGGCTGGGGATCAGGATGGCCGCGCGGCCCGCTGCCTCCAGCTCGGCCAAAGTCAGGGCGCCGGCCCGACTGATGACTAGGTCGGTTGCGGCCAGCAGCTCGGGCATATTGTCGATGTACTCCCGCACGATGAGGTTCTCCCCCCGCGCAAAGCCCTTCTCCTTTTCCAGGTCCTGGAAGAGCTGCACCCCGTACTGCCCGGTGGCATGGAGGTGGAGGATCTTCCGCCCCTCCTTCTGCTCCCAGGCGCAGAGGTCGGCCACCACCTCGTTGATCCGTCTGGCCCCCAGGCTGCCGCCGAAGGAGAGGATGACCATCCGGTCCCCCGCCCCCAGTTTGGCCCGGGCTTCGCCGCGGCGGGCCGCCCAGTCAAAGACCTCGGGGCGGACGGGGTTGCCCACCACCACCGTCTTTTCGGGTGCGCCCAGCCGCTCGGCCCCGGCCTTCACCGCTGCAAAGACCAGGTCCACCTCGGGGGCCAGCAGCTTGTTGGTCACCCCGGGGAAGGCGTTCTGCTCGTGGATGGCGGTCTTGATCCCCCGCCTGGCGGCGGCGCGGACCACCGGCCCCGAGACGTATCCCCCGCAGCCGATGACCAGGTCGGGCTTCACCTCGTTGAGGATGGCCTTGCACCTCGGCCCCGAGCGGGCCAGGTTCCAGACGGTGACGGCGTTCCGTCGCAGGTTCTCCAGCGAGGACCGCCGCTGGAAGCCTGTCACCTCAATGTGGTGGAAGGGGTAGCCCGCCTGGGTCACCAGACGGTACTCCATCCCCTCTTTCCGGGCTGCAAAGTGGATCTCGGCGGCGGGGTCGGCCGCACACAGGGCCCCCGCGATGGCCAGGGCCGGGTTGATATGGCCGGCCGTGCCGCCGGCAGCGATCAATACGCGCATATAGATGCTTCCTCCTGTCCGCGTCTCAGCTGTGTGCCCGGCGGCGGGACGCAGTGCGGCGCATTTCCTCCAGTACGATGGGCGGCTGGGCTGATTCCTGCCGCGCCTTTTCCTTCTGGGCCTCGCGGCGGGCCGCCGCGGCCTTGGCGCCGCTCCGCCCGATGTGGATCATGACCCCCATCTCGGCCATCAGCAGCACCAGGCTGGTACCGCCCGACGAAAAGAAGGGCAGGCTAATGCCGGTGTTGGGCAGGGTGTTGGTGACCACCGCCACATTGCAGAAGACCTGCCAGCCCACCTGCGCCATGATCCCCACACCCACCAGGGTGCTGAACCGGTCGGACGCCTGGAAGGCGATCAGGAAGCCCTGCACCAGCATCAGGACAAAGAGCAGGATGACCACCACCGCCCCGATGAAGCCCAGCTCCTCACAGACAACGCTGAAGATGAAGTCGTTGGTACACTCGGGCAGCCAGAGCTGTTTTTCGACGCTGTTGCCAAGGCCCAGCCCGGTCAGCCCGCCC
>CAZEIG010000153.1:0-3885 GCA_964511805.1 uncultured Faecalibacterium sp.
ACGTGATGGTGGGCGGGTGGAACTTCGGCTGCGGCTCTTCCCGTGAGCACGCCCCCCTCTGCATCAAGACCAGCGGCATCTCGGTGGTCATCGCCACGAGATTTGCACGCATCTTCTACCGCAACAGCATCAACATCGGCCTGCCCATCCTCGAGTGCCCCGCCGCCGCCGACGCCATCGCCGCCGGAGACCTGGTCAGCGTCGACTTCGACACCGGCCTTATCACCGACGAGACCACCGGCCAGACCTTCCAGGCCGAGCCCTTCCCGCCCTTCATCCAGGAGATCATCGCCGCCGGCGGCCTGATGAACTCCATCAAGGCCAAGGCCAACCAGTAAAGGAGGCACCTGTCATGGAAAAGAACATCGCCGTCATCTGGGGCGACTGCGCCAGCCCTGAGATCGTCCGCCAGGCTGTCCGGGTGCTGGACAAAGTCGCCGAAAAGTACGGCCACACCTTCCACTACACCGACGCCGCTATGGGGGGCGAGTCCATCGACAAATACGGTGACCCCCTGCCCCAGCATGAGCTGGACAAGTGCCTGGCTGCCGACAGCGTCCTGCTGGGGGCGGTAGGCGGCCCCAAGTGGGAGGGCCTGCCCGGCGACCAGCGGCCCGAAAAGGGGCTGCTCCGGCTGCGGGCAGGAATGGGCCTCTACTCCAACAGCCGCCCCGCCAAGATCTGGCCCCAGCTGGCCCCCGCCAGCCCCCTCAAGCCTGAGATCGTCGCCAAGGGGATCGACTTCATCATCGTCCGCGAGCTGACCGGCGGGGTCTACTTCGGCGAGCACCGCACCGACACCTTGCCCAGCGGCGAAAAGCAGGCGGTGGACGTTATGCCTTATTCCGAGCATGAGATCGAGCGGATCGGCCGGATCGGCTTTGAAACCGCCCGCAAGCGCCACAAGAAGCTCTGCTGCGTCGACAAGGCCAACGTCCTGGACACCAGCCGCCTCTGGCGTGCGGTGATGCACCGTCTGAAGGACGAGTACCCCGACGTGGCCTACAGCGAGATGTTCGTCGACAACGCCGCCATGCAGATCGTCAAGGACCCGTCCCAGTTTGACGTCATCGTCACCGAGAATATGTTCGGGGACATCCTGTCGGACGAGGCGTCGATGATCACCGGCTCGATCGGTATGATCCCCTCCTCCTCCCTGGGGGACGGAACCCGCGGCCTCTACGAGCCGATCCACGGCTCAGCCCCCGACATCGCCGGCCAGGACAAGGTCAACCCCACCGCCTGCATCCTGTCGGCGGCCATGATGCTGCGGTACAGCTTCGGCCTTGCCGCCGAGGCCGACTGCATCGAAGCCGCCGTCGGCAAGGTGCTGGACGCCGGCCTGCGCACCGCCGACAACATGAGCGACGGCTGCACCTGCCTTGGCTGCGCCTCTATGGGCGACGCTATCCTCGAGGCGATGGATAATTAATTTTACAAAAACAAGGGCGAGACTTTCCGTTTTAAGTCTCGCCCTTGTTTTTTTGAACATTTGAAAATCAGGAGGAAGCTCTTCCTATAATGCAAAGAGCAGAAAATACAAATGCAACATCAAAAGTCTGATTGAGCAATAAAGAAAACGAACCGGATAATAAACTTACCATTCCAAAAATCAAAAGAATACACGTTGAAAAAACAGCACATACGTCTATTCGCAGTTTTCCGTATATATATGGCTTTCTTAAAACAGCCAGCATAATTCTGCCAAGTGCAGCCCAGAGAAAAATCATCACAACCTTGGCAGCATATGCTGGACCATAGGAGTAAGGATGAGAAGCCTCATAGGCGGCTGTAATATCTGATAAATATTCACGTAGAAGAATCAGCAAACAAACTCCAATTGGACAGCAAATTGCAAGAAAAATTCTTCGAAGAGATATCTTTTTCATATTTTAATCTATTTCAAGTATTTTTATGCTTCATATTTAATGCAAATCATTCAACTTTAATTATTCTTGCTTGACTTTTGTTCATGAATCCGCTACAATAGGTTTGCCGCCGTCCTGACGGCGCGCGTTTTGAGAATTGGATATGGTTCATCGGAGGATCGTGTATCGCAATACACCAAGGGACGCTGTCTCTCTGATTGGATAAGATGTCGGGTGTGCTCGGTTATTTTTGCTTTGGGTAAAAATAGCCGGGCGCCTTTTTCTGCGCGGCCCGGCCCGCGTCCCCCCGCCTCTCTGTGGAACGAAAGGCGTGTTGTACCGCATGGACCCTACCGTGCTTTTCTCGAGGACCTCGCCCCTCAAGCTCTTCGTCTGCGCCGACATGGCCCACAAGTTGGCCCGCTGCCAGCACTACGAGGAGACCGGCTCCACCGCCTCCCCCAAAGAGCTTGAGCGTGAGATCAAGAAGGTGGACGCCCGCCGCACCCAGTACCACGGGATGTTCTCCCGCGCCGGCTGGGGCGACCGCGCCAACTATCACCTCTGCCTCAACACCACCGGCCTCGAAGTCAAGCCCCTCATCCCCCACCCGGCCGGCTACGCCGCCGCCTGGTTCGCCATGCAGGGCAAATAAACCGCACCGTGCATTTTTCCTTCCGTCCTTTTCCCCGGTCATGCCCCGGGCGTATGACAGTGCATTCTTCCAAAGTATTTGTTTTCGGGGCGACGTTGTGTTATAGTTTCTACAGACGAATATCTTGGCGTTCAGATAAGCTGCACTTATCCTGGCCACTCGGCATCCCGATTGCTCTTTTGGGCCAAAGCCCTTGTCTGAATACTATATTGACATACGGAGGGATAACATCATGGAAAAAGCAAAGGTTTATTTCACCAGAGAGATCACGCCCGAAAGCCTGATCCGGATCTATCAGGCGCTGGGGGCCGACTGGTCTGGCCGGAAGGTGGGGGTCAAAATTTCCACCGGCGAGCCGGGCGGCCACAACTACCTCCACCCCGAGCTGATCGGCGATCTGGTTTACAGCCTGAACGGCACCATCGTCGAGTGCTGCACCGCCTACGCCGGCCGACGGATGGACCCCAAAGAGCACTGGAAGGCCATCGAGGAGCACGGCTTCAAGGCCATGAGTCCCTGCGACCTGATGGATGAGGAGGGAGAGATGGATCTGCCGGTGGAGAACGGCTTCCACCTCGACAAGGACATCGTCGGCGCCCACCTGGCCAACTACGACGCCCTGCTGGTCCTCTCCCACTTCAAGGGCCACGCCATGGCCGGTATGGGCGGTGCGCTCAAGAACATCTCGATCGGCATCGCCTCCACCCGGGGCAAGACCTACATCCACACCGCCGGCGTCACCACCACCGCCGCCGAGCTCTTCGACAAGCTGCCCGAACAGGACCACTTCCTCGAGTCGATGGCCGACGCCTGCCGGGCGGTCATCCGCTACAAGGGCGCTGAGAATATGCTCTACATCAACGTGGCCAACCGACTGAGCGTCGACTGTGACTGCGACAGCCACCCCGCCGAACCTGAGATGGCCGACCTGGGCATCTTCGCCTCCACCGACCCGGTGGCGGTGGACCAGGCCTGCTACGACGCCGTCCAGAACGCCGCCGACCCCGGCAAGACCGCCCTAATCGAGCGGATGGAGTCCCGCCACGCCATCCACACAGTGGAGGCCGCCGCCAAGCACGGCCTCGGCAGCCGTGACTACGAGATCGTCCCGTTGGACTGAGCCGCCCTCCCAACACACCCATCGACAAGGAGACAATCATGCGCAAAAACATCCAAAAGATGACCCTGGCCGCCATGTTCCTGGCGCTGGGGCTGGTGCTGCCCTTCTTCACCGGGCAGATCCCCCAGATCGGCAGTATGCTGCTGCCGATGCACATCCCCGTTTTCCTCTGCGGGCTGATCTGCGGCTGGCAGTACGGCGCGGCGGTGGGCTTCATCGTCCCCCTGCTGCGGTCGGTCCTG
>CAZEIG010000154.1:0-3875 GCA_964511805.1 uncultured Faecalibacterium sp.
ACGTGGCCGAGGCCATGACCAAGTACGTCATCCGTTACGTCCTGGACACCTGCCCCGACGAGATGGACTTCTTCAACAAGTTCATCGACAAGGGGCTGATCGAGCGGCTGGAGCTGGTGGCCAGCAGCGAGTTCGGCCGGGTCAGCTACACCGACGCCGTCGAGAGCCTCAAAAAGAACAACAAGAAGTTCCAGTACCCCGTCGAGTGGGGGGGCGACATCCAGACCGAGCACGAGCGCTACCTCACCGAAGTGGTCTTCAAGAAGCCGGTCTTTGTCACCGACTACCCCAAGGAGATCAAGAGCTTCTATATGAAGCAGAACACCGACGGCAAGACCGTCGCCGCCGCCGATATGCTGGTGCCCGGCATCGGCGAGCTGATCGGCGGCAGCCAGCGCGAGGAGGACTACGGCAAGCTGTCCGCCCGTATGGACGAGCTGGGCCTGGACAAGGCCAGCTACGACTGGTATCTCGACCTGCGCCGCTTCGGCACGGTGGAGCACGCCGGCTTCGGCCTGGGCTTCGAGCGTCTGCTGATGTACCTCACCGGCATCCAGAACATCCGGGACGTCCTGCCCTTCCCCCGCACCGCCTACGGTTTTTAAGCGATTCCAGAGGGGAACGGACTTTCCCCGTATCTGTCCCGCCCGTACGCGCATGTCGTCCGGGCGGGACGTTTTCTATATTTTAACTTCGTGAGGTTTTACCGTGGAATCTATCACCCCTGCCCTTCTGGCCTGGTTTTATGCGAACCGCCGGGTCCTGCCCTTCCGGGAGGCCCCCACCCCCTACCATGTCTGGGTCAGCGAGATCATGCTGCAGCAGACCCGAGTGGCCGCGGCCCTGCCCTACTACGAGCGCTTCATCCGGGAGCTGCCCGACATCCCCACCCTGGCCGCCTGTCCACCCGAGCGGCTGGACAAGCTCTGGGAGGGGCTGGGTTACTACCGCCGGGTCCACAGTATGCAGAAGGCCGCCCAGATCGTCTGTGAGCGGTACGGCGGCCAGCTCCCCGCCGACTACGACGCCCTGCTGGCTTTGCCCGGCATCGGGCCCTACACCGCCGGAGCCATCGCCTCCATCGGCTTCGGGCTGGCGGCCCCCGCGGTGGACGGGAACGTCCTGCGGGTCTTTGCCCGCCTCTACAATGACGACGGCCCCGTCACCGACCCCGCCGTCAAACAGCGGTTCACCCGGCGGGTGATGGACCACCAGCCCCCCGACGCCCCCGGGGACTACAACCAGGCCCTGATGGAGCTGGGGGCCCTGGTCTGCCTGCCGGGGGGCGCGCCCCTCTGCGGTCAGTGCCCTCTCGCCGCCCTCTGTAAGGGCCGCTGGGCCGGCAGCGCCGAACACCTCCCCGCCAAAGCCGCCTCCAAGCCCCGCCGGGTCCTGCCGGTGACGGTGGCCCTGGTGCAGGCGGCAGACAGCGGGGCGTGGCTCCTCCAGAAGCGGCCCGAGACCGGGCTGCTGGCGGGCCTCTGGCAGCCCCCCGCCTTCGAAGGGGTCCACTTGGACAGCCCCGCGGCCGTCCGGCAGTCCCTGGCCGCCCTCGGGCTGGCGGCAGGGGAGGCCTCCGCCCTCCCCCTGCCCGCCGCTCGGCACGTCTTTACCCACCTGGAGTGGCAGATGTCCGGCTGGCTGCTGACTGTACCGGCCCAACCGGCCCCCGCCGGCTGCGTCTGGGCCGGCCGGGAAGCCTTGGCCGGGCAGTACGCCCTGCCCGGCGCGTTCAAGGCGTACCGAAAATACCTGCTCAAATAAGGGAAATTTTGTGGATTTCGGTTGTAATTTTGCCGGGCAGCGGGTATAATAAGGGTATTCCGGGGGTGGACGTTGCCGCGGCCCCCGTCTGTTGGGAGGGCGCTGTCAGTGACGATTGTATTGAAAACCTCTGTCCATATCTTTTCCGCCCTATTGGGGATGTTGAAGATTCTGCTGTGCGCCGCCCGCTGGAATGCTAAGCTGAAAGAACGCTTTGCGCGTAAAAAGGAGTGTGCTAGATCTATGAAAAAATCTTACCTGATCGCCGTCATCGCGGTGCTGGCCGCCGTGGCCGGCGCACTGGCCGCCGTGGCCGTCTACCTCCGCCGCCGTGAGAAGGAGCTGGACGAGTATGAGCGGCTGCTGTTCGGTGAGGACGAGGCAGTCCCCGCCGACACCGACGAGCCGGCCAGCGAGGATGCAGAGCCTGCCGCCGAGGATGCCGCAGAATAAACGCTGCAACCCAAATTTGGAACGTCAGGGCGCACCGGCGTGGCCTTTTCGAGGCTGTTGCCGGCGCGCCCTTCTCTTTATCCGGCAAAAGGAGGAAGTATACTATGCGGGTCATCAAACACATCCTGTTCTGGCTGATCGGCGTTGTCCTAGGGGTGGCGGTGCTGCTGGCCGCGGTGATGGCGGCCAGCTATTCCTTCACCACCGACGGCAGCCTGCCCGACCCTGCCGCCCAGTTCGGCGGAGTGGAGCTGGAGGTCAACGGCCGCTGCTGGCAGGCCCCCCTGATCGGCGGGATGCTGGACAAGGCCTTCTACAGCCCCTCCACCCTGTCGGTGCAGAAGCTGGGGGTCCTCTACGACACCCACCCCGCCCTGACCCTGCCCGACTGGGTTACATACGCCACCCTGACCATCACCAGCAGCGACGGGGCGGCAGTCCTCTTCGAGGGGACGGTGCAGGATTATGACAGCTTCCTTTACCCCGCCAACGGGGAGTACAAGGCCGAGCTGACGGCCTGGCGGCTGCCCGCCGGGATGGACCCCGCCGCCTTCAGCTGGCCGGCCGACAGGGCGGTCCTCCGGAACGCCGGGCTGGAGCGCCCGGCCCGGGCCACCGGCTGCTACAGCTACACCTTCCGCTTCACCATCCAGGCCTCGGCCGAGCTGGAACTCTCCTCCAGCCAGATGACCCAGGGCGGGGTGGTGGCCCTTTCCATCGGCGGGATGGTGGGCGGCGAGACCCTGCCCACCAGCGTGGTGGTGACCGCCAGGGCCTTCGGCGGGGCGGAGGCCCAGCCCGAGCCCCCTGCCACCGAGGCTGCCAACCAGCAGTTCCGGAACGTCATCTGGCCCCTCTACGAGGCCGACGCCCGGGAAAAGCTTTGGGACGGCGCCTTCCTCTGCCCGGTGGAGACCTACACCGTCCTGGTGGATTACGGCCAGACCAAGATCGTCAACGGGGAACGGTCGGGCCAGTCCAACTCCACCCTCCTCTACACCATCCCCGGCGACCCGGTGCGGGCCCCCGCCAACGGGGTGGTAGCCGTGGCCCAGAACCTGGCCCTCACCGGCAACACGGTGGTCATCGACCACGGCTGCGGCCTGCGCAGCTATCTGTACGGCCTGGCGTCCATCAACGTCCAGCCGGGCCAGACCGTCGCCCGCGGGGACGCCGTCGGCCCGGTGGGCGAGACCCTGACCATGGACTTCAAACTGGGCAGCAAGAGCATCAGCCCCTGGCCTTCCAGACCAGCGGCGGGCTGTTCTGGCGGGGGTGAGAGCGCCCCGCCGCCTCTCCCATACGCACAGCATCTGCAAACCGCCAAAGAATCTGCGCACAGCTTGGCAGAGATTGCCCTTCCCCCGCGCCGCCGGCCACTTTTTTTCAAAAAAGGTGTTGACAAAATGCCGCCGCAGTGGTACTCTATATGGGCGGCCTGCAATAGGCCGCAGACAAATGGGGGTATAGCTCAGCTGGGAGAGCGCTTGAATGGCATTCAAGAGGTCAGCGGTTCGATCCCGCTTATCTCCACCAAAAGAAATCCGTTTCCGAAAGGAAGCGGATTTTTTCTTTTACGCGGCTACTTCTATCATATCCAGCCCTAGAGCAATCCCATAAAATATCGTGAAGAAGTTTCAAAAACTTTACAAAAGCGG
>CAZEIG010000155.1:0-3852 GCA_964511805.1 uncultured Faecalibacterium sp.
CTGGAGACCTCATCCTTACCAAGGATGCGCTCTACCAACTGAGCTATAGCAGCATATGGCGACCCGGATCGGACTCGAACCGACGACCCCCAGCGTGACAGGCTGGTGCTCTAACCAACTGAGCCACCGGGCCATTTTTGAAGATGGCCGCCGGCGGCTGACCGCCGGAACGTGTCTTATTATACCAACCGGAGGGCGGGTTGTCAAGCCTGAATTTTCGATTTTTTCTGAATCCGTAAAAACGGCTGCCCGGATGTAAAAAATGCCTCCCTTTCGGGAGGCGGGAGCGGTTAGGTTTTAGGGCGCCGCCGTTGCAGCAGGCAGATGCAGGCGGGCACGATGGCCATGACATAGAAGGCCAGCAGGGTGCAGCTGATGAACTCGGCCCAGCAGGCGCCTGCGGCGGGGGACAGCAGGCCAGGCAGCAGCTTGTAGATCAGCAGCATGGGGACCAGGGCCACGCCGGCCAGCAGGAACTGGGCCGGGGTGTGCCGGGCGGTGGAAAAGCGGAGCCACCGCCGTTCGATCAGCCAGCCGGGGTAAAAGCCGAAGACCATCCCGGCGCTCATGAAGCCATCCTCCATCATCAGCTCGGGGTCCACCAGCAGGACGCCGTCCTGGTAGTCGAGTGGGTAGCTCTTGAAGGAGAACCAGGCCACCGTCAGCAGGGCCAGGGCCATCCCCACCGCCGCCACCGTCAGATCGAAGCTGGGTTGGCGAGCCAGCCGGGCCGCCACCTTGCCGTTCACCCAGAGGTAGGCGGCGCAGAGGGCCATGCTGACCAGGACGTCCTGGGGGGTGTGGACCCCCAGATAGTTCCGGGAAAAGGCGGTCAGGAGGATCATCACCACCATCAGGGCGGCCAGCCACCGCCGCTTGCTGCCGTACCACAGCCCGACGCTGCCGTAGATGGCGGTGGCGCTCTGGGTGTGGCCGGAGGGGAAGGAATAGCCGGTGGCCGTCTCGAGGGCGGCGGGGACCGGCTGGATGCGCGGGTCCCGCACCCAGGGGCGGTAGACGCAGGCTGTCAGCTTGACCGTCTGGTTGAGCAGGCTGCTGCCCACATAGTTCAGCACCAGAAAGCCGCCGAACTGCCGGTCCACCGCCCAGAAGACAAAGGCCGCCACCGCGATGGTGAGCGAGCTGGCGGCCAGTTCGCTCACCAGCTCCATGACAGGGGTCAGCAGGTTGCCCCAGGTCTCCCGCAGGCGCTGCAACAGCAGCAGGTATTCGATATCCATAGCCTCCTCCTTGCAAGTCGGGATAGAAAAAGAAAAGCACAGTGCCAACCGACACTGTGCTTTTGGCAGGGGTAGTAAGTCTCGAACTCACGGCACGCGGTTTTGGAGACCGCTGCTCTACCAACTGAGCTATACCCCTTTACACATCCGGCGTTCCGTCGAATGCCAGATTATTATACAAGATCGGGCGGCAAATGTCAAGATGTTTTTTCGCCCGAAGCGGCGTTTTTCCCGCAGGCGCAGCCGCAGCCCGGTTTTTCCATCAGGCTTTTGGCGATGTCGGCCAGGGTCACGCTCTCCATATAGCGGTTGATGACCTCATCCAGCCCGGTCCAGAAGGGCAGGGTTGCGCACTGGTCCGACAGGGGACAGTCGTTGACCTCGCTCTCAAGGCAGGGGATGGGGGCGACGCTGCCCTCCATCGCCGCGATGATCTCGCCGGCGGTGGTCTCGGCGGGGTCCTTGACCAGGCGGTAGCCCCCCTGGCTGCCCCGCTCGCTCTTGACCAGCCCGGCCCGGATCAGCGGGGTGACCAGCTGTTCGAGGTATTTCAGGCTGAGGTGTTGGCGCTCGCTGATCTCTTTGAGGGGCATGGCCCGCCCCGAGGTCGAGCAGGCGAGTTCGGCCATCAGGCGCAGGCCGTACCTGCTTTTGGTGGAAAATCGCATCTCGATCCCTCCTTGTTGGAATGAGCCAAGTATAACACGACAAACGAAATTTGAAAAGCCCGCCCGGGCCGGAAAATATTTTTGGCCTTTCCAAACCTTGTGAAAACAAAAAAGGTCTGCTATCATAATATAGAGAAAACCACAAGGAAAGGAGTGGGGGCCATGGTTGAAAAGATCAAGCCCGCCGCAGCCCGCCGGCTGCTGGCGGCCGGCCAGGCCCGGGTGGTGGACGTCCGGGAGCCGGAGGAGTACGCGGAGGGGCACATCCCGGGGGCAGTCCTGCTGCCGCTGGGCCGGGTGGAGGCCGAAGCGCCCTATGTCCTCCCCAACAAGGAAGCCGTCTGGCTGATCTACTGCCGCAGCGGAGTGCGGAGCGCCCGCGCCGCCGCCATCCTGGCGGGGATGGGTTACCGGCATCTGTACGATCTGGGCGGGATCCTGCGCTGGCCTTATGAAGTGGAATGAGCCGGGCTGCGCCGCCCGCTCTTGATGGATACACAGAAAAGAAAGGATGAATGGTCATGGCGTACGATCCCAAGGATTTCGCGGGGAGCCACTGCGGCTGCCGCTACCAGCAGGACTACCGCCCCACACTCGGCCGGGATGGCAAGAAGGAGTCGGGCACCCTGGAGGTCATCAAGTTCTATTACGACGGGAAGATCCGCTTTGAGCAGCACTGCTACGGCGAAGCGGCCACCTTCGTCTTTGGAGCCTGGGCCGCGGGGATGGACCCGGACGGGACCCTGCACTGGCAGCGTCCCAAGACTGGCTACTATGACGAGCAGTACCTGCCCAAAAAGCTGACCCGGGTGGGGGAGGACGGCAACCTCTACTTTGACGACGGAGTCTTCCCCTGGAAGCTGGCCGACGACTTCACCGAGGACCCCCGCTGGGGCTATCCCCGCTGGAAGGTGACCCTGGGCAAGCTGACCGGCAAGGGAAAAAAATGAGAAAGAAGGCCGCGCTTTGCCGCACCGGGCGGAAGGCGCGGCCTTTTTGGGCCGTTCAGTTGAGGGAGAGACGGTCCAGTACTGGGTTGAGGACGTCCAGCTCCAGCTGGCCGGGGGCGCTGGCCTTCCCCGCGCAGGCAAAGGTCATAGCCGAACCGATGGCCTCCCCGCAGAGCCGGCTGACGCCGCCCAGCGCCCCCATGCTCATGGTGATGACCGGGGTCTCGGGGTGGCAATCGGCCATTTCAGCGGTGGTGGCCAACAGCGACAGGACGTCCCGGCGGCTCTGGGGCATGACAGCCAGTTTGGGCAGGTCGGCCCCGGCGGCCTGCATGGCGCAGAGCTGTGCCACCATCTCCTGCCGGGAGGGGGTGCGCTGGAAATCGTGGCTGGAGCAGACCACCCGGACCCCATGGTCATGGGCCTGTTGGATGAGGGCGGGAAGACTTTCCCCGGCGGGGAAGAATTCGATGTCGATGAGGTCGGCGCATCCGCTTTCACAGACCTGGGCGCAGAAGGCCGCATAGAGCGCGGGGGAGGCGTCGGCTTCGCCCCCCTCGGTTCGTGTGCGGAGGGTGACCAGCAGCAGTTTTTCGCCCAGAGCAGCCCGCAGGCCGGTCAGGCAGCGGGCAAGGGCATCCGGGTCCTGCCAGCCCTCGAACCAGTCGGCCCGGAATTCGATGCAGTCGGCCGCCAGTGCCGCGAAGGTCTGCCCCTGCGTAAAGATCTCGGCGGCGGTGCGCTCGACGATGGGGAGGATGACCTTGGGCCGCCCCGCCCCGATCTGGCAGCCCCGTACAGTGATGGAGGACATAGAAACACACGCTCCCTTTTGTCATATATAATGTACCTGTATCATAGCGGCCGGGCAGGGGTGTTGTCAAGGAGATTTTGCCTCGCAAAAATTTGAAAAAAGATGTTGACAAACGAGGGAGAAAGTAGTATTATACTCGAGCACCCAGCGGGGCGGGCCACAAAAGCGAGACGAGCAAA
>CAZEIG010000156.1:0-3833 GCA_964511805.1 uncultured Faecalibacterium sp.
GCAGGAAGGGCGCGGCCGCGTTCCGCCGCTGGTAGAGGGCGGCCTGGCCGGCCGCCCGCTCAGCCGACAGGCCGCTGTGGAGGTTCAGGTAGCTGCCGGCCCAGAGCATGGCGGTCTGTTCCAGGGCGCAGTAGCAGAAAAAGCCGGTCATCGCGCTCTTTGCGCCGGGGATGCGGAGCACCTGCCGCAGACTGAGGGCCTCGCCCGTCTCTGCCGACGGGCCCTCCTGGGCGGTGCCGGCCTGGCGCTTCCAGAAGGGCAGGCTGAAGACGAGCACCGCCGTCAGCCCCACCTGCAGCAGAGAGATGGTCCGGTAGCCCATCTGCCATCCCTGGCCGGTGGCCAGAGCGTAACTGATGAGGTTGGGACCCACCAGGGTGCCGATCCCCCACATGCAGTGCAGCCAGCTCATGTGGCGGCTGGCGTAGTGGATGGCGACATAGTTGTTGAGGGCCGCGTCCACGCTGCCCGCGCCCAGGCCGTAGGGCACCGCCCAGAGGCAGAGCATCCAGAAAGACCCCGCCGTCGAAAAGACGAACAGGGCCACGCTGCAGACCGTCACCCGGCCGGGGCCGAGGGCCCGGGTCAGCCGGTCGCTGTTCAGGCTGGAGACGATGGTCCCCAGCGAGATGATGGCCGAGATGACTCCCGCGTAGGACACCGGGACCCCCAGCTCCCCATAGACGGAGGGCCAGGCCGACCCCAGCAGGGAGTCGGGCAGACCCAGGCTGATGAAGGCAAGATAGATCACGCCCAGCAGAAGATGTACCATGTCTGTTTCCTCCTCTTTTCTTTTCAAAGAAAGGATACCGCCAAATCCCCCTTGATTCAATTTGATTTCCGCCCTATACTATAAGAAAAACGACCAAAAGGAGGCGCTCTTATGAGCCTGCAGGTGTGCGGTATCAACCCCAGCCTGAACATCACCCCCCAGCGGCGGGAGCCGCAGCCCCACGGCACCCTGGATTTCCCTTGCGCGGACTATGCCGAGAGCTACGCCCCCGACCACGCCCTGCCCTGGCACTGGCACGACGAACTGGAGGTCATCTACATCCTATCGGGGCGGCTGACCGCCGAGACCCCCGGCCGCCGCTTCGAGCTGGCCGCGGGGGACTGCATCGCCTTCAACGCCGGGGTGCTCCACAGCGCCAACACCGCCTCGGCCTGTGAGATCCTCTCGGCAGTCTTCAGCCCCGGGCTGGTGACCGGCGGCAAGGAGACCGTCTTCGCCAAAAAGTACATCACCCCCCTGGTCAACTGCTACGCCTTCCGGGCGTGGAAGTTCGACCGGCAGGCCGACGCCGAAACCATCCGGCGGTTCGTGGAGGTCTGCCGCGCCCTGGCAGAAGAGGCCCCCGGCTACGAGTTCGCCGTGCGGGAGGGGCTCTCCGCCGTCTGCCTGGCCCTCTGCCGGCAGTTTGCCCCCGCCTTCGAGGCCGCCGGCGAGGCCCGCCCCAGCCAGGACGAGGCCCGGGTCCAGCAAATGCTGGCCTACATCCAGAAAAACTTCGCCCGCAGCCTGACACTGGCCGGCATCGCGGGGGAGGCCGGCATCGGCGAGCGGGAATGCCTGCGCTGCTTCCAGAAGACCATCCACATCTCCCCCATGCAGTACCTGCTGAAATACCGGATCATGCAGGGGGCTGACGCGCTGCTCCTCCGCCCAGCCGACAGCATCGCCCAGATCGCGGCGGGCTGCGGCTTCGACAGCCCCAGCAACTTCTCCCAGCAGTTCCGCCGCTTCTACCGCTGCACCCCCCGCGAATACCGGACCAGAAACGCCAGATGAAAACATCCCGAACGGGCGGACGTCTGCGCCAAACCAAGGAACGCTGCGCTATCTATAAAAAAATCCGCCCCGGCTGACACGCGCAGCCGGGGCGGATTTTTATTATACAGAAATGGGATCTTTTACGCCAGCGGGTCCCACAGCGGCATCGGGATGGGCGCCTGGTCCAGCAGGGCGCGCTGTGCGTCGCTGAGCAGCTCCTTCCGTACCACCACCTGGTAGACGTACTGTTTGAACCACTTCTCGCTGCCGATGAAGTAGCCCTTCTGGCCCGAGGCGTCGCCCCAGCTGTTCTCGATCTTCCAGCGGTCGGGCTGGCCGTTCTCGTCCAGGTTAACGCCGCAGAACATCATGCAGTGGTTCATGGTGCTATCCCGGCTGAGCAGCCGGTCTTCCTTCTCCATCTCAAGGGAGATGCCGCCCAGCACCTGCCCGTACTGGAAGCAGTCGGGGTCCCAGTAGCCGCGGGCGCGGTCCCGGTCGGGGCGGCAGTCACAGCTGAAACAGACCGGCTCCCCTGCCTGCAGCTGGCGGACGGTCAGATCCTCCAGCTCTTCCTGGGTGAGGTTGAGCCAGAACATATTCTCTTCCACCACGTCCCCCATGTAGGGCTGGCAGAAGGTGCGGTTGAGGGGGTGGATGGGGGAGGCGATGACCGGCACAAAGCTGTCGAAGTCATCCCCGATGTAGCTCTCAAAGAAGGCCTTGGGGGTCAGGCCGCGGTCGCAGTGGAACTTCTTGTCCTTGTCGGTGTAGGCAAAGTCGAAGCTCTTGGGCGGCTGGCCGTAGAGGATGCAGAGGGCGTTGTAGTCCTCCTGCAGCATCTCGGCGCGGCGGGCGGCGGTGTCCTTTCCCGCTTGGACCAGGGCCCGCAATTCGAAGGCGTCCCGGCGGAGCTTCCGGCTGAGGATCGCCATATACTGGGCGGTGCCGGTGGAGTGGACGTTCTCGGGCATAACCCAATCGGGCACTACGCCGTACTTCCGCACCAGGCTGGCCACCATATCCCACTGGCCGCCGTCGGGCAGGGGGCTGCCCAGCAGGGTCCAGGTCTCCCGCTCGTCGGGCTGCTGGGCGGCAAAGTGGAGGATGTTCTCATAGAAGAGGTTGCACTTCTCCAGCTTGTCGTAGAAGGCCAGGTAAGCGCCCGACAGGGCAAAATCCTCCAGGTTGCACTTCTTGATCACCCGCTCCCGCAGCATATTCATCACCGAGAACATCCAGCAGCGGCCGCTCTGTTTCTGGTTGGTGATGCCTGTGGTGGGCACCGTCACCGAGAAATCCATCTGCAGCTTGGCCGCCGCAGAAGGCACAAACGATGCATCGTCCAGCGTGGTGCGGCTGATGGCGTTGGACATCACGCCCAGATAGGGCCGGGCCGCATACCCCTGCTCCAGCTGGGCCAGCAGCTGGGCGCTGATGGGGGTCACTTCATTTGTCATGTATTTTCACCATCCTTTGGATTGATAAAGCTGTTTCCCAGTATAACGCTGGGCTATCCGTTTTGCAAGTCCCTTTCCGACAATTTTTGCAGCGTGACACAGCCGCCTGTTATTTCAAATCCGTCCGGCCCGGACAAGATGGCAGAAACGGGTCCCCCTTGGAGCCTCAACTTTATGCAAACCACGCATTCTGCACCGCCAGCAGGACGCCGGCGCGACTGGCGGCAAAGTTCAGCCCGCCCTGCAGATAGCAGGTGTAGGGCGGACGCATCGGCCCGTCGCAGCTCAGCTCGATGGTGCTGCCCTGGGTGAAGCTGCCGCTGGCCATGATGACCTCGTCGGTGTAGCCTGGTTCGGGGCAGGGCTCGGGGGCGGCGTAGCTGTCCACCGGGCTGGCGGCCTGGATGCCCCGGCAGAAACCCACCAGCGCCTCGGCGCTCCCCGCATCAAAGCAGGTGACGATGTCGTCGTGGCTGTCGCAGTAGCGGGGCACCGGCTTTTTGCCCACCAGTTCCAGCAGGCACTGGGCATAGATGGCGGTCTTGATCGCCTCGCAGACCACGCCGGGGGCATAGTAGAAGCCCATGTACATCTCCCGGGGG
>CAZEIG010000157.1:0-3803 GCA_964511805.1 uncultured Faecalibacterium sp.
GACGGGTATTTCCATCCCGGCCACTGATTGCTGCCCGTGGGAGAAGGCCAGCCCCAGGAAGAGGACGCCGATGAACTTCTGGCCGTCCTGGGCGCCGTGCATGAAGCTCATGGCCGCCGCACCGGCGATCTGCGCCCCCTGGAAGAAGCGGTTGGCCAGCCGCAGTTCGATATTGTAGCAGATGATGGTGACCAGCTTGCAGATGACCCAGCCCGAGACGAAGCCCAGCAGCAGGCTGAGGACCAGGCCGTAGAGCACCTTGATCCACTCGTCAAAGTTGATGCCGCCGATGCCGCCCTGGATGGCAATGGCTGCGCCGGACAGGCCGGCGATCAGGCTGTGGCTTTCACTGGTGGGGATCCCAAAGAAGGAGGCGACGGTGCTGTACACCACGATGGACAGCAGCGCCGCGCAGAGGGCGATCAGGGCGCTGTCGGTGTCGGCGCCGAAATCCACCATGTTGCTGATGGTGGAGGCCACCGAGCTGTTGATCTGGGTCATGACCAGGACGCCCAGAAAGTTGAAGAGTGCGCTCATCCAGATGGCCTGGCGCACCCCCATGCAGCGGGTGGTGACGCAGGTGGCAATGGCGTTGGGCGCGTCGGTCCAGCCGTTGACGAAGATGACCCCCAGTGTGAGCGCCACGGTGATGATCAGAATCGGGTTGCCGGCCAGCTGACCCCAAAATGAGGAAAATGACAGATCCATAAATCGATACAGACTCCTTTCGGCAGGTCCTGCGGGCTGTGCCGGGCCGCGGTCAGGCGCGGCGGGGCCATCCCGGGACGGTAAACAAAACGCTCCTGTCGGCCGAAGCCGCTTTTCATCCAAGAGCAGAAAGATTCTATGTACTAAAATCTTACATCTATTTTACTTGATTTATATCTGATTTTCAAGAATGATGTCGCAAAAGACGGGCCGTCCTGTCTTATATACAGAAAAAGCGGCGTATCTTCGAAAAGAAACGCCGCTCGATACGATACTTTTACCTGTCTTTTACAAACTTTTTACATTGCAGTCGTCCCACAGGCCCTGCCCTTACGGCAGTTTGCTGTATTCCTCGTCCGAGACCGGCTCGCACCACTCGTTGTGGCCGTTCTCGCCGGGGACCTCGATGGCGATGTGGGAGAACCAGCTGTCCCTGGCCGCGCCGTGCCAGTGCTTGACGCCGGCGGGGATGGCCACCGAGTCGCCGGGGCCGAGGGCCTGGGCTTCCTTGCCCCACTCCTGGTACCAGCCGCGGCCCTCGGTGCAGAGGAGGATCTGCCCGCCGCCCTTGTCGGCGTGGTGGATGTGCCAGTTGTTCCGGCAGCCGGGCTCAAAGGTCACGTTGGCGGCAGAGACGCCGTTCTCCCCGGTGAGAGGCTTGAGATAGCTGTGCCCGATGAAGTACTGGGCGTAGGCGTCGTTGGGTGCGCCCAGCCCGAAGACGCCGCCATGGGCCGCGGTGTCGGGTTCCTCGTCGGCCCAGATCTCCTTGGCCATCCGGAAAGCCGCCCAGGCCTTGGGCCAGCCGGCGTAGAAGGCCGCGTGGGTGATGATCTCAGCGATCTCCTCCCGGGTGATGCCGTTCTTCTTGGCGTTCTCCAGGTGATGCTGGAAGGAGGTGTCGGTCAGGCCCTGGGCCATCAGGGCCACCACCGTCACCAGGGAGCGGTCCCGCAGGGAGAGCTTGTCCTCTCTGCTCCACACCTCGCCGAACAGCACATCGTCGTTCAACTGGGCAAACTTGGGCGCGAACTCGCCGAGCTGGGTGCGCCCTGCCGTCTGTTTGACTGCCATAGTCTCCTGCCTCCATTTCTATTTGTCTTGTCCGCACAGGCCGTGCAGCGGTTCCGTCAAAAGGCCCTTTTCCCGGGGCCACCTCTATTGTAAACCGCTTTGGCACAAATGTCGAATGCTTATCTTGCATTGCCAAATATGCATGGAAGGAATAAATAAAGGGGCGAAGCCCACGGCCCCACCCCCTAAAAGTCGTCAGACAGACATCTTGATTTTCCGCGCCGGCAGCTGGTTCATGGCGCTCTCATCCAGGTCGGCGTCGTAGCTGGCCCCCAGTTCGGTCATGGCGTCCTCCACCAGCCCGGCGCCCATGTCCGAAAGGATGGTGCTCCGCAGCAGGTCCAGGCTGAGGGTATCCAGCGGGTCCACCCGCAGGGCGATCAGGAGGGAATAGGCGTTGTACTGAACCGCGGCCGCCTCGCCGAAGTCCAGCGCCCGCAGCGTTTCGGCCGCGTCGGCGGTGAAGTAGTTGTCCAGGTCGCTCTGGGTCAGGAAACCGGTGGTGAAGTCGGAGGCGGCGTCCTCGGCGGTGTATTCGGCATCGAGGACGGCGTAGATGTCAGGCAGAGCCTCACCTACCGTGATCTCAAAGGTGTCGGGGTCGGCCGCGCCGTCGGCGGCAGCCTGCTGGGCAAGCTGGAGCATCTCGGCGCTCTGGTCCTCGTCCGCAAAGGCAAAGGTGGAGGTGTTGTAGAGGGGCACCACGATGTAGCGGGCGTAGATCATCTCGTTTTCGAGGTGGTCGGTCAGCTGCGCGTCGGTGAGGGGTGTCTCGCCGTTCTCACCGTACAGCAGGTCCACCAGGGCCGCCTGCTTGAAAAGGTTGTACTCATACCGGCGGATGGTTTCCTCCCCGATGCCGTTGGCCTCGTAGAGGCTGCCGTAGTTTTCCATCACCTGGTCGGTGTAGCTGTCGGCCTGGGAGGCATACTCCTCGCTGAGGGTCTGGCCCAGCTCTTCGAAGCGGGTCTCGACGGCTACAAAGCGGCGCAGGTCCGCGAGGGTGGTGTCGGCCACATAGTCGCTGACGGTGGTGCTGCTGCCGTCGTCAAGGGTGATGGTCTCGTTCAGGAAGGACCGGACGCTGGAAGGGTCCTGGTCCTCCCCGGCGTACTGGGCGGCCTGCTGGTAGGCGTCGAACTGGGCCAGCAGGTAGAGCCCCGAGCTGATCTCCATCCCGTTGATGGTGCCGACGGTGTCGGGGGTAGAGATGGTGCAGCCTGCAAGGGATAAGCAGAGCGCCAGCGCACTGGCCAGCGCGAGCAGTTTTCGTTTCATAGATATGCTCCTTTGATGGTGTGGATTGTAACCTATCCAGTATAAACCCGGCGGGCGTGTCCCGTCAAGGGTTTTGCGGCTGGCTGCCGTCCTGGATGGCGGCCATCGCCCGCAGCTGCTGCTGGAGCAGCTCCAGGGGCTTTTCGTCCTCCCGCAGGGTGACCGAGAGGTAAGGCTTGGCCCCGGCCCCCGCCGTCACACGGCCGTTGAAGGCGGACAGCAACCCCCGGATCATCGGCAGTTCCAGTTTTTCGAGGGAGAGGGTCAGCAGGTCTTTCTTCTGGGTGACCTCGTAGACCCCCACCGACGCGGCCAGCACCCGCACCAGGGAGACGCTGACCAGGTCGCTGACCGAGGCTGGCGGGTCGCCATAGCGGTCGATCAGCTCGTCCAGGACGTCGGCGGCGTCGGCCTCGTTCTGGATGGCGGCGATCCGGCGGTAGGCCTCAATCCGGCCGGGTCCGTCGGGGATGTACCGCTCGGGGATATAGGCGTCCACCCGCAGGTCCACCAGGCACTCGCTTTTGTCCCGCTGGACCGGCTCGCCCCGGGCGGCGGCGATGGCCTGGTTGAGCATCTTCATATAAAGGTCGTAGCCTACCGCCTCCATGTGGCCGTGCTGGCTGTGGCCCAGCAGGTTGCCCGCGCCCCGGATCTGGAGGTCCCGCATGGCGATCCGGAACCCCGAGCCGAAGGCGGTGAACTCCCGGATGGCGGACAGGCGCTTCTGGGCCACGTCGCTG
>CAZEIG010000158.1:0-3779 GCA_964511805.1 uncultured Faecalibacterium sp.
CGACCAGCTGAGCTAACCGTCCAAAATGTCCTACGACTTGTTCAGTATACCACACTCTGACGGGAAATGCAAGAGGTTGGAGAAATTTTTTGAGGCGAGACTGAGAGGGCCATGCGGCGTGACGGGGCCCTCCCCTACATATCTTACATAGATGATATACTTTTCGAACCGGCAGAAAATGCGTAACTCCCGAAGGGGTAATCTGCGCGTTTTTATGTAGGATATGAAAACCATGTAATTTATGTAGTTTCGGGGTTGGTGCCGCTCTCCTTTTGCCGTCATTCCTTTTTGGCCTGCCGTTTTTTTCGCCGCAGGTCTGCGATGGCCCAGGGGGCGTAGAGCGCCGCCCAGACCAGAAAGACCAGCAACAGCAGGCCCAGGACGTAGAAGCGGCCGAAGGTGTCCTGGATGAGCTGGAGGGCACCGTTGCCCCAGGCGCCTTCCAGGAACATGAAATTGGTGCCGAGGAAGTGGTTGGCTGTCTTGGCGACGAGGACATCAAGACAGAAGATGCCGAAGACCGCCGGCAGACGCCGGATGCTGGGGCGGAAGCCGCCGGCCAGCAGCAGGACCGGGTAGAGGACCAGCATGGTGTGGATGGTGCTGGAGTGAAGGTGCATGACGTTCCAGAGGGGGACAGCCTGCCAGGAGGGGAAGAGGAGGGCCGCCAGAGCACCCGGCAGGCAGAGGGCATAGAGGACCTCGGCCGCGATGGGATTGGGGCGGATGGCGTACCACAGGCAGATGAAAAGGTTGATACTGCACAGGTGGAGCGGCAGGAACTGCCAGACGAACTGACCGGTCGCCAGGGAGGCGAAATACTTGACGATTTCGTCGGCCAGGAGGAAGGCGGTCAGGACTGCCAGCACCCGGCGCCGGCCCCGTGCCGACAAGCGGCGGTAGAAGAAGAAGCCGGCGCAGCAGAGGAAGGCGCAGAGCCCCAGCCAGAACAGATGGGTCGGGCCGAAGAGCTCAAAGGCGTGGTAGTTGTACCCGTGCAGCTGCTGCATGGTGTCGACGGTGTACCAGAATGGCGACATGGACGGCCCTCCCTTTCCTGTGCGGCGCGCTCAGTGATAGAATGTGTCGAAGTTGATCCGCTGGTAGAAGCGGCGCTGCAGCTCGCGAAAGCTCTCACAGCCCTGGCCCAGAAGCCACATACTCTTGGTAACGACGGCCTCGATGGTCATGTCGTGGGCCTCGAGGAAGGCGAAGCGGTCCCGAACACGGCGGCCCACCTCGTAGATGCCGACGTCGCTCCCCTCGTAGGTGACCTGTGTGGTCATGATCAGGACCTTGCGGGTTTCCTCATACCGGCCCAGCCCTTCGGCAAAGCCCTCCATCAGGGACTGGGGGATCCCGCCGGCACCAAAGCTCTCGACGATGACGCAGTCATACAGCCGGAAGATCTCGGGCAGCAGGCCGGGGCCCATCCCCGGGGTCAGCTTGAGCAGAAAGACCCGCTCGTCCAGCCGATGGCTGAACCGGACCGGGCCGGCCGGCCGGGGCGTTTCGATATACCGGACCAAATGGTCCCCCTGCACCTGGGCCAGGGTCGGGAAGTTGACCGACGCGAAGGCGTCGTAACTGATGGTCTTGTTCTTCTTGGCGCGGGTCCCCGCGATGACCAGCCCCCCAAAGACCACCATCACCCCCTGGCTGTCGGGGGCGATGGCGCAGATGACGCTGTCCCGCAGGTTCTTTTTGGCATCGGTGATCTCCCCCGAGATGGGCTGCTGGGAGCCGGTCAGGATGATCGGCTTGTCTGCGTCCTGGACCAGGTAGCTCAGGGCCGCGGCGGTGTAGGCCAGGGTGTCGGTGCCGTGGCAGAGAATGAAGCCGTCGTAGTGGTCGTAGTTTTCCTCGATGGCTCGGGCCATCGCCAGCCAGTGGGCGGGGCTCATGTCGGTGCTGTCGATGCTGCAAAGAGCCAGGGTGTCCGGCTGGCAGAGCTCGGCCAGGCCGGGCAGGTGGGCCAGCAGCTCCCCGCTGGACAGGACCGGCCGCAGCCCCTGGGGGGTCCGGACGCTGGCGATGGTGCCGCCGGTGATGAACAGGATCTTCTGTTTTGACATAGTCGTTCCTCCGAATTGGTCTCCCATCCAGTATAGCACACCGGCGTCAAAATAATAGGGCCACAAAGGTAAAATTTTCGGGGAAACGCCCGCCGCCTTGCCTTTTGGACGCCGATGCGGTATCATGGAAACAACAAACCTTCCAAAAATGTCTCGCCCGGACGACATGTGCGTACGGGCGGGACACCGACAGGAAAATTTGCCGGAGAGAGTGTGCGAACCGCAGGCTGAGTTCGCGGTTCCTCAGCAGGCAGAAATGGGTTCCCCCTATAGCGCGGAGCGCAAATAACAAGGAGGACGATATGGCCAAGGCAAAAACCAAGAAAAAACGTTCCTTCCTATCCGGCGCGGCGATGATGCTGGCCGTGATGGCGGCCGGCTCCGGTTCTGCCGCTACCGGCTGGCGGGCACCGGCGGCCAGTGCCTCCTCGTCCCGCCGCCCTGGCAGGAAGAGGGCTTCCCCGCCATCCCCTACAACCTCGGCGGCCCAGCTGGCCCTGGCGGAGGCAAAACTTGGTAAGCCAGTCACGGAAAACGTCCCCCAAATATGAGATACTAAGATAAAAACAACGCACAGGAGGTTTGCAGATATGGCAAAGGTTATGATCATTGGGGCAGGCCCGGCGGGAGTCTCTGCCGCCCTCTACACCGCCCGGGCGGGGGTGGACACCACCATCCTGACCAAGGGCCCCGGCGCCCTGGCCCGCGCCGAGGGGATCGAGAACTATTACGGCGTCCCGGGTCCCATCTCGGGCGCCGAGCTGGAGCGCCGCGGCATCGAGGGCGCCAAAGCGGTGGGGGTCAAGTTTGTCGAGACCGAAGCCGTCGGCCTGACCTTCACCGACAAGCTGACCGTCGAGACCCTGGCCGGGGACTTTCCCGCCGACGCGGTCATCCTGGCCACCGGCGCATCCCGGTCGGCCCCGCCCCTGCCGGGGCTGGCCGCCCTGGAAGGCCGTGGCGTCAGCTACTGCGCCACCTGCGACGGCTTCTTTTACAAGGGGAAGGACGTCGCCGTCCTGGGCAGCGGCGAATACGCCCTCCACGAGGCGTCGGCTCTTCTGCCCCTGGCCAAAAGCGTCACCCTCCTGACCGGCGGCGCCCCCCTGACCGCCGCCTTCCCGCCCGAGATCGCCGTCCGGACCGAGAAGGTGGAGACCATCCTCGGGGAGGAGAAGGTCGCCGGCGTCCGGCTGGCCGGCGGCGAGACCCTCCCGGTGGAAGGGGTCTTTGTGGCCATGGGGGTGGCAGGCAGCACAGCCCTGGCCCGGAAGATGGGGGCCGAAGTGGACGGCAACAAGATCGTGGTGGACCAGAACATGATGACCACCATCCCCGGTTTGTTCGCAGCCGGGGACTGCACCGGCGGCCTGCTGCAGGTGGCCAAGGCGGTCTACGAAGGGGCTGTGGCCGGCAACGAGGCCGCTAAGGCCCTCCGGAAAGGTGGCTTCTATGGAGCGTAAGGAAGCCGAGGCTCTGGGCTGTCTGGCCTGCGCCTTCCCCTTCTGGGACAAGCTGACCGACGCCCAGCAGGAATACCTCTGCCGCTTCACCCGGCTAGTCCACTACGACAAGGGGGCCCACGTCCACAGCCCCACCGAGAACTGCGTCGGCATCCTGCTGCTTCGCTCGGGGCGGCTGTGGGCCTACCTCCTCTCGGAGGACGGCCGGGACGTCACCCTCTCCCGGCTGTTTGCGGGGGAC
>CAZEIG010000159.1:0-3743 GCA_964511805.1 uncultured Faecalibacterium sp.
TTTGTAAAGTTTTTGAAACTGCTTCACGATATTTTATGGGATTGCTCTAGGGGGGGGACCCTTCGAGGTGGCGGGGGCGGCGGCGGCCACCGCCTTCTCGCAAGTGGTAGGCTGCCTCTTCGTCCTCTGGTACCTCCGGCGCACCCTGCTGACCGGGCCCTTCCGCCGGTCCATGCTTAAAAGCCGGTACGTCTGGGAGACGGTCCGGCTGTCGGCCCCCAACGCCCTCCAACAGGCCAGCGCGATCGTGGGCAATATGGTCTGCTGGGCGGCATCGGGGTGGCGGCCATCGCCGGCTTTTCCTGCGCCAGCAAGCTGTCCAGCCTACTGCTGATGCCGGTCTTTGGCCTTGTCCAGTCGCTGGTCTTTTTCGTCGCCCAGAACACCGCCGCCCGCCAGCCCGAGCGGGTCCGGGAGGGGAGTGCGGCAGGCTCGCGGCGTCCTGCTGGTTTACGCGCTGGTGGTAACGGCCTGCTGCATCCTGCTGGCCAAACCGATGCTCCGGCTTTTCACCGACGACGCCGAGGCCATTGGTTATGGCACCCTGTTTCTCAGCAGGCAGGCCATCGTCTATGTTTTTAACGCCATGCATCATCTGCAGGAAGCCGGCCTGCGGGGCCGCCAGCAGATGGCCCTGTATCTTGCATCCAACATCGGCAACATCGCCATCGACCTGCTGGCCTGCGTCCTGCTGGTACCCCGGCTGGGCTACGACGGTTTCTACATGGCCACCTGGTTCAGCGCACCCCTCGGCTTCCTGCTGGCGGCGGTGCTGAACCGCGCCGGGGCCAGAAGGGCTGCGGCCTGAAAAAACATTGCTCCCTGTTGAAAGGGGCGGCTGCCCGTGCTGGAATGCACAGCGGCAGCCGCCCCTTTTTTGCCGGTTTGGGTAAAAATCAGTGGATGCGCTTCTTCCTCTGCCAGAGGTGCCAGCCGGTATAGACCAGCCAAACCGGGATGGCGATGAGGGTAACCGTCCGGCTGAGGGAGAGGCCGGCCGGCTGGTAGACAAAGTCGATGCTGCTCCAGCCCGCCGGGCAGAGAACCGCCATCAGGCCATTGTCCACCCGGAGAATCTCGGTCTCGACGCCGTTGACGTAGGCGGTGAAGCCGTCGTCATAGGGCACCGAGAAGAAAACCAGGTTGGCCCGGTCCAGCTCGATCTCGGCGCTGAAACCGGAGTTGGTCATGATGAATTCGCTGCAAGCCGAGGCGCGGCGGTCGGCCACATCCCGGACATAATGCTCGTAGCTGAAGTCCCCCGTCAGCTCGTCGGGCAGGGGCTCGAGATACTGGCCATAGGCGGCGATGTCCTCCTCCGAGAGGGCCAGGGCACGGACCAGCAGATTGCAGCCGTTCTGGGTGGTCATTCCCTCGATGATGTTCTCGGCGACGTAGTAGTCATAGGTGAAACCCATCGGCAGGTAGTTGTTGTTTTCGTAGAGGGCCAGCCCCTCGACGGTGTCGTAGTAGGTCCAGCCCTCCCCCACATCGGCCTCAAAGTTGGCCCGCTCGTTCTCGGGCATGATGGTGAACCGGACGCTGAGCAGCCCCCGCAGGGCATAGTACCGGACGTCGGGGTTGCTGCGGACGTCCCGGGTGAAGCCCAGGGAGGAATAGAAGCTGAGGATGCTGGGAGCCACCGTACTGTCAAAGAATTGCAGACAGCTCTTGTCCATCCAGAGGCCGAGGTTGTCGTGGGTGTTGTAGGTGTCTACCCGCCAGTCTCCTTCGGGGAAGGCATCCTCCAGCTTCAGGGAGGCCTCGTACTGGGCCACCAGGTCGCTGTCGTAGTTCCACTGGCCGAACTTGCCGATCCCGATGTGGACGATCCCGAACAGGCAGCTGAACACCAGCACCGCCGCCAGCAACCGCCGGCTGAACTGCCGCTGGCCGGCGCGGCCCAGACAGATCCAGTGGTAGATGGCCAGCCCCGCCAGCCCGAAGCCCAGCACCGCCAGGTACTGGCCGGAGTTCTCCAGGACGCCGAAGCTCCAGCCGTCCTCCCCGTCCTGCACCGGCACCAGGGCAAAGGCCAGAGTGGCGATCATCAACCAGGCGACAATCCCGGTGGGGCGCTCAAGGTCGGCGTCGGGGTCCTCCCAGGCGTTGACGGTCATCACCGCCATCATTAGCACCGGCATATAGTACCAGCGGGCGTAGTAGCTGGCGTTGAAGGCATAGAAAGCGCTGTTGAGGACGGGCACCAGCGCAAAGAGGGCGCAGACCGCGACGATCCACTTTTTGGCGTCGCCATGCCGCGCCCGCCAGTAGGCCACCGCCCCCGCCAGGCTGCAGAGGGGCAGGTAGGCGGTCATGCTGGTCCACTTGATAACCCCCTCCGACCAGATGGAGACAATATAGGGGGAGTCCGGCGGCATGAACCAGCTGACCAGAATGGCCAGATACTGCTGGACCGACGAATAGGTCAAAAAGCCCCATCCCGACGAGATGTCGGTGGTGCGTGGGTTTTGCAGCAGGGATAGGAAGGCCGGCCAGACCAGCAGGCAGCCCAGCGCCACCCCCAGCAGGGTCTCAAAGGCCAGCACCCCGAACAGCCGCCCGGTGAGGCTAATCTCCCCTGTGGTCAGCTTGCAGACGAAGTAGATGACCAGAAAGACCGCCTGCCCCACAAAAAAGAAGTAGTTGTTCAGGAGGTTGACCGCCACAAAGAAGGCGAACAGTCCCCGCCGGCCGTTGTAGATGGCCTCGTCCAGCGCCCAGAGCATCCAGGGGAAGAGGGCCAGCACATCGATGAAGTGGTTGAAAAAGATGTTGTAGATCCCGAAGCCCGAAAAGGCGTACAGGCAGGCCGCCAGCACCGCGTAGTCGAGATTTTGGACATAGCGGCGGGCGTAGAGATAGGCCCCGCCACCCGCCACCGCGAACTTGAGCACCAGCAGCGGGCACATCAGGTAGGGCAGCCAGCTCTGGGGAAAGAGGGTGGACAGCCAGAAGAAGGGCGAGCCATAGAGGTAAAAAGAATAGGCGTTCATCACCCCGCTGCCAAGGTCGGCGGCCCAGGAGAAGGTATTGGAGGGCAGGGCCTGCCCTCCAACCGAGGACAGGCCGTCCGGGTAACCCTGCCCCTTGACGAAGCCGTTCATATACCGGTAAAAACCGATCTGCTGGCCGTTGAAATCGCCCGCATAATGGAAAAACCCGCCGTCGATGATCTGAAACGGCAAGAAAATCAAGGCCGCCGTCAGGGCGCAGAGCCCCACCGCCAGCCAGAAGCGGTCCCGCTGCGGCCGCAGGGAGGACCGCCGGGACAGATCCATAAATATCATGGTTATTCAACGCTCCGCTTTTCTGAAGATTTCCGGGGGCAAGCCCCCGCAGCTTGAGAGTAGTATAAGTATACCATGTCCGCCACAGCAAAGAAAGAGCGAAGTTTGTCCCCCGGCTTGACAAGCCGGCCAAAGGCGGGTATCTTTGACTGCAAAGGAGGTCTTTGTCCCATGCTTTACCCGTTCAATGCACTGCTGGCCCGGATGAAATACATTACCCGCTGGAGCCTGATGCACGCCACCCGCGCCGAAAGCCTCAGCGAGCACACCTGCGACACCGCCCTGATCGCCCATATGCTCTGCCTGATCGCCCGGCGGTACACCGGCACCCCCTGCCGGCCCAAGACGGTGGCGGTGGCCGCCCTCTACCACGACGCGCCCGAGATCATCACCGGGGATATGCCCACCCCGGTCAAGTACCGCAGCGAGACCCTGCGGGACGCCTACAAAGCC
>CAZEIG010000160.1:0-3720 GCA_964511805.1 uncultured Faecalibacterium sp.
AAGCGGGTCAAATCGGCCCGAATCGACTCGGGCGACCTGGCCCGCGGCTCCAAGCGGCTGCGGAAGGCCCTGGACGCCGCCGGCAAGCCCTATATCAAGCTGGTGGCCTCCAACTCCCTGGACGAGAAGAAGATCGCCAACATGGAGCTGTACGAGCACGCCCACTTCGATTCCTACGGCGTGGGCGAGAACCTTATCACCTCCGCCTCCGCCCCCGTCTTTGGCGGTGTCTACAAGCTGGTGGCCGTCCGGCTGCCGGACGGCAGCTACCTGCCCAAGATGAAGTGTTCGGACAGTGTCAGCAAGGCCATCATCCCAGGCAAGAAGATGCCTTGGCGGCTCTACGACGCCAACGGCCAGGCCCAGTGCGATTTGATTGCAATGGACGGCGAAGTCATCGAGGCCGGCAAGCCCATCACCATGGTCAACCTGGACCCCGATGCCGTCGAGCGGATCATCACCTTCACCCCGACGGCGGTCAAGCAGCTGCTGGTGCCCCACATCCTGGACGGCCAGCTGGCCATCGAGCTGCCCTCCATCAGTGAGCGGCGGGAATATGTGGCCCGTCAGCTGACCTACGAGGTCTGGGAGAGCGAGCTGCGGCTCGAGTGCCCCCACAAGCACTACGTCAACATGACCCCTGCCGTGGCCGAGTGCCGCGACAAGATGTACGCCGAGCTCCACGGCGGCCGGGTCTGAGCGGCGGGCCGGTTGACAAAAAGCCCCGCCTATTGTATTATAATACTTGCCCCAAAGACCGCTGCCCTGCCGCGCGGCGGTCTTGCCGGGCCGCTGTGGTGAAATCGGCAGACACGAGGGACTTAAAATCCCTTTCTGGAGACAGAGTACGGGTTCGACCCCCGTCAGCGGCACTGAAAAGCCCGCAGGACTGCGCAAAGGGCGTGGTCCTGCGGGCTTTCTGCGTCTATGGAAGAGGGGAGGGGACAGAAAAAGGCCGCCCCGCTCTGCGCGCGGCAGAGGGGACGGCCGGACCTGTTTTGGGGGAAATGGCAAGGACTCAGACAGAGATGAAGCCCACCACTCCGAAGGCGCCGGGGCCGCTGTGGGTGGTGATGACGCCGCCGGTCTTGACCCAGTGGATCTGCTGGACGCCGCAGGCGCGGGCGGCCCGCTGGGCCTCCTGCTTGATGGCCTCGCTGAGGCCGGGGGCCCAGATCAGCCAGAGCTCGCTGGTGTCGAGGTGCTGTTCCTCAATGGTGGAGCGGATCAGGGCGGGGACGATCTTGTCCATCCGGCCCCGCAGTTTGCCGGTGGCCTTGAGGACGCCGTCCACGAAGGTGATGAGGGGGTGGATGCCCAGCAGCCGGCCGCAGAGGGCGGTGGCATTGCTGACCCGGCCGCCGGCCCGCAGGAACTCGAGGGTGTCGGTGACAAAGCACATCCGGCAGCGGCCGATCAGGTCCTGGGCGGCGGCAGACGCCTCCTCGATCCCCCATTCGGGGTGGGCGGCCAGGGCCTCGGCAACCTTGATGACCACCGCATACTGCCCGGCGGAGGCCATCTTGGTGTCCAGGCTGGTGGTGTAGTCCCGTCCCTCGGCGGCCAGGTGGGCGCTGTGGAAGGAGACGGTGGTGGCCGCCGAATAGGCCAGGTGGAGGATCTGGGCATCGGGCCAGTTGGCATGGATGGCGTCAAAGACCCAGTTGAAGTCCCCGGGAGTGGCGGCGCTGGTCTTGGGCAGCCGGCGGGTCCGCTCGTAGTAGGCGCATACCTCGTCGGAAGGGAAGGTGCCGTCATCCCGGCTCTCAGCACCGAAGGCAACGTGCATTGGCACCAGCCAGATGCCATACTGGGCGGCGGTCTCCTTGGGGATGTCGGCGCCGGTCTCGGCGACAAGGACCACCCGCGGCCCGGCGGACGGCTGTGCGGCAGAAGATCTGTTGTCTTGGTTTTCACGCATGGTAATGCACACTCACTTTCATGGTCTGTTGTCGCGCTGCGGGCGGCCGCGGCCCAGCCTGCTGCATTTTTTTAAGCATATCACAGCTTTTGATAAGATTGGTTGTGAGAATGTGAAAGAACTGTGAAAGAACTGTGAAAGATGAGCACTCTCCGTCAAGCCGCCCTGCGGGCGTCTTGCCACCTCTCCCGCCGGGGGAGCTGGTACGGCCGCAGGCCGTGCCTGAGAGGGCAGGCCCACAAAAAACAAAAACACACAAACCCCACGGCTTGGGATTTGTGTGTTTGGTGTGGTTGGGGGCGATCAGAACAGCCCGGTGATCTTCCCGTCGTCGGTGACGTCGATGCCCACGGCGGCGGGGGTCTTGGGCAGGCCGGGCATGGTCATGATGTTGCCGCAGATGACCACCACGAAGCCGGCGCCGGCGGCCAGCCGGACCTCACGGACGTTCAGGCGGAAGCCGGTGGGCGCAGCCTTGAGGGCGGCGTTGTCGCTGAAGCTGTACTGGGTCTTAGCGATGCAGACCGGCAGATTGCCGTAGCCCAGGGTGGTCAGCTCGTCCAGGGCCTTGGCCGCGGCGGGGGCGTAGTCGACCCCGTCGGCGCGATAGATCTTGGAGGCCACCGCCCCGATCTTCTCCCGCAGGGAGGCCTCGAGGGGGTAGGTGTACTGGATGGGCCGGTCCTCCATCTTGTCCAGGACGGCTTGGGCCAGGGCCTTGCCGCCCTCGCCGCCCTTGGCGAAGACCTCGCTCAGGACGCAGGGGACCCCCTGCGCGGCGCAGAAGTCGCTGACGATGGCCTGTTCCTCGGCGGTGTCGGTGGGAAAGGCGTTGACCGCCACCACCACGGGCAGGCCGAAGCCGTCCTTCATGTTCTCGATGTGGCGGCCGAGGTTGGCCAGGCCCGCCCGGACGGCGTCGGGGTTGGGCTTGTTGAGGTCGGCCTTGGCCACCCCGCCGTGGCTCTTGAGGGCCCGGACGGTGGCCACCAGGACGCAGACCGAGGGAGCGATGCCGGCGGCCCGGCACTTGATGTCCAGGAACTTTTCGGCCCCGAGGTCGGCGCCGAAGCCTGCCTCGGTGACGACGTAGTCGGCCAGGGAGAGGCTGAGCTGGGTGGCCATGACGCTGTTGCAGCCGTGGGCGATGTTGGCGAAGGGGCCGCCGTGGATGATGGCGGGGTTGTGCTCGAGGGTCTGGACCAGGTTGGGGTCGATGGCGTCCTTCAGCAGGGCGGCCATGGCCCCGGCCGCGCCGATCTGTCCGGCGGTGACCGGCTGGCCGTCGTAGGTGTAAGCGCAGACAATCCGGCCTAGCCGCTCCTTGAGGTCGTGGAGGCTGGTGGCCAGGCAGAAGACCGCCATCACCTCGCTGGCGACGGTGATGTCAAAGCCGTCCTCCCGGGGGGTACCGTTGGCTTTGCCGCCCAGGCCGTCCACAATGAACCGCAGCTGGCGGTCGTTCATATCCATGCAGCGTTTCCAGGTGATCCGGCGGGGGTCGATGTGGAGGGGGTTGCCCTGCTGGATGCTGTTGTCGATCATGGCGGCCAGAAGGTTGTTGGCAGTGCCAATGGCGTGAATATCCCCGGTGAAGTGGAGGTTGATGTCCTCCATCGGGACCACCTGGGCATAGCCGCCGCCGGCCGCGCCCCCCTTGATCCCGAACACCGGGCCGAGGGAGGGTTCCCGCAGGCAGAGCATGGTCTTTTTGCCCATGGCGGACAGGGCGTCGGCCAGGCCCACGGAGGTGGTGGTCTTGCCCTCGCCGGCGGGGGTGGGACTGATGGCGGTGACCA
>CAZEIG010000161.1:0-1932 GCA_964511805.1 uncultured Faecalibacterium sp.
CCAGGCGGTGTAGCCGCGGGCCTCGAAGGTGGCGCGCAGGCCGCCGGAGGGGAAGGAGGAGGCGTCGGGCTCGCCCTGGACCAGCTCTTTGCCGCTGAACTCCATGATGGCGGTGCCGTCGCCCACCGGGCTGACAAAGCCGTCGTGCTTCTCACTGGTGGTGCCGGTCAGCGGCTGGAACCAGTGGGTGTAATGGGTGGCACCCAGCTCCATGGCCCAGCGCTTCATGACGCTGGCCACGACGTTGGCGACCTCAATGTCGAGAGGGGCGCCCTTGTGCAGGGTGTCCTTCAGACTTTTATAGGTGGCGCTGGGCAGGCGTTCCTTCATTACATGCTCGTTGAAGACTTTGCTGCCGTAGATTTCCATAACATTGGCTGCCATAAATCCTACTCCTTACTCGCAATTTGTCTCGTGTATCTCACCCGCCCGCAGGCCGGATGCCGCCGGCGGGGCCGCAAACACAAACGGCGCTGCGAGTCGGAGGTGACTCACAGCGCCGTTGCTGCTTATGGGAAGATTATACCGGCTCAGGGCCAAAAACGCAATATACAAAAATGACGATTTTGGCTAAACCATGGCGGGTGATTTTCGGCCAAACGCTCTGAAATCGGGCAGGAGGAGGAGCCGGAAGGCGGATGGGTATGACTTTTTTGCTGTGGGGCGCGAAGCGGTTTATTTGTTCCTGGCACCGGCCTGGGTGGTGCGAGATGTCTGAGGGGACTTGGGCGGTTTGGGGGCTTTAGGGGCTTTTGGGGGCCTGGGGCGGCGGCGGGGCCGGGTGTAGGCGCTATAAAAGCCGAAGGCGGTGCCGCAGATGCCGCCGACGATGTGCATGAAGTTGGCCACGTTGTCCTGGACAAAGAGGATGGCGTAGATCTGGTCGCCGAGGTAGAGGGCCGCCACCAGCAGCATGGTGACCGGGATGCCGCCGTTGATGCCCGCCAGGGAGGAGAGCATGATGAGCATAAAGACGATGCCCGACGCCCCCAGCAGGGCCACCCCCGGGAAGAGGAGGCACTGCAGCACCCCCGACATCACCGCCGTCAGCAGGATGGCTTTGAGCAAGGGGATGCTGCCGTATTTTTCCTCCATCGGCGGGCCGATGACCAGGAAGAGGAGCATATTGTTCAAAAAGTGGCTCAGGTCGGCGTGGCCCAGCACATGGCCCAGCAGCCGGAGGTAGAACAGCGGGTCGGTCAGGGAGGAGCGGTAGACACAGAACAGGTGGGTGGTGGTCCAGCCGCCGGTGGGTCCGTCCAGCGCCAGCGCGCCGAGGGAGAGCAGAAAGAAGGTGAGAACCACGGGAGAATTGTACTGGAAGCTGATGCGGAATTTTGCGCGTTTCGTGTTGGCCAGCTCCTTTCAGACGGGATGGAAGAAGGGACGTTTTTGCATTATTGTAGCACATTCTGTCGGGGGATTCCAGTGCGGGGAAGGGAGAAAAGAGGTATTCCTTACCGTATAGAAGGGCCCGAAGAAGTGAAAAATCGACATTTTGCCCTTGGACATGATCGTCAATTTGTGGTATAATAATCGTACATACGATTGTTAGATGAAAATACAACCTTCCGCATACCGCTCCAGCCCGCCGCGCCGCGCGATGCGGACCATGCTTTTCTCCTGTTCGTATAACAGACCTGCCCGTGCTGTCCCACAGCCGGGCGGGGCTGTACCGTTTTCTCCTTTTGCGGCCCGGCGGGGTTCGGAGGGATGCATCCATGTTCAAGAAGGGCGACTATGTTGTGTATGGCAACCTCGGCGTCTGCCGGGTCGACGATGTGACCGAGCGGAAGTTCGAAGGTCTGGACGCGGCACACCTGTATTATGTGCTGCTGCCGGTGTACCAGGGCGGTGTGCTGTACGTCCCGGCCGATAACCCCAAGATCTACCTGCGGGCGGTCATCTCGGCCGATGAGGCCAACCGCCTCA
>CAZEIG010000161.1:1942-2290 GCA_964511805.1 uncultured Faecalibacterium sp.
GACATGATCCCGTCAATGCAGAGCAAGGCCTTCCACAGCCGCAGCTCCCAGGAGCTCAGCGCCCACTATGAACAGGCCCTGAGCAGCCACGACTGCGCCGACCTGATTGAGCTGACCATGTCCATCTACAACAAAAAGCAGGCCCTGGCCAGCCAGAACCGGAAGTTCGGCCGGGTGGACGAACACTTCATGAAGCGGGCGGAGGAGACTCTCTACGGCGAGCTGGCCATCGCCCTGGGCATCCCCCAGGATGAGGTACCCGCCTATATTGCCAACCGCATCGGGCTGGCCGAGCCCGCCGCCAAAAACTGACCCGTGACACCAAAAGCCCGCCGCAGGGGACGCCCG
>CAZEIG010000161.1:2300-3583 GCA_964511805.1 uncultured Faecalibacterium sp.
TTTGGAAAGAGGTCACTCTGCCTTTTGCCGCCGGCGGGTCAGCTCGATGGCCTCTTTGCCGGACAGATGGTCGATGGTCATCTCCAGGATACAGAGGGGCGTCGGGGCGTCCACTCCCGGTCGATGGCGGCGCAGCGGTCCTCATCGGTGCTGTCGGGAGCGTACTTCCGGGCCAGGGCATCGATGGCGGCCCGCTTCCTGGCGTCATCCTCCAGGACGCGGACCGTCCCGAAGGCGATGACGCTGGTGAAATAGGTGGTGTACTCCTCCGGGACCACCAGGTCCTGCCCGATGACGCAAAAGGAAGCACTGGGGTTCTCCCGGATGAGGTCCAGCTTGTAGCCGGCCCGGGCGGAGTGGAAATAGAGCTTGCCCCCGGCAAAGAGATAGCTGAGGGGGACGGCGTAGGGGCGGCCCTCCGCCCCGCAGAGGGCCAGCACCCCCGATGTACCCTTTTCCAGGATGGCGGCACAGTCGGCGGGAGAGAGGGCCTGCCGTTTTCTGCGCATGGCAGGGATCATACAACATTCCTCCTTGTTACGAAAAAAACGCCCTGCGCACCCATCCCTAATAGAGTGTACCTGAGAAGTCCAAAATTGGAACAGCATTGAGGACTCAGATACACCCTATAGCCTGACAGGATGGGGCAAGACGTTTACCCGGCGGTAAAATGATTTGATGGGGACAGTATAGCGGATGCGGGGCGAAAAGTCAAGCCGGACGCCTCAGCCGTTCCGGGTCTTTTGCCAGTAGGCGCCCATGCTCTGGCCGGACTGGCCGGTCACCTCATCGGCAAGGTAGGCCGACAGGCCGCAGCCGGTGGGGTCCCACTGGGTGGCAGCGGCCACGGTGGGGTATTCGATCTCGGCGTACCAGAAGGCGGTGGGCTGGCCCTCGTCGACGTGGTTGACCTCCAGATGGCAGCCGTCGGGCAGCAGGTAGGTACGGCGGACCTTCCCGATCAGGGGCCGGGCAATGATCTTGGCGGCCAGCTCGTCGAAGAGTTCCTTGTCGATGGGCCGCTCGATCTCCTCCCGGGCCAGCAGCCCCGCCGACTTGAAGCAGAGGATCCAGGCGGTCTCGCCGCCGGTGCGGGCCTCTTCCCGGATGCGGACGGTGGGCCGCACACTGATGTAGCCCTGCCGCATGGTGAATTCTTCCAAAAGGGGTAGCCCCTCCGGCCAGCCCGTTACCATCCATTTGCGCTCGATCTCCATAAAAACAGCCTCCTTAGAGCAATCCCATAAAATATCGTGAAGCAGTTTCAAAAACTTTACAAAAGC
>CAZEIG010000162.1:0-3546 GCA_964511805.1 uncultured Faecalibacterium sp.
CCTGGGCAAGGGGATCGTCCTGGCCGGTGTGGCGGCCCTGCTGCTGCCCGGCGCCCCTCTGCTGCCACCTGATCGGCTACCTGGACGGGGAAGGGAAGGGGGTGGCCGAGCTGGAGGCCGCCCTGGAAGAACTGCTGGTGGAGGGGACCGAGCCGGTCTATACCGCCGCCGCCGGCGACGGGGCCGGGGTGCAGCTGACCATCTCCCGGCCGGTGCAACAGGCGGTGGAGGGGGTGGCCGCCGGGACCATGACCACCGGCTGCATCCTGGTGCTGGACGTCGAGACCGCCCAGGTGCGGGCCGCGGTCAGCGTCCCCGGCTATGACCCGGCGGACGTTTCGGCCAGCCCCCTGCTGGACCGCGCCCTGGCCGCCTACGCGGTGGGATCGGTCTTTAAGCCGGTGCTGGTGGCCGCCGCCATCGAAGCCGGGCTGGACAGCCTGGCCGCGCCGGGCCAGCTGGCCAACTTCAGCTTCGGGCAGGGGGAACTGCTGGCCGCGCCCCTGCAGGTGGCCGCCATGATGAACGCTATCGCGGCGGACGGGACCTACCGCGCCCCAACTTTGTCCTGGCCGTCCTGGACGAGGCCAGCGGCGAGGCGGTGGAGCGGATGCCCCAAACGGCGGCCCGACAGGTCTTTTCGGCCCGGACGGCCCGGCGGCTGCAAACCCTGCTGGCGGGGGTAGTGGCCGAGGGCACCGGCCGGGAGGCCGCGCCCATCCACGGCGATGCCGCCGGCAAGACCGGCACCGCCCAGACCGGCCAGTTCACCCCGGACGGGGAGGAGAAGATGAACCTCTGGTTTGCGGGCTTCTGCCCGGCGGACCAGCCGCAGTATACGGTGGTGGTCCTGCAGGACGGCCAGACCAACCCGGAGGTCTCCAGCGCGGCCATCTTTGCCCAGGTCTGCGAGGCGCTCTGGCTGCTGGAACAGTAAAAAGGCGGTAAAACTTTGCGGCCGCGTCTTGCTTTTGGCAGCGGGATGTGGTATCCTGTATAAGTATTTTCATGCATATTTTCGGGGCCGGCGTCGCGCCGGCCCGGGAGCCAAAAGGAGCGTTCAAAGCTATGACTGTTTACGAGAACGTCGGCGGTATCATCCTGCTGATCGTCGCAGTTGTCATCATCGTCCTGACCCTGCTGCAGCACACCCATGGTCAGGGCCTGTCCAGCGCCATCAGCGGCGGCGTCCAGGGCACCAACAGCGCCCGCCTCAGCCCGGCCGACCAGATGCTGGCTAAGGTCACCCGGATCGCCGGCGTGATCTTCTTTGTGGTGGCGATCGCCGCCTGCGTGCTGTCCAGCCGGTTGGGCTAAGTCCAGGGGGACCCATTTCTGCCTGCTGCGCAGGACAGAAATTCCTCCCCCTGGTAATCCTCTTGCGCTTAGCCGGTTTTTACGGCGCGGGGCAATACCCGCTTGCAAAAACCGGAGCGCTGTGCCAGCCGTACACGCATGTCGTCCGGCTGGACGGATTTGGAATGCAGCACCAGCGAAGAGTGGGCCCCGCGGCAAAGCGGGGCTGTTTTTATGTGCGGGGGGCGTAGTCACAGGGTCGGGGTTGCCCTCTCAGTCATAGGGGGCCGGCGGCCCAGAGGGGGACTTTCTCTATGGGTGGGAGGGTCACAGCGTCGCAGACAATAGAAGCGTGATAAAGCAACCTCACACCTGCCGGCAAAGAACTGTGCCCATACAACGCACCTGAACCTTAGAGCATGAGCTTATCATGGCTCCCCCTTTGGGGGAGCTGGCACAGGACCCCGCAAGGGGGACTGTGACTGAGAGGGCCGCCCAAGGGAAAGATAAGAAGCACAGACAGAGCAAGCAGAGAGTAAGAGAGTAGGAGAGAAGAAGAAATGCCATTACGCGATAAGATCGAGCACGCCATCCAGAACCAGCCCTGCACCGTCAAGGACCTGAAGGCGAAATTCGGCGGGGACCGCGCCGCGGATCGGAAGGTCATGGAAGCCCTGGACGAGCTGGTCCGGGAGGCTGTGGTCTGCCAGGCCCACGGGGTCTTTTTTACGGTGCGGTCGGGCCGGAAGGACAAGGCCCTGCTCTGCACCCTGGTCAAGCTGGGGAAGAACTTCGGCTTCGCCATGCTGGAGGACGGCACCAGCGACATCTTCATCCCCGGCCGCCTGATGAAGGGCGCCATGCCGGGGGATAAGGTCCTGGTGGAAAAGCTGGCCCATCCCCGGGTGGAGGGCAGCGACGAGGGCGAGATCCTCGCCGTCCTGGAAGAGAAGAACAGTCTGGTGGGCACCACCCGCCGGATCGGCGGCAAGCTGGTCTTTGTCCCCGACGACTGCCCCGCCATCTCGATGCAGCTCCTGCGGGATAGCGAGGGCGGTGCGAAGGACGGCGACAAGGTGGCCGTCGAGATCCGCGCCCGCGGCACCCGCCAGGAGGATCACCGGGTGGCAGTGGTGATGCGGTTCGGCTCCAGCGACGAGGCCAAGCGCTGCGCCAAGGCCCTGCTCTACGCCCGGGACGTCCGGGCCCGCTTCCCCGAGAAGGTCCGGGAGGAAGCCAAAAAACTGGAGGGGGCCGCCGTCACCGATGCCGACGCCGCCGGCCGGATGGACCTGCGGGCCCTGCCCATCTTCACCATCGACAGCGCTGAGACCAAGGACATTGACGACGCCATCAGCCTCAACCAGACCCCCGACGGCTTCGAGCTGGGGGTCCACATCGCCGACGTCTCCCACTACGTCAAGCCCGGCACAGAGCTGGACAAGGAGGCTTTCGACCGTGCCACCAGCGTCTACTACGCTGACCAGGTGGTCCCTATGCTGCCGCCCCAGCTCTCCAACGGGATCTGCAGCCTGAACGAAGGGGAGCTGCGGCTGGCCTTCTCCTGCCTGATGCACCTGGACAAGGCCGGCAACCTGGTCAACTACAAGTTCGTCAAGTCGGTCATCCACAGCCGGGTCAAGGGGGTCTACAGCGAAATCAACGCCCTGCTGGCTGGCACCGCCGGGCAGGAGATCCAGTATAAGTACGCCGAAGTGGCCGGCCAACTGCCCGCCATGAAGGCTCTCTACACCCTGCGGGCCGGTCTGCGCCACCAGCGCGGCTGCATGGAGATCGAGAGCGGGGAGGTCAAGCTGATCCTGGACGACAACGGCCGCTGCATCGACGTCAAAAAGCGGGTCCAGGGGGAGAGCGAGGCTATGATCGAGGAGTTTATGCTGCTGGCCAACCAGTGCGCAGCCCACTTTGCCCGCACCCGGCAGATCCCCTTCGTCTACCGCGTTCACGAGGAACCCAACAGTGAAAAGCTGGAGCGGCTGCACGCCCTGCTCAAGGCCTGCGGCATCAACGACCACTTCGCCGCCGAGGTCCCCGAGCCGAAGGAACTCAGCGCTATCCTGGAAGGGGTCCGGGGCGGCCCCTATGAAAAGGTCATCCACACCGGCCTGCTGCGCTGTATGTCCAAGGCCGAGTACCAGCCCAAACCCAAGGGTCACTATGGCCTGGTGCTGAAGGACTACGCCCATTTCACCAGCCCCATCCGCCGCTACCCCGACCTGGCCATCCACC
>CAZEIG010000163.1:0-3539 GCA_964511805.1 uncultured Faecalibacterium sp.
TCATCACCCGCAAGAGTGCGGAGGGCTACTCCTATATCACCCAGATCGGCACCGGCAACTACAACGAAAAGACCAGTGAGCTCTACACCGACCTCTCCTTCATCACCTCCGACCCCGACATCGGGGAGGAAGCCGCCGGCGTCTTCCAGAACCTGGCGGTCCAGAAGCTGACCGAGGAGACCGACCAGATGCTGGTGGCTCCCCTGCGGTTCAAGAGCGTCCTGATGGACGAGATGGACAAGGTCATCGAGGCGGCACGGCTGGGCCGTCCTGCGTCGATGATCCTCAAGAACAACTCGATCAGCGACCGGGACATCATCCTCAAGCTGGAAGAGGCCAGCTGCGCCGGGGTGCGGATCGACATGATCGTCCGGGGCATCTGCTGCGTCCGGGCAGGCATCCCCGGCAAAACCGAGAACCTGCACATCCGCAGCCTGGTGGGCCGCTACCTCGAGCACGCCCGGATCTACAGCTTCTTTGACGGGCGGGAGACCCGCATCTATATCGCATCGGGCGACTTTTTGACCCGGAACACCGAGTGCCGGGTGGAGGTGGGCGTCCGGATCAAGGACCCCGCCCTGGTCAAAAAACTGACCGACATCCTCGAGATGCAACTGGCCGACAACGTCAACGCCCGGGAGATGACCTCCGACGGCAGCTACCAGAAGGTCAAGCGAGCCCCCGGCGAGCCGGTCGTCAACAGCCAGATGGGGATGTACGACCTGCTGCGGGACGACTGGACCGGCGGTCGTGTGACGTCCTCCGCCCGAGAGGCAGAGCCCGCCCCGGCCGCCCCCGTGAGAGCCGTGCCGGTCGAGACTGTCCCCGCAGCTCCCGTGCCGGCAGAACGGGCAGAGCCGGTTCGGCCCGCCGCCGTGCTCGAACGGACAGCTCCGACCGCCGCCGAAGAGAAGCCGGCCGAGACGGTGGTGGTCATCAAGGAGCCTGCCTCCGGCGGGCTGTTTGCCCGGCTGCGGCGGTCCATCTTCCGGAAAAAGGACCACTGACCGGTCTTAAAACCCTCGCCTGCCGCATAAGATGTCCCAGGAACAGGGGGACGTCGGAATGCAGGCAAAGAGAAAGCATCATATCAAACCTTTTAGGATGGGACGGGCAGCCTGCGCAGGGGCCGCCGGGCAGAGGAAGCGACGCTTGGCGGTTCTCCTGTGCGGGCTGCTGTTCTGCTGCGCGGCAGCGGCCGCTGCGGTCCGGGCCTGTGCCCAGCAGGCCGCCCCGGCGGGATGCAGTCTGCAGAGTCGGGTGCCCGATGGAGATTTTATCTTTCCACTGGGGACAAGCGGCTGGCGGGTCTCGTCGGGCTACGGCTGGCGGGACGACCCCATGGACGGGGAAGCGGCCTTCCACAAGGGGATCGACCTGGCCTGTGCCGAGGGGACGCCGGTCCTGGCTGCCTTCGACGGGATCGTCTTTGCGGCGGAGTGGAGCGCCAGCTACGGCAATTACATCCGTCTGGGCCACAGCGGCGGCGCTGAGACGGTCTACGCCCACCTGCAATACCTCTATGTCCGTCCGGGGGAACTGGTGCGGGCAGGGCAGGTGATCGGGACGGCGGGCCAGACCGGCCGGGCCACCGGGTCCCATCTCCACTTTGAGCTTGCCTGCCGGGCGGTCCGGTATGACCCGTCCGAGCTGCTCGGCGTCGAGGGGACGGGATGAGGGGGTGGGGGCTTTTTCCGCGGCGTCTGCGGGCGGGGTGCTTCGTCTTCCGGGATCCGCTGCCTGGCTGCATCCTGCTCTACCTGCGGCTCTACTTTGACAGCAGCCAGTTTTTGCGGACCAGCCTGCTGGCGGCCTGCCTGCACGAGTGCGGGCATATCCTGGTCTTTGCGGCCCTCTTCCGCCGGATGCCGGTCATCGAAGTCACCCTGACCGGCTTCTGCCTGCAGACCCGGGGCCTTGCCATGACGGCGGGGCAGCGCTTCTGCCTGGCGGCGGCCAACGCACTGCTGGCCAGCGTCTGGTATCTCCGGATCAGCGGCCGGATGACGGTCTGGGACACCGCCTTTTTTGCCGCCAACGTCCTGACCGGGCTGTTCAACCTGCTGCCCATCCCCCCGCTGGACGGGGCCCAGATGCTGGCGGTGCTGGCCCACCGCGGGGGAAAATGAGAAATTGCAATCCGGCCCGAAATAGGGTACAATAAAAAGAAAGACAAGAAAATAAAAAACCGGGGCCCTTTGCCCCGGCTGTGGAGGAACCGATGATTGAACAGGAGCTGAAAAACGCGCTGCTCGACACCATGGAGACCATGCCGGCGCAGAAACTGCACGCCGCCTTTGATCCCAGGCTGAAAGAGGCGCTAAGCCATGTCCAGAAACCGGGCCGCTATACCGGCGGCGAACTGGGCAGCGTCTACAAAGATAAGGAGAAGGTGGACGTCCGCTTCGCCTTCTGCTTCCCCGACACCTACGAGGTGGGAATGTCCTTTTTGGGGGAGAAGATCCTTTACGAGTTGCTCAACCAGCACGAAAACTGGTGGTGTGAGCGGGCCTTCATGCCCTGGCTGGACATGAAGGCTGAGATGGAGCGGCTGGGCCTGCCCCTCTACACCCTCGAGAGCAAGGCCCCCCTCACCGCCTTCGACGCGGTGGGCTTTACCCTCCAGTATGAGCTGTCCTATACCAACATCCTGGCCATGCTGGACCTCGGCGGCATCCCGCTCTATGCCGCCGACCGGGACGAGCGCTGGCCGCTGATTGTGGCGGGCGGCCCCTGCACCTGCAACGCCGAGCCGCTGGCGGCCTTCTTCGACGTCATCCAGCTGGGGGAAGGGGAGCGGCAGCTCCCCTCCATCTGCGCCGCCATCGAGCAGGGCAAGAAGGAGGGGGTCTCCAAAAAGGAGCTGCTCCGCCGGATTGCCAGGATCCCGGGCGTCTACATCCCGGCCTTCTACGACGTGGACTATTACGAGGACGGACGGGTCCGCGCCATCACCCCCAACGAGCCGGGCATCCCGGCGGTGGTGACCAAGGCCATCATCCAGAACATGAACGACTTTGCCCCGCCCACCAATTTTGTGGTGCCGATGGTGGGGGCCATCCAGGATCGCGCCAGCATCGAGGTGCTCCGCGGCTGCGTCCGCGGCTGCCGGTTCTGCCAGGCGGGCTTCCTCTACCGGCCGATGCGCCAGCGGGACGCCGGCCTCCTCAACAAGGCCGCCCAGGACCTCTGCGCCAACACCGGCTATGAGGAGCTGAGCCTGTCCAGCCTCTCCACCTCCGACCACAGCCAGCTGGAAGAGCTGCTGGACGACCTGAACAGCTGGGCCCCGAAGGAGCACGTCAGCCTCTCGCTGCCCTCCCTCCGGATGGACAACTTCTCCGAGAGCCTGATCGAAAAGACCACCCGGGTTCGGAAGAGCGGCCTGACCTTCGCGGCCGAGGCCGGCACCCAGCGGCTGCGGGACGTCATCAACAAGAACGTTACCTGGGACGAGATCGAAAAGACCTGCCGGATCGCCTTCGAGGCCGGTTATACTTCGGTCAAACTCTACTTCATGATGGGCCTGCCCACCGAGA
>CAZEIG010000164.1:0-3514 GCA_964511805.1 uncultured Faecalibacterium sp.
GCCGGTGGCCCGGATGGACAGGCCCAGCCGGGTGCCAAGGAAGCGGACCATCAGCACCCCGGCAATCAGGATGACGACAGCGGCCAGTATCAGCTGGTACCAGCTGCCCGCAAAGGAGAGGACGTCACGGGCCAGAGTAAAAACGGTGTCCACCCGGACCAGGCTTATGTTGGAGGAAAAGCCCATCGCCGCCAGGTTAACGGTGTAGAGGCCGGTGTTTACGATGATGCCGGCCATGATGCTCTCCACCCCCAGCCTGGTCTGCAGGAAGGCCGTTACAAAGCCCGAGCAGATCCCCGCCGCCATAGCGGCGAAGAGGGCCAGAATGGGGTGGCCGCTGACGGCTACCTGGCAGCAGACAGCGCACCCCAGGGTGAAGCAGCCGTCGGTGGACAGGTCGGCGATGTTCAGGACGGAATAGCTCAAAAACAGCGCCAGCGCCACCAGCGCATAGATGCAGCCCAGCTCCAGCGCCGTCTGCAGCACATTGAGTGAAAAGATACTAGCCAGCATATTACAACTCCCTCATGGTCAATCGAAGCGGCAGGGTCCCCCCTGGAATTTATTCGAACTCCTCCGCGGTGGTGATCTCTTCGACGCTGGTGCAGTAGGGTTCGAAGGCGGCCTTGATGGTTTCGAAGTCCAGGCCCAGGGCCGCGCAGGTCTCAGTGTTGACGGTGGCAATGCCGTTGTCAAAGGTGCGGAAGGGCATCTCGGAGACAGGGGTGCCGTCGCAGAGCAGCTCCACCACCATGTCGGCGGTGGCCTTGCCCAGCTGGACGTAGTCGACGCCGTAGCCCAGGAAGGCGCCGTTCAGCGCAAAGCTGTCCGCACCGGCGTAGTGCTGGATGCCCGCTTCGATCAGGGTCTCGTAGATGGCCAGCTCGGCGGTCATAATGGTGTTGTCGGTGGGGGTGAAGATTACCTTGACCCCGGCCGCGGCCAGGGCTTCCACTGCCATCTGTACCTCGGCGGTGGTGGTGCCGTTCCGCTCAATGTAGGAGATGCCGTTGGCGTCACAGAAGGCCTTGGCGTCGGCGATGGCCTGGGTGGAGGAATCCTGCCCAAGGTCATACAGCAGGCCGATCCGCTCAATGCCGGGGTTGGCAGCGACGATCAGGTTCATGATGGCCTCGGTGTCCAGGGCGTCGGAGGTGCCGGTGATGTTGTCCAGCCCGTCAAAGCCGGCGCCCACCGGATCGGTGACGGCCGAGAAGATGACCGGGATGTCGGTGTCCTCAACGGCGTTCAGCATGGTGGAGGCGGTAGGGGTGGCCACCGCAACGATGACGTCCACATCGTCGGCCACCAACTCGGCGCCGATCTGGTTGAGATTGGACTGGTCGGCCTGGGCGTTGGAGTAGTAATCGGCGTAGTTAAAGGTGACGCCACGCTCGGCCCCCACCTCGTCCAGGCGGGCCTTCACCGAGGCGACGATCTGGTTGAGGGAGGCGTCGTCGACATAGTTGACAATGCCCACCTTGTAGACGGTGCCGGAGGCGGATGCCGCAGAGCCCGCGCCCGAACCGGAAGAAGAGCTGGAATCGCAGCCGGTCAGGGCCAGCGTGGAGAGAGCGGCCGTCGAGAAGGCGGCGGCGCGGAGGAAACTGCGGCGGGAGATCATCTTGGACTGTTTCATGGTATAAACCCCTTTCTCTTGGCAGGGAAAGCAGAAGGCCCGCCCCGCCTTGGCTGCGGAACGGGCCTTGCAATAAAAACGACCCGTCCCTGTGTTTTTACCACAAGGACAGGATCGAAAATTCGATTCTGCGGTGCCACCTTGTTTGCCCCGTCCAAACGGAGCCTCTCAACGGGAAGCCAACACTCCCCTGCCCTGTAACGGGAGACACCCGTCCTAAGCTACTGGGGAAACTCCCGTTCGCCCGGCCCTCGGCGACCCATAACGTCTGCCGCGCACCGCCCGTTCCCATCGCACCGGACTCTCTGAAGGTACACCTTGCAGCATCTCTTTCGCCTCATCAGTTTGATTGCATTATACACTTTAATGACGTAAAGTCAAGATATGAATTTTCATTTATTCGCAATTTCAGTTGAATCGTCTTCACTCATCCGCATCCGGATGACCCGCGGGCCGGGCGGGTCGGGGCCGTCGCCCGAGAGGGTCAGCTCGCTGAATTCCACATAAGCACGCGCATCCAAAGCCCAGCCCCGGGCGGCGGCGTAGTCCTGCAAGGTGCGGCGGCGGTCCTGCAGCCAGTCCCAGGACGGCATGGCGGCCACCTCGTAGAGACAGAGGTAATCCCCGCCCGGCGCCAGGATCGACCCGTCCTTTTGCTTCTGGTAAAGGAAACGGCGCTCCCCTTCCCCGCACAGGCCGGTGCCGGGGCCGTCGGTCAGGTAGTTGAGATTATCGACCGGCTGTGGGCCATCTCCTCATCGCTCACCAGGACGGCCAGCCGCTCGGTGTCCCGATGGAGCCGCTGCGGTCCCTTGCCGCACCAGTCCAGGAAAGCCCGGTTGGACTGCCGGGCGGTTTCGAGCAGGGCGCGGCGTTCCTCCAGCTGGGCCAGCCGGCGGGCGAGCTCCTCGCTCTGAGTGGTCAGGATCTCGTCCATCCGGGCCAGGTCGCCCCCGTTCATGTAGGAGCGAATGACCTTGAGGGGGACCCCCAGGTCCTTCAGGGTGACGATGAGAGCCAGCCGGTCAAGCTGGAAGATGGAGCAGAATCGGTAGCCCTTCTCGTTGACATAGGCCGGGCGGAAAAGGCCGATCTCGTCGTAATAGTGCAGGGTCTTTTTGGGGACGCCGGCCAGGGCGGCAAAGGCCGCGATCTGCAAATATTCCTTTTTCGTCTGAAATCCCCCTTGACTATCCAGTTGCTGGATGGTTTATGATAAAGCCAAGGATACCACAACATCCTCCAATTTGCAACAGGAAGGTGAATTCATGTCAGAATCGAACAACAACGCCCTGCTGGCGGGGCCGGTGCGGCCGGCCCTCCTCCGCTTTGCAGGGCCTGTCATCCTCAGCATGGTGGCCACCCAGCTTTATTCGGTGGCCGACACCATGATCGTCGGCCTCTGTTTGGATGCAAACGCCCTAGCGGCGGTCTCCAACGCCTCCACTGTTTTGATGGTCTTCCTCTTTGTGTCGGGCGGGATGGAGCTGGGCGGCGGGCTGCTGCTGGCGGCCCGCAGGCCTATCGACCGGCCCGATGAACTTTCCGCCCTGGTTTACAACCTGCTGTTCATCGATGCCATCGTCGGCCTTGTTCTCACTGCGGCTGGCCTGGGCGGCATCGAAATGCTGCTGGAGCTGATCCGCACGCCGAACGAGATCGTCCCACAGGCTGCCCTGTACGCCCACTTCTATTTGCTGGGCCTGCCTTTTCTGATGCTGTACGACTTGTCCAAGCAGCTCATTATAGCCTGCGGCAACTCAAAACCGCCCCTCTACGCCGTGCTGGGCACCTCGGTGCTGAACGTGGTGCTGGATCTGGCCCTAGAGCAATCCCATCAAATATCAACAACATCCAGAACAAGCAAACCAGTTC
>CAZEIG010000165.1:0-3485 GCA_964511805.1 uncultured Faecalibacterium sp.
GAAAAGCGCCTGCTTTCGCAGACGCTTTGTGAAGGTTTTGTGGAAAATTGTGGGGGTGTATAATTTTGGTTTTGGCCCTTTCACATCTGCACTTCCTTGATGGTCGAGTGCGAGATGACCCAGTCGGCGGCACGGCGGACCGACTCGGTGCGGGCCAGCGCCCGCAGGTCGGTCTTGGACTTGACCTCTTCCAGGGTCTTTTTGGCCATCTCGGCCCGCTGGGCGAGCTGGGCGTCCAGCTCGGCGTCGGTGGGGACCAGCCCTTCGGCGTCTGCGATCTGGAGCAGCGCCATCCGGGCGCGGGTGTTCCGGGCGGCGGCGGTGCGCAGGTTTGCCTTGAACTCGTCCCGGGTCTGGTGTACCTGGCCCAGGTACTTGTCCATGCTCATCCGCTGCATCTGCAGCTGCTGCTGGAACCGCTGCATCTCGATGTGGTAGGCGTTCTCGATCAGGATATCCGGCAGATCGCCTTGGGCGGCGTCGGCCAGCTGCATCAGGATCTCGTTGCGGGCGTGGTTGAGGGCCATGTTCCGCTTGCGGTCGGCCAGCTGGCTGCGCACCTGGGCGCGGTACTCTTCCATGGTGTCCACCTTGCCGGCCTTCTTGGCAAAGTCGCTGTTCAGTGCGGGCAGCTGGCGGATGCAGACGTCGATCACCTTGATCTTAAAGGTGGCCGCTTTGCCCGCCAGGTCCTTGGCGTGGTAGCTGGCGGGGAAGGTAACGTTGAGAGCGAAGGCGTCACCCGCCTTGTGCCCGAGGATTCCCTCCTCAAAGCCGGGGATCATCCGGCCGCGGCCCAGCTCAACGGCCTGGCCCTGGGCGCTGCCGTTGGGGAAGGGCTCGCCGTCCACATAGCCAGTGTAGTCCAGATGGACGATGTTCCCCTTGACGGCAGGGCCCTTGTGGGGGACAATCTCGGCGAAGCCGGCGCGGCGGCGCTCGATCACCCGCTCGACCTCCTTGTCGGTGGTGGGGGGAATGGTGCAGGTAACCTCAAAGCCCTGGGTCTTGCCCAGCTCGAGGGTGGGCTGCAGGGGGACCGTCGCGGTCGCGACAAAGCCCTCTTCCTTCTTGACGCTGACCAGGTCATAACTGGGCTCGTCCACCGGGCGCAGCTTCCCTTCGGTCAGGGCCTGCTCGTACAGGGCCGGGACGTCCCGGTCCATCAGGTCGTTGATGGCGTCGTACCAGAAAATATGCTCCCCGCGGTCAGCCTCGATCTGGGCGCGGTCGGCCTGGCCTTTGGCAAAGCCCTTGATCGTAAAGGTATCCCGCGTGCGCTGATAGACGGCCTCGGCGGCCTCTTCCAGCTCGGCGGCCGAAGCGCTGAAGGTCATCTTGCAGACGTTCTTTTCCGGCGTTTCTACACTTACCAGTTTCATAATCGATGTTACCCTCCGTGCAGCCCCTGTGGGCTGGTATAGTGTCAGTCTAAATTTATTATAGCACATATGACGCAAAAGCGGTATAATAAAAATAAACTTTTCCGCGTGTGCCCGCCGGCACGCGCCCCCAAACTGCTTCCAAAGACAGTGAAAGGCAGGTACCACCATGCGCCTCTTTGACGTTCTGGGCCCGGTGATGATCGGACCCTCTTCCAGCCATACAGCGGGCGCGGCCCGCATCGGCCGCACCGCGCGGCAGCTTCTGGGCGAAGCGCCCATCCGCGCCGACATCGGCTTATACGGCAGCTTCGCCACCACCGGCCGGGGCCACGGCACCGACCGGGCCATCGTGGCCGGGCTGCTGGGGATGAAGCCCGACGACCCCCGTCTGCCCGACAGCTTCGAGCTGGCCAAACAGGCCGGGCTGGACTTCACCATCCACCCGGTGGAGCTGCGGGCCGCCCATCCCAACACCGCCGTCCTCACCCTCGAGAGCGCCCACCGCCACCTCAGCCTGACCGCCGCGTCGGTGGGGGGCGGACGGATCCGGGTCACTGCCATCGACGGGGTGACCGCCGACTTCGGCGGGGACGCCAACACCCTCATCATCCACAACGAGGATACCCCCGGCTGCATCGCCGAGGTGACCCGGGCCCTGGCTTTGCGGCGGATCAACGTGGCCTCGATGCAGGTCTTCCGCTCCGCCCCGGGGGGCGAGGCGGTGATGGTCCTGGAGTGCGACAGCCACATCCCCGCCTCGCTGGAGCAGCAGCTCGCAGTGGTGCCGGGCATCCGGAAGGTTACCCGGCTGAACGTAGACGACACCTTATAAGATACACCGAAAGGGAGGGAACGACCATGTCCTTTTTATCCTGTGCCGAAATGCTGGCCTACGCCCACGAACAGGGCTACAGCCTGGCCGAGGCCGTCCTGCGCAGCGACCTGGCCGAGAGCCGCCTGACCGAAGAGGCCAGCCGGGCCGAGATGCGCACCCTCTGGCAGGTGATGCAGGCCACCAGCCGCGACTACGAGCCGGACCGCCGCAGCCGGAGCGGCCTGGTGGGCGGGGACGCTGCCAAGGTCGAGCAGGCGGCCGCCGCCGGCAAGCTGCTGGGCGGGGAATACCTCTCGGCCGTCACCGCCGAGGCCCTCAAAACCGCCGAGTGCAACGCCTGCATGAAGCGGATCGTCGCGGCCCCCACCGCGGGCAGCTGTGGGGTCCTGCCAGCGGTGCTGCTGCCCCTGGCCCGTGCCGGCGCGGCGACCGACGAGGCCATCTGCGACGCCCTCTATGTGGCGGCCGGCTTCGGGCAGGTGATCGCCGCCCGCGCTACCCTGGCCGGTGCCGAGGGCGGCTGCCAGGCCGAGGTGGGAGCCGCCAGCGCCATGGCCGCCGCGGCCCTCTGCTACCTGAAGGGCGGCAGCCCGGCCGCCTGCGCATCGGCCGCCGCCATGGCCCTGGGCAACCTGCTGGGCCTGGTCTGCGACCCGGTGGCCGGCCTGGTCGAGGTGCCCTGTGTCAAGCGGAACGTGGTGGGCGCCGCCAACGCCGTTGCCTGCGCCAACATGGCCCTGTCCGGCATCGACAGCGTCATCCCCTGCGACGAGGTGATCGACGCCATGGGCCGGGTGGGCCTGCAGCTCTCGCCCGACCTGCGGGAGACCGGCGCCGGCGGCATGGCCGCCACCCCCACCGGCCGCGCCATCGCCCGCCGCCTTGCGGCCGAGGCCGGCGGCGTGTAAAAAATCCGCCGGATTTTTTCAAAAAACAGTTGACAAACCGCCGCACAGATGGTAGAATATATCCTGTTCCGGATGGAACGTATGCGTTGGTAGCTCAGCTGGATAGAGTGACTGACTACGAATCAGTAGGCCGGGGGTTCGAGTCCCTTCCATCGCACCAAAATCCCACGAAGAATCGAAAGGTTCTTCGTGGGATTTTTGTTTTTCAAGGTGCATGCACATTTTTACACATCAGCTGCACATCTGCAGGATGGTGGATTGGGCATAACAGAAAGCTTTTTATGACGAAAATGGTCAAAGGTTTTAGAGCAATCCCATAAAATATCGTGAAGCAGTTTCAAAAACTTTACAAAAGCG
>CAZEIG010000166.1:0-3415 GCA_964511805.1 uncultured Faecalibacterium sp.
GTTGGCAGTGATGTGGACGGCATCCAGCCGGGCCTCCAGTTCCTTGCCGGTACAGGTCTCTTCCCGCAGGTCGATCAGCATCAGGTGGTTGTCGGTGCCGCCCGACACCAGCTTGACCCCCCGAGCCTGCAGCTGGGCCGCCATGGCCTGGGCGTTGTCCATGATCTTCTGGGCATAGGCCTTGAATTCGGGCTTGAGGGCCTCGCCGAAGCAGACCGCCTTGGCGGCGATGATGTGCTCCAGCGGGCCGCCCTGGGTGCCGGGGAAGACCGCCGAGTTGATTCGTTTGGCCAGGACGGCATTGTTGGTCAGGATCAAACCGCCTCGGGGGCCCCGCAGGGTCTTGTGGGTGGTGGTGGTCACCACGTCGGCATAGGGCACCGGGTTCTGATGGACCCCGCCGGCCACCAGACCGGCGATGTGGGCCATGTCCACCATCAGGTAGGCGCCGTAGCCGTGGGCAATCTCGGCCAGCTTTTCAAAGTCGATGGCGCGGGGATAGGCCGACGCGCCAGCCACCAGCATCTTGGGCCGGGTCTTCTTGACGGCCTTCTCCACCTCGGTGTAGTCGATCCGGCCGTCCGCGCCGACGCCGTAGGAGACGAAATGGTAGTTCTTCCCCGACATATTCACCGGGGAGCCGTGGGTCAAATGACCGCCCTGGGACAGATCCATTCCCATGACGGTGTCCCCCAGGTCCAGCAGGGCGAAGTAGACCGCCAGGTTGGCCTGGGCGCCCGAGTGGGGCTGCACGTTGGCGTACTTGGCGCCGAACAGCTCGCAGGCGCGGCGGATGGCGATGCTGCCCACCTCGTCCACATAGACGCAGCCGCCGTAGTACCGCTTGCCGGGCAGGCCCTCGGCGTACTTGTTGGTCAGGACGCTGCCCATGGCTGCCATGACCGTCGGGCTGACGATGTTCTCGCTGGCGATCAGCTCGATGTTCTGGCGCTGGCGGGTCAGCTCACGGCCCATGGCCGCGCCCACTTCCGGATCAACGCCGTTGACCATCCCGATGGTATCCATCATTTCTTTGTACATTTTTCATACCCCTCTCTGTAACAAACCTTGCCCCGCCAAACACCGGCGGTGACACTACTATAATAGCAAAAAACCGCCCGGCCTACAAGACAAACCCGCGGCCGGACGGATCTGCCCTTCATACGGCGGCCTTTTCAGCCGCGTCCACCACATGGGCGGCCAGCACCGAGGTGGTCATCGCCCCAACCCCGCCGGGCACCGGGGTGATGGCCCCCACCACCGGCCCGGCCGCGGCGAAGTCGACGTCGCCGCAGAGTTTGCCGTCCGCGCCGACGTGGATCCCCACGTCCACCACCACCTGGCCGGGCGCAAAGCAGCCTTCCCCGACGGCCCCCTGCTTCCCCATGGCCACCACCAGCACCTCGGCATTGCGGCAGAGGGCGGGCAGGTCCCGGGTACGGGAGTTGCAGAGGGTGACGGTGGCGTTCTTCCGGTCCAGCAGCATGGCGGCGGGCTTGCCCACCACCAGGCTGCGGCCCACCACCGTCACCCGCCGGCCGCTGAGTTTGATCCCGTAGTGGTCGAGGATCTCTACGCAGGCCTGGGCGGTGCAGGGGGCGTAGCCCACCCCGCTGCCGGTGAACACCCCCGCCAGGGAGGCGTCGGTGATCCCGTCCACGTCCTTCTCGGGGGCCAGGGTAGCCCGGACGGTTTTGTCGTCCATCTGAGGCGGCAGCGGCCGGAAGAGGAGGCAGCCGTGGATGGTGCCGTCCCGGTTGATCTGGTCCAGCACCGCCAGCAGCTCTTCCTGGGCGGCGTCCGCCCCCAGCAGGAACTGCCGCACCGCCACCCCGACCTTGGCGCAGCAGGCCAGCACCCCCTTTTCATAGGAGAGGTCGTCCGGCCTCTCCCCCACCCGAACCACCGCCAGGGTGGGGCAGATCCCCCGGGCCGTCAGGGCGGCGGCGCGGGCGGCGGTTTTTTCGTTCATGGCGGCGGCAGCGGGGCCGCCTTTCAGCAGTTCAGCCATTTCCGTCCCTCCCAGACGCTTGCAGACACGGGTGTAGATGCCGTCGGCCCGGGGGCGGCAGTCCTCCAGCAGGACGGCGGCGCGGGCATCCAGGCGGGCCGCTTTGGCCCTGTCGGCCATCAGCCGGGTGTTGACGGCGACGTTCAGCCCGGCGGCCTCGAGGGCGGCCTTGCAGAAAAGCGCCCCGCACCCCGCGTCCGATATGGCAAGGACGCTCCCCTTGGCCTCGTATTCTTCCAGCAGCCCGATGGCGGTGCAGCAGCAGGCCATGATCTCCAGCGGGACGGCCGCCGCCTCTTCCAGGGCCTTTTCCATCACCTCGGCCCGGGCGGGGTCGTCCTTCGGGATGCCGTAAGCCTTGGCCAGGGGGGCAAAGGCCGCGGCGTCGGTCTCCACCAGTCCCTCAAGCTGTCTGCGCAGGGCCTCAGCCCGCTCGTTCAGGGCCAGGATGTCCGGCTCGACAGCGGCGTATTTCTTTTTGCCGGCAGTCAGGTTCCCCACCATGTTCCCCAGGGCGGTCCCCACCGCGCCTACCAGGGCGGCGGCGCCACCGCCCCCCGGCACGGCGGCCTTGGATGCCAGCTCCTCCAGAAAGAGCCGGCTGCTCTTCTCCATCATTTCCATTTGTAGATCCCCCTCTCTGTGATGATCCCGTCCAGCGGGACGTCCAGCGGCCCGGCGGCCGCGGCGGCCACCTTCTGGACCTCGTAGGCGACCCCCAGCACCACGGCGCGGGCGCACCGCGGCAGGAAGCGGTCGTAGTAGCCCTTCCCCATCCCGACCCGGCGGCCCGCCGCGTCGAAGGCGGTACAGGGCGTCAGGACAAGGTCCAGCGTCTCGGGCGGGAGGACGCCGGCCCGGGCCAGCACCGGCGTCCGGATGCCGTAGGCCCCCGTCTCCCAGCCGTCCTCCACCGCGGGGAGGGCTGCCGTCAGGCTGTACCCCTCCCCGCAGACCGGGTAGGCGACCTGCTTGTCCGCCCCTTCCAGCAGGGCGGCCAGGTCCGGCTCACCGCCGAAGGCCGCGTAGGCCAGCACCCGCGCCGGGCCGCGATCCCCTGCCGGCGCTGGGCCTGCTTGGCCTGTGCAAGTTCCATCTTTCCATCCCCTCTCTTTTTTCCGGCAGCCTGCGGGGCCGCCCCTGGATGATACCTCTCATCATAAGGGAGAACGGCCTGAAATGCAAGCCCCCATCACAAAAAAGGCAGCGTAGCCCCTCCAGAGGCCACGCTGCCTTCTTCATGCAAGCATCCAAACACCGCCTTTATTCGAGGTCAATCTGCCGGGCGTATTCCTCCAGCAGCTCCCGCTCGAGGAAGGGGGTCTTGACCCCCATCCGGTCCCGGTAGGCCTCGTGGCCCTTCCCGATGACGGCGATCAGGTCCCCGGGCTGGGCGTGGTCCAC
>CAZEIG010000167.1:0-3368 GCA_964511805.1 uncultured Faecalibacterium sp.
AACGCCGGCGACACCGACAACTATTCCTGGTACAGGCTGGCAGGCTTCACCTTTCAGCCCACCGAGCTGGCCAAGATCAGCTTCATCCTGACCTTCGCCATGCACCTGAACAACGTCCGCAGCCGGATCAACGAGCCAAAGGAGCTGGCCAAACTCCTGCTCCATCTGGCGGCGCCGGTCATCATCATCCACATCCAGGGCGACGACGGCACGGCCATCATCTACGGGATCATCGGCTGCTGCATGATGTTTGCGGCCGGCCTGAGCTGGAAGTACATCGTCGGGGCCGTCGCGGCGGCCATCGCGGCGGTATCGGTGGCCTTCATGTTTTTCAGTGACAGCGTGGGCCGTAGCTACCAGTGGTACCGCATCCTGGCGGTTATCGACCCCAACAATGAGACCGGCTGGGCCCCGAGCAAAGACGTCTGGCGGAACATCATCTATCAGCAGGATCGGAGCGAGGTGGCCCTGGGTGCGGGCGGCATCTTCGGCAACGGGCTGTTCGACGGCACCTATTACAGCGTGCCCAACGCCCACAACGACTTCATCTTCAGCTGGATCGGGAACGCCGCCGGCTTTGTGGGCTGCCTGATCGTCCTGGGTGTCCTGATCGCCCTGGTCATCCGCACCTTTGCGATCGGCGGCCGCAGCGAGGACCTGCTGGGCAGCTTCATCTGCGCAGGGGTGGGCGGCGCGCTGCTGGCCCAGATCACTGTCAACGTCGGGATGAACCTGCGGGTCCTGCCGGTCATCGGCGTAACTCTGCCTTTCTACTCGGCTGGCGGCAGCTCGGTGCTGATGCTTTACATCAGCGTAGGCCTGGTGTTGTCGGTCCATATGCACAACAAGAAAAAGCTGTTCGGCTAAAACAGGGCGCAAAAAGGCAGGTGAGAATGACCCTCATCTGCCTTTTCGTTTACTGAGACTTTATGTCAGCCGGTTGCATACATCGGCCAGCTCTTCGGCGCGCATATTTCTGCGGATCATACGGGAAGCAACATTGAGGCTGCGCAGGATGTGAAGCTCCCGGTTTTGCCTCTCTTCCAGGCATCGAATATACCCTTCATAACCCGATAGATTGTTTTGCTTTCCGTATCCCTGTGAAACGTGGTAGTCGATGACAGCTTGCAGCCAATCCGGCCCGCGCTCATCGCGTACATTGTCAATGACGAATTGAACATCAGGTGCGTCAATATAGAAGATGATGGGATGCAGCGGCTGGATGATTTCTGTGATCCCCTGTCCTGTATAGAATCGGCGGAAGCCTTTTCGTCCATCCCAAACCGCATTATCGTTTCACACATTGGGTTTTACAGGTAGACACAGTTGAAAACATAGATGGCGTTCCTGTCCGTCTTTTCTACAAAAGAGCGCCATTTGGCGAAGATCGCCTGTCGCTCTGTCGCGAAATCGGGGAAATCATAGTGGCCGGGTGTTCCGGTGCTCCTTCATCGACGCAGACGACATTTTTTCCGGTTTTCTGCAATGCTTCCGCAATCATGGCGGCCGTGGTGCTCTTCCCGCTCCCGGGAATCCCTTCCACAATGATTAAGTTTGTCTGCTTATTTTTATTGATCTGAATGAACAGTTCAATCATGGCAACGATTGATGATACAATACCATATGCGGCGGCGAAAAACAAGACGCGGCATACAAAAAGGCCCGCCGTGCGTACAGCACAGCGGGCTTTGCGTTTGTGTGGGATTTAACCGGGGTAGCGGTCTACCATCAGCAGCGCCTCGGCGCGGCGGACTTCCTCGTCGGTGGGGGGGACCGCGTCGTTGAGGGAATAGGGGATGCCCAGCTTCTGCCACTTGAAGAGGCCAATGGTGTGGTAGGGCAGCACCTCCACCCGCTGGACAGTGGGCAGGCCGGCGATGAACGCGCCGGTCTGGCGCAGCCCCTCCTCGTCGTCGGTCAGGCCGGGCACCAGGACGTGCCGGATCCAGAGGGGGATCCCCAGCTCCGCAACGTGCCGGGCCATGGCGAGGATGTTCTCGTTGCTGCGGCCGGTCAGGCGGCGGTGCTTTTCGGGGTCGATCTCCTTCAGGTCCAGGATGACCAGACTGGTCTGTTCCATCAGCCGGTCAAAGGCAGCCAGATAGGCCGGGTCATCCGGGCGGAAGGGTTCGCCGGCGGTGTCGAGGGCGGTGTGGACCTGCTTCTGGCGGGCCAGCCGGAACAGCTCGGTGACAAACTCCATCTGGAGCAGCGGCTCCCCGCCGCTGACGGTGATGCCGCCCTTTTTACCCCAGTAGTTGCGGTATCGCCAGACGTGCCGGAAGAGGTCCTGGGCGGTCCACCGCTGGCCGACGCCGCAGGCCCATGTTTCGGGGTTGTGGCAGTAGCGGCAGCGGAGGTTGCACCCCTGCAGAAAGACCACAAAGCGGACCCCCGGCCCGTCCACCGAGCCGAAGCTCTCGAGGGAGTGGACCAGCCCTTCGGGGTTACATACGGTCATGGCAGGTGCGGGCGATGACGTCGAGCTGCTGCTCGCGGGTCAGGTCGATGAACTTGACGGCGTAGCCCGAGACGCGGATGGTAAAGTTGGCGTACTCCTCCTTCTCGGGGTGCTCCATGGCGTCGATCAGCTTCTCCTTGCCGAAGACGTTGACGTTCAGGTGGTGGGCACCCTGGTCAAAGTAGCCGTCCATCACCTGGACCAGATTCTCGACCCGCTCGCCCTTGCTGTGGCCCAGGGCGTCGGGGTTGATGGTCTGGGTGTTGGAGATGCCGTCCAGGGCCCAGTGATAGGGCAGCTTGGTCACCGAGTTCAGGGAGGCCAACAGGCCGTTCTGCTCAGCGCCGTAGCTGGGGTTGGCGCCTGGGGCGAAGGGGGTGTAGGCCTTCCGCCCGTCGGGCAGGGCGCCGGTGTACTTGCCGTAGACCACGTTGGAGGTGATGGTCAGGATGGAAGTGGTGGCCTCCGAGTTGCGGTAGGTGTGACGCTTCTTGATCATCTCCAGGAAGGTGCGCAGCAGCCAGACGCCGATGTCGTCGGCGCGGTCGTCGTCGTTGCCGTACTTGGGGAAGTCGCCCTCGATCTCGAAGTCAACGGCCAGGCCGCCTTCGTCCCGGATGGCCTTGACCTTGGCGTACTTGATGGCGCTGAGGGAGTCGATGACGTGGGAGAAGCCCGCGATGCCGGTGGCAAAGGTCCGCCGGACGTCGGTGTCGATCAAAGCCATCTCCGCTTCCTCATAGTAATATTTGTCGTGCATATACTGGATCAGGTTCAGCACGTTGACATAGAGGCCGGCCAGCCAGTCCAGCATCTGGACGTACTTGGGCAGGACCTCGTCGTAGGTGAGGTACTCGCTGGCGATGGGGGCGTAATTGGGGCCCACCTGCTCGTGGTTCTTCTCGTC
>CAZEIG010000168.1:0-3337 GCA_964511805.1 uncultured Faecalibacterium sp.
AAAGGTGGAGGCGGTGTCCAGGGTCTGATACTGGTGCTGCTGGAAGGAGAGGGCCATGCTGGGCGCGCCGGCCGCCTGTACGCCGTAGACCTTGACCTCAGGCCGCAGGGACTTGATGGTAAAGGCGACGCCTGCGATCAGGCCGCCGCCGCCCACCGGCACGATGACCGCGTCCAGGTCGGGCAGCTGGTCCAAAATCTCGAGGCCGATGGTCCCCTGCCCTGCGATGACCAGCTCATCGTCGTAGGGGTGGATGAAGGTCATCCCGGTCTCGGCCTGCAGCTCTACGGCCCGGTCGTGGGCGTCGTCGTAAGTGCCGGGCACCAGGCAGACCTCTGCGCCCAGGTTCTTGGTGTTCTCCACCTTCATGATAGGCGCGCCGTCCGGCATACAGACGATGCTCCGGATCCCCATCCGGGTGGCGGCCAGGGCCACCCCCTGGGCGTGGTTGCCCGCCGAGCAGGCGATGACCCCCCGGCTTCGCTCCTCAGCCGAAAGCTGGCTGATCTTGTAGTAGGCGCCCCGCACCTTGAAACTGCCGGTGACCTGCAGGTTCTCGGTCTTGAAGTAGAGCCGGCAGTCCCTCGAGAGCTGGGGCGCCTCGATCAGGTCGGTGCGGCGGGCGATGTTCTTGAGCACAAAGGCTGCGTGATAGATCTTGTCCAGTGTAAGCATGGCGTAAACTTCCTTCCCCCAACAAAATACAGGCCCCGATCGGCCTGCGGCTGTGTCCTTGGATGGTACTGACCTTGGATGGTACTGACAGAGAACAGTATAGAATACCTATACTGTTTTGTCAAATGAAAAAGTTTCACGGTACTGCTTTCAGGCCGCGCCGGCGGCAACTTTTTCTTGCCACGGCCCCCTGACTGTGCTATACTGATGTGCAGCGCGCCTTCGGGCGCACTACCTCAAATCCAAATAGCGTTAAAGAGCAACTTAGGATTTTAGGCTCCCCGGCGGCAGGTGCTGCCGGGCCAAACCTCCGGGGGCTGGCGGCCCCGGAAGGTCAAAATCTTTCCGCCGGGAGTATTGTCATGCATAAGGAGACTCTTTCCGTCCGCAAACTCACCCGCTGCGCCCTGGTGGCAGCCATCTATGTGGCCCTCTGTCTTGGGCTGGCCCCCTTCTCGTATGGGGCCGTCCAGGTCCGGGTGGCCGAGGCCCTCTGCCTGCTGCCCATCTTCGGCCCTGAGTACATCGTCGGGGTCACCCTGGGCTGCGCCCTAGCCAACCTGCTGGGTTCCACCATGATCGACGTGGTCTTTGGCACCCTGGCCACCTTCCTGGCCTGCCTGTGCACCTACGCGCTCCGCCGCCGCCGGATCGGCGGCCTGGCCATCCCGGCGGCCCTGCCCCCCATCCTCTGGAACGCCGTCATCGTCGGCCCCGAGATTGCCATCTTCTTCTCGGACACCCCGGCGACCCTCGCCCTCATCCTGGCCAACGCCCTCTCGGTGGGCGCGGGCGAGGTCATCAGCTGCGGCGTGCTGGGGGTGGCTCTTGTCCGCCTGATCGAGACCAATCCCCGCCTTGCCCGGGTCTTCACCGACCAGGGCGTTCACGCCGCCTGACAACCGATCGAAACGGAGGCCCGCCATGGCAGACACACAGCTGATCTTCTGGGACTGGAACGGCACCCTGATGGATGACGCAGCCTACTCCTGCGCCTGTCTGAACGGCCTGCTGGACGAATACGGCTACCCCCAGCGCTACACCCTGGGAACTTACCGGGAGGTGTTCGGCTTCCCCATCGAGGCCTATTACCGGCGGGTTGGGTTCGACTTCGGCCGGGACCCCTTCCCGGTGCTGGCTGAGAGCTATATGGAGCTCTACAACGCGGGGGTGGACGGCTGTCCCCTGACCGCGGGCGCCGCCGACACCCTGGGTGCCCTGGCCGGCCGCTGTGAGGGCCAGGTGCTGCTGTCGGTCTCCCACCGGGACTACCTGACGGACCAGGCCGCCCGCCGCGGGGTGGACCGCCGGTTCACCGCCATGCTGGGCCTGACCGACATCCGGGGGGCCGGCAAGGTGGAGCTGGGCCGCAGCTACATCCACTCCATCGGGGCCGACCCGGCCCGCTGCGTCATGATCGGGGACACCGACCACGACGCCGAGACCGCCCGGGCCATGGGGGTGCGCTGCATCCTCTACACCGGCGGGCACCAGTCCCGCGCCCGGCTCGAGGCCACCGGCAGCACCGTCATCGACCGGCTCGAGGCGCTGCCCGGCCTGCTGTAATCACCCATTCTGCCGCCCTGTGCCCTGCGCAGAGCGGCTTTTTTTGGTGTTCACAGAAAATTTACCTGAAACCCCCCCAAATGTTTGACACCCCTTCCCGCTTTGGTGTATTATAAAAGATGCGTGAAAGCAGACACAGCGGGCTGCTTTGCCGCCCGTTTTCCGATAGACACACGATTCTGAGGTGAAAATATGTCCCTGGTAGAAAAAATCTTCGGCACCTTCTCGGACCGGGAGCTGAAAAAGATCCGCCCCCTGACCCAGAAGGTCCTCGACCTCGACCCCACCTACGCCGCCATGTCCGACAGTGAGCTGCAGGCCCAGACCCCCGCCCTCAAGGCGCGGCTGGCCGCCGGCGAGACGCTGGACGACATCCTGCCCGACGCCTTTGCGGTCTGCCGCGAGGCCGCCTGGCGGGTGCTCGGGATGAAGCACTTCCCGGTACAGGTCACCGGCGGCATCGCCCTCCACCGGGCCAACATCGCCGAGATGCAGACCGGCGAGGGCAAGACCCTGGTGGCCACCCTGCCCGCCTACCTCAACGCCCTCACCGGCGAGGGGGTCCATGTCGTCACCGTCAACGATTACCTTGCCAAGCGCGACAGTGAGTGGATGGGCAAGCTCTACCGCTGGCTGGGGCTGTCGGTGGGACTGATCGTCCCCGGCCTGGACGGCAACGCCCGCCGCAAGGCCTACAACGCCGACATCACCTACGGCACCAACAACGAGTTCGGCTTTGACTACCTGCGGGACAACATGGTGACCTATAAGGCCAACATGGTCCAGCGGGGCCACGCCTACGCCATCGTGGACGAGGTGGACTCCATCCTGATCGACGAGGCACGCACCCCTCTCATCATCTCGGGCCGGGGCGAGGACTCCTCCGCCCTTTACACCCAGGTGGATCAGTTCGTCCGCACCCTCCGCAAGAGCGTGGTAGTTGAACTGGAGACCAAAGAGGAGGCCGACGACCAGGCCGACGGCGATTATGTGGTGGACGAAAAGCACAAGACCGCTACCCTGACCGCCAGCGGCATCAAAAAGGCGGAGGAATACTTCAAGGTCGACAACCTTGCCGCCGCCGAGAACATGACCC
>CAZEIG010000169.1:0-3330 GCA_964511805.1 uncultured Faecalibacterium sp.
TGAAGGTTTTGTGGAAAATTGTGGGATGTATAATTTTGGTTTTGGCCCTCTCAGTGAGGGAGGCGGCACAGCGAAGCTGTGACGGAGGGAGCAAAATCTACGCCCATACGACACGCATAAATCTCAATGGAAAAACGTGCCTTGGCTCTCCCTCCGGGAGAACTGTCATAGGGGTGGGCCTCCTATGACTGAGAAGGTAAAATGGAGAGCTGGCGCGGCCTATGGCCGCGACCAAGAGGGCAATCCGGGTTGCCCACTCACCGGTGGGACTTATAGAGCAGGCTGTGCTTGTAGGCGATGGCCTTCTGGACGCACTGGGCCTCTTCGGGACCGGCAAGCTGGCGCACCAGCTCGAGGCCGAAGGGGATGGCGCCGCCCAGGCCGTAGCTGGTGGTGATGTTGCCGTCCACCACAACTTCCTGGTCCATCACCTCCGCGCCGGCCATCTTGTCCTGGAAGCTGGCGTGGGCGGTGGCCTTCTTGCCCCCCAGCAGGCCGAGATCGGCCAGGATGCTGGGAGCTGCGCAGATGGCCGCCACCTTCTTGCCGGCGTCGGCGCAGGCCTTGACCGCACCGGTCACCACCGGGCTGGCCGCCAGGTTGGGGGTGCCGGGGATTCCGCCCGGCAGGACCACCATGTCCACATCGCTGTAGTCGACATCCTCAGCCAGGGCGTCGGCGGTCAGGGTGATCTTGTGGCTGCCGGTGACGGTCAGGCTGCCCGATGCGGAGGCCACCGTCACGTCGACCTTGGCCCGCCGCAGCAGGTCCACCACCAGAAGGGCTTCGCACTCCTCGGTGCCCTCGGCAAAAAATACAACTGCTTTGCTCATTGCTGTTTCCTCCTGTGCTGCTGTGTTAGTTTTCTTCCTCTTGACCGGCCTGCCGCGGCGCCTCGACGAACTGGCGCAGGACGCTGCCGTCCCCGCACAGGACCCGGTTTACACGGCTGATGATCGCGCTGGACGCGCCGGTCTTTTCTTTGATTTCGGTATAGATGCACTTGTCCACAAGCATTTCGGCGATGTCGTACCGCTGCTCCATCGCGCTCAGCTCAGAATAGCTGCATACGTCCTGGAAGAAACGGTAGCACTGCTCGGGTGTTTCCAGCTTGAGGATGGCCTGGTAGAGGCCGGATTTGCCGGTCGGATGATCTTTTCCCATGGTGTTGTCCTCTTTGGTCTCAGATACGCTTCATTGCTTTAGTGTAAGTCTAATCCAAACGGGACAAAATTGCAATCGGAAATTGGGCCGGGAAGCAAAAATTCAGGGAATTTCTTAAATAGACGGCCCGGCCGGCCTTACAGGAACTTTTCCATCGGGGTCAGGTCCATCAGGATGCCTCCCACATCCCGCTCGACCGGCGCGCCGGGGCGGTAGCCCCGCTCCTTGAAGAAGGTGAGGACCGGCAGGCACCGGGTGTGGACCTCGGCCCAGACCCGGCCTTTGCCGTCCCCCCGGGCCAGCCGCTCGCAGGCGTTGAGGATGTCCCGGCCTATGGCCTTGCCCCGGTATTCCGGCTTGAGGTAGATGTGGAGCAGGTGCAGGGCGGTGTTCTCCATCTTCCAGGCAAAGTAGCCCACCGGCTTGCCGCCGAGCTGGACGATGAAATAGTTGGCCCCGCCGTCGCTCTCTTCTTCGATGGCGTCGGCGCCCTGCAGCCGCTCGATCAGGGCGGCGAGCTGTTTGGGCGGGTAATACCGCTTGTAGCATTCCTGCCACAGTTCGGCGGCCAGGTCTGCGGTCAAATAGATGTATTTGGCCTTGGCGACCAGCTTGTAATCAGGTTTCATGCAGCTTCCTTTCGGTATGGGTGGTGTTCATTGGATGTCGAGCCCCGGCAGCCGGGCCAGCCCGGCGCCCTGGACGGGGTCGACGATGGCGCCCCGCCGCATCTCAGACCTGGACGATGTAGTCGGCCTTCCGGGGGACGGCAGGCTTGGGGGCGGCGGCGGGGTAGCCCAGAATGCAGAAGCCTACCCCTTCCCAGTCGCCTTCGATCCCCCACTTTTTCAGCAGGGCTTTGCCCTCGTCGGTCTGGAACATCTCATAGGCACGGTTGATCCAGCAGCTGCCCAGCCCGATGCTGGCCGCGGCGTTCATCAAGTTGCCCATCACCAGGCTGCCGTCCTGCTGGGCGGTGGGGCGGTGGGCGTCGGCCAGCACCAGCAGATAGGTCGGTGCGCCGTACATCGGGTCGCCGGCGCCCCCCATGACGGCGGCGTTCATCCGGGAGAGTTCGGCCCGGGTGGCCGCGTCCTGGATCACCACGATTTTGGGGCTCTGCAGGCCCTTGGCCGTCGGTGCATAGGTGCCGGCCTCCAGCACGGCGTCCAGCTCTTCTTCGGTGATCTGCGCGGGCTTGTAGGCGCGGCAGCTCCGGCGGGTTTTTAAGGTTTCGAGCGTTTCGTTGGTCATGGCAAGTGCCCTCCTTATTATAAGTCTCAAACGGAGTGTTCCGATGTGACCAGTATACCGCAGATGCGGCCAGAAAGCAAATCGCACCGGCAGGCAGGCCGAATATTTCCCTCTTTCTTACAGATACTATCTTCACAGCACAGCAAAAGGAAAGCGAGGGAATTATCATGAAAGCAACCGGCATTGTCCGCCGCATCGACGAGCTGGGGCGGGTGGTCATCCCCAAAGAGATCCGCCGTACCCAGCGGATCCGCCGGGGCGACCCCCTGGAGATCTTCACCACCGGCGACGGCGAGGTCATCTTCAAAAAGTATTCCCCCATCGGGGAGCTGCACAACATCGCCAGCCAGTACACCGACGTGCTGAACAAGAGCTTTGCCATGACCGCCTTCGTCTGCGACCGCGACCACATCATCGCGGTCAGCGGCACCGGCCGCCGCGACATTGCCGACCGCAGCATCAGCCAGCCGCTGGAAAAGCTGATGGAAAGCCGCAAGCCCTATCTCAGTGAAGGGGTACCCGAACAGGCCGTCCTCCCCTGCGAGGGCGCAGCCCGGGTCATCCTCTGTGCCTGGCCCATCGTGGCCGCCGGCGACGTGGCCGGGGCCGTCGGCCTGCTGACCGGCGACCGCGCCGAAACGCCGGATGCCTCCCACCAGAAAGCAGTGTCGGTGGCGGCGGCCTTTCTCGCCAAGCAGATGGAGGAGTAACAGCGGCGCCTTTTTTGCGGGGAGTTTATGACAGAATTATAAAGCATACGCCGATTTTATGTAGAAACATCGTTGTTTTTTGAAAGTGCTCCAAAAAAAGCCGCAACCAAAACCGCAACACGCCTCAGTTTTTGAACAAATGAGGCTCCGCCGGGGGCGGCCTCTGTGGGGGCTGTCTGTGGGCGAAATTTACGTACTTGAT
>CAZEIG010000170.1:0-3291 GCA_964511805.1 uncultured Faecalibacterium sp.
TCTGAGACCCTCGAGGCCATCAAGATGGCCCACAAGGCCGGCTACACCGCCGTCACCTCTCACCGCTCCGGCGAGACCGAAGACACCACCATCGCCGACCTGGCCGTTGCCCTGAACACCTGCCAGATCAAGACCGGCGCCCCCAGCCGCACCGAGCGTGTTGCCAAGTACAACCAGCTCCTCCGCATCGAGGAGCAGCTGGGCGCTTCCGCCGTTTACCCCGGCATGGGCGCTTTCCAGGTCAAGCGCTAAGCGCAGCAACATACCCACAATCCCGAAAGGGCCGCACAGTCGTTGGGCTGTACGGCCCTTTTTGTGTGCAAAAATGCCGGGGCTAGTCTAAGCGTTCGACCGCTCATCTCTGCCCCGGCCTGAAGCTGCCGCTTACGTCTGATACTTCACACAGTGAACGGAAGGATCGTCCACCAGCATCACCTCCGCCGCCGGCTGCCCGACGCCCAGCCGGTCAAGGAGCCGCCGGGCATCTTTCAGCACCTCTTTTGCCGCTGCCGCGGAGATAGCATAGTCCCTGCGCGGGACCGGACATCCGGCAAGCCGTATCCTGATTCCCATTTCCCGAAGGGTATCCTCCAGCCGTTCCCTCTTTTCCAGCGCCAGCCGTACACTCTGAAACTGCAAATAGCCGTACACCGGCACCTCCATGAGGCGTTCCGTTCCCCATATCTGCCTGTAATACGCCATAAAAGACAGCTCAGTGGGCACCGGATCGGGAAGCCGCGCCAGAATCCCGTCCAGCATAGTCCGCAAGAGTTGCAACTCCTTTTCGTAGCCTGCATACGCCCAGAGCCCGACGGCAAAGTGATTGACCAGCATCTCCTGCTCCAGCCCGAGAACCGCCGAATCGCAGTGACTGCAAAGGCAGTGGCCATATTCATGGAGTATGTTATACCAGTGAAAATAGAAATCGAATCTGCACTGCGTGTCCGCCACCCCAAACAGCCGGACAAAAACCGCCTGTTGTTCCGGCGTTCCCTTTTCAAACTGTCCGGTATAAATGGTGTAGCTCTCCATCGTCACCGCCTCCTTTTGTCTGCCGGCCCTATGATAGCACAGACAGGCCTAAAAGGAAAGGTGTCCATTCAAAATCACTCCCTCCGGGAGAGCTGGCGAGCCGGGCGAAGCGCGGCGAGATTGAGAGGGCCAACAACGGCCCACAGGGCGGCTTGACTGAGAGGGCTCACATCTCCACGACGCGAGTGGCGGTGGCCTGGCGGAAGGCGGCGTCGTGCTCGACAAAGAGGATAGTGGGCTGGAAGGTGCGGATCAGCTCCTCGAGCTGGAGGCGGGTGTAGATGTCGATGAAGTTGAACGGCTCGTCCCAGACGTAGAGATGGGCCGGCTGGCAGAGACTGCCCGCCAGCAGGGCCCGAGCGGTCTGGCCCAGGTCGGGGACATCCCCCGGGAAATACCCGAAGGAGACCGGCGCCCGGATGGTCCCGCTGTAGGGCAGGCCGCCGCCGAGCAGCCGGAGGAGGGTGGTCTTTCCGCGGTCTTTCCGCGGTCTTTCCGCGGCCGTTCCGGCCCACGAAGCCCAGCCTTCCAGCTTGTGTCCAGCCGGAGGTTCAGGTCCTCAAAACCGGGGACAGGGCTGGACGGGTAAGAAAAAGTCAAATGTTCGATCTGGATCAGTGCCATAAGGGGCATCCCTCCTCTGCGCAGGCAAAAAACAAGGGCCGCAGGAAACACTTCCCGCGACCGTCCCAGGCAGAACAGGGCCGCCTGCTGTCCAGCAGGCACGCCTTGCCCTCATCTATGGCGCAACATGGCACAAAAAAGGGCGGACGGATGGGTCATTTCCTGCAACCAGGCGCAGCAATGCCATAAAAGCACCAGCTTTGCCTTTCGTTCAGCAGAAAATATGACGCATCCTTCCACCCCTTTCGGTTTTCATCGGGAGATACTATAGCACATCCCCGCCCCCGCGTCAAGGGGGTATATACAAAAACCGCCGCACCTCTGGGGCACGGCGGCGGTTCTCGGTCTGGTCAAACCTCTCCGGTCAGGATTCGCTGGCTTCGGCGGTCTCGGTTTTTTTGGGGCGGCCGCGGCGCTTGGGCTTAGCCTCCTCAGCAGCGGCTTTCTTGGCGCGGGTCGCACGCTTCTTGGGGGCAGGGGCCGCTTCAGCAGCCTCGGCGGCAGGCTCTCCCTTCTTGGTGCGGCAGGCGCGGCGCTTGGGCTTGGCTTCCTCGGCAGGGGCGGCGTCCTCAGCGGCGGCCTTCTTGGTGCGGGCCGCACGCTTCTTGGGAGCGGGCGCTGCCTCGGCCGCTTCGGCGGCAGAGACCTCAGCCGGCTTCTCCTCGGCTGCTGCTTCGGCAGGGGCGGCGGGGGCCGCTTCTTCCGACGCGGGGGCCTCGGCGGGCGCTTCGGCGGTGGGAGCGGGCACGACCTCCGCCTCGGGGGCGGGCTGGCGGTCCTTGACGGCGTTGATGGTCCAAAGCTGGTCATCCGCGCCGGTCTCCTGCCAGATCTGCAGGATGGCGCCCACGCCGCTGCCGATGCCGACGGTGTCCATGTTCTTCCCGCTGGCCCACTGGCTGATCAGCCGCACCCGGCCGTCGTTGCCCGGCACCAGGGTCCAGATCTGGCTGCCGCCCATCACGTCATCCCACAGGTGCAGCCAAGTGCCGTTGTCGGTGCCAGCCATCATCAGGTCGATCACCTTCCCGTTGGCCCGGCAGTGGATCCGGTAGGAGTTCTCCCCCACCCGGTCAAAGACCCATTCCTGGGTCGGCTTGTGCTCGTACCTGCCCAGGCGGAGCTCGGCACCGGCGCCGGCGTTCTCAATGTATTCGACGACGTTGCCGGATGCGGCCGCGATGGTGTAGTAGCAGCCGGCCTCGATCACGGTCTGTGCAACAGTTTTCATGGTCTATCCCTCCATGCAATCTAAAATCCCAAACGCGCCTTGCAGGCACGATTTTATATATTTCCACATTTCAGTTGGTTGAATTATACCACCCAGCGTAATTTTTCACAAGGCTGCGGGCAGTCTTTTGGCGTAGTGCACAAAAGCATACCGAGATACATCCAACTTTTTAGGTTTTTGGGGCAAATCCTGCGGCGGACATCCCGCTATCGACAGAGGCTAAAAATGCAGTATACTTCTTATGAAAGGACGCGGCGTCCCCGCCGCCAAGAGAAAGGAACGTGCAAAACCATATCTGCCGCAGAGAACCAGCAGCGCGCCCAATACGACAAAATAACCAAACTAGAGAAATCCCATAAAATATCGTGAAGCAGTTTCAAAAACTTTACAAAAGCGGTATAATA
>CAZEIG010000171.1:0-3248 GCA_964511805.1 uncultured Faecalibacterium sp.
GCTCCGATTTCTGCCGCCCGCAGCACTGCCGCCGTGTCGGTGGAGAAGAAGGGGATGCCGGTGCCCCCGCCAAAGACGGCCACCTTGCCCGCTGTCATGGCGGCCAGGGCGGCCTTCCGGTCCAAGACGGGGGCCACCTTGGGCATCTCAATGGAGGTAAAGACCTCGGTGGGCACCTCCAGCTGTTCCAGCTTATCCGAGACGGCCAGCGCGTTCATGACGGTGGCCAGCATCCCAATCTTGTCGGCCAGGGTACGCTCCATCTTGCCGCTGGTGCGCCCCCGCCAGAAGTTGCCGCCGCCCACCACGATGCCAATCTGGACGCCCAGCGCGTGGGCCTTTTTGACACCGCCGCAGATAGCGTCCATGGCGGCCTCGTCAAAGCCGGCGCCCTTTTCGCCGCCGAGCGCCTCGCCGCTGATTTTAAGAAGGATACGGTTATACTTCAGTCCCATTGTATTTCACTCCGCCCATCAGATTCTCACTGTGCCTATTTTACAATAAAATGCGCCTAAAGTAAACAGGAAAACCACTTTCCGATCACAAAGCCCTTGGGAAAGTCTGCCGCAGCGCCCGCAGGGCCTCTTTCTGCGCCGGGGTGATCCGCCGGCTCTCCAGCGCCTTCTGGACGGCCCTGGCCCGGACCCAGGGGTCCAGCCGCGGCTCGGCCAGCCAGGGCCAGGCCGCCGCGGGCTGTTTGGCCAGGGCGGTAGCAAAGAACCAGGCTGCCATCATCCGGACATAGTATTCCTCTGACTGCACCTGTCCCGCCCAGGCCAGGTATTCCGGCCGGAAGGTATCTGCCTCGAGGTAGTACCGCATCAGCATCCCCAGTCCGTAGCGGACGGTATAGGTCCGGCCCGCGCCGATCCACCGCCGCACCGGCTCCAGCAGGCGGCCAGTGTTTTTGGCGAAAGCCCCGGGGCTGGTCATGTCGCAGGTGGCCCAGTTGTCGATATAGGGCAAAAACGCCTCCACCCCGGCCAGGGCCGCATCGTAGTCCCGGATCTGCTCCAGCAGAAAGCCGTGGAGATTGTTCTCCTCATAATAGGTATGTGGCAGGGCGGCGTAGAATGCCGCCGCCGTCCCGCTGCCGGCCAGTTCCCGGGCATAGCGGCGGAGCTGGGGCGTCCGCACCCCAATCACCCTTTCCGGCGGGACAGTAGGGATCAGCTTCCGCTGAAAGTCCCGATAGGCCTCGTCCTGCATGGTGAACAGCCGCTGCCGGACGGCCTCCACTGCACTGTCTTCCATACGGCCACCTCCTTTTCACCCCCTATCTTACCGAAAAGAAGGCCCGATGTAAAGTCCGCATTTTTTATTTTTCGCTCTGGACTTTTTGGCCAAAGCATGGTATAATACGTCGCGTAAGTGCGGGTATAGTACATCGGCTAGTATAACAGCCTTCCAAGCTGTGGAGGTCGGTTCGATTCCGATTACCCGCTCCAACAAAAAGTGCCTAGGTACGCAAGTATCTAGGCGCTTTTTATGTCATGACCCCATGTTCAAACCGCACTTTTCACTCCGTGCTCTCCCTTGTCAGCCCCAGCTGGGCTTTCAGGCCGTTCTGCAGCACCTGGGAAAAGTTGATGTGGGCGGCCTCGGCCTCCATGCTCAGCCAGGCGGGGAGGGTGATGGTCTTTTTGACCGTCTGGTTCTTGACCCGGCTGCGGACGATGGGCATCGAGACGTCGATCAGGACGGCCACGCTGCCGGCGCCGGGGCGAAGCTGCCCGATGGGGGTTGGGTCGGGGATGGGTCGCCGTCCTGCTCTAGGCCGTACAGGTGCAGGCCCATGGCCTCCCGCGCGCAGTAGAAGGCGCCCTCGTCCGAACTGCCACAGGTCAGGCAGCCCGGCAGGTCAGGGAACTCCACCGAGATGCCGTCGGCGTCGTAGTAGAAGAAGGCCGGGTAGGAATAAAAGTCCTTTTTCATAGCCGTCAGGCTCCTTTCTGGGCGGAGAAGGTCAGTCGGGCCGGACCCCGGCCTGCTGCTGGATGGCCTGCAGGCTGCGGGCGGGCAGGGCTTCCCGCGGGTGCGGGACGGTCACCAGGCCGGGCCTGGTGGGATGCCGGAACTGCCGGTGCTCGCCGGTGCAGCAGACCTCATACCAGCCTTCGATCTGCAGGATGCGGATCAGCTCTTTGGACGAACAGTTTTTCACGATACCACCACCTTACAATCGTAGTATAACACGCTCAAAAAAACGTGTCAACGACAGAGAAATGGCCCAGACCCACAGCAGGTGCGGCGGGGCCGTCACGGCATATAGATGCCGCCGTTCGGAGAGACGTACTGTCCGGTCATATACTTGTCCTTGATGAGGAACTCCATCGCCAGGGCAATGTCTTCCACATCGCCGATCTCGCCCAGCGGGATGCCCTGCTTGAGGGCGGCCACCTCGTCCTGGTTGACCCCGCGGAGCATATCGGTCCAGATCATACCGGGGCAGATGCAGTTGAACCGGATCCCCTGCTTGCCGAACTCCATCGCCAGGGCGCGGGTCATCCCGATCAGCCCCGCCTTGGAAGCGCAGTAGTCCGCCTGGTTGGCCACGCCCATCAGCCCGCCGATGGAAGAGGTGCTGATCACGCAGCCGCCGCCCGCCTTGACCATATAGGGCACTACAAAGTGGCACATATGAAAGGCGCTGATGAGGTTGGTCTCCAGCACCGCCATATACTTTTCACGGGTGAGCTCGCACCAGGGCGAATTGTTGGTGATACCGGCGTTGTTCACCAGCACGTCGATCTGCCCGTCGAAGAAATCGGCTGCTGTCTGCACCAGGCGCTCGCAGTCCTCGTACTTGGAGACGTCCGCCTGGACAGCCATCCCCTTGACGCCGTATTCTTCCTGCAGTTTGGAGAGAAGGGCCTCGGCCAGCGCCTTTGATCTGTCCGAGTGGTAGTTGACCACCACATTGTAGCCCATCTCGCCCAGTTTGCGTGTCATAGCCTCGCCGATGCCGCGGGAACCACCGGTGATAATCGCGTTTTTCATAACAAACTCCTTTCCTGCGTCATGGCCCCGCCCAAAACAGTTTTTGCGCGGGGCCGCAAATCGTTTTTGTTTGTGTATAGTATAACATAAATTTGTACAACATTCAACTTTATTTTGTGTAACCTGCTCACAAACTGCAGCAAAAGGCTTTTTACAACGCAAAAAAGACCACTGACAGATGTCAGTGGTCTTTTGGTCCGAGTGGCGAGAATCGAACTCACGGCCTCTTGAACCCCATTCAAGCGCGC
>CAZEIG010000172.1:0-3119 GCA_964511805.1 uncultured Faecalibacterium sp.
GGCTACGACAGCTGGGTCAAGAAGGACCACATCGAAACCGCCCCCGCCTTTTGCAGCGTCGATTTGCGCGACGGCAACCAGGCCCTCATCGTCCCGATGAGCCTTGAAGAGAAGATCGAGTTCTTCAAGATGCTGGTCAAGATCGGCTTCAAGGAGATCGAGGTGGGCTTCCCCGCCGCCAGCGAGACCGAGTATGAGTTCCTGCGGGTGCTGATCGAGCAGAACATGATCCCCGACGACGTCACCGTCCAGGTCCTGACCCAGTGCCGGGACCACATCATCCGCCGCACCTTCGAGGCGGTCAAGGGCGCACCCCGGGCCGTCATCCACTTCTATAACTCCACCTCGGTGGCCCAGCGGGAGCAGGTCTTCCACAAGTCGAAGGAGGAGATCAAGCAGATCGCCACCGACGGCGCCCGGCTGGTCAAGCAGCTCAGCGGGGAATACGAGGGCAACTTCCTCTTTGAGTACAGCCCCGAGAGCTTCACCGGCACCGAGCCGGACTACGCCCTCGAGGTCTGCAACGCCGTCATCGACATCATGGAGCCCACCCCCGACCGGCCGATGATCATCAACCTGCCGGTCACCGTCGAGATGAGTATGCCTCACGTCTATGCCAGCCAGATCGAGTACTGCTCGGCCAACTTCCACCGCCGGGACAGCGTCATCCTCTCCACCCATCCCCACAACGACCGGGGCACCGGCGTGGCCTGCGCCGAGCTGGCCGTCCTGGCGGGGGCACAGCGGATCGAGTGCTGCCTGTTCGGCAACGGCGAGCGGACCGGCAACGTCGACGCCGTCACCCTGGCGCTGAATATGTACAGCCACGGCGTCGACCCCCACCTCGACTTCTCCGACCTGCCGGCCATCTGCGAGACCTATGAGCGCATCACCCGGATGCACGTCTACGAGCGCACCCCCTACGCCGGGCAGCTTGTCTTTGCGGCCTTCTCGGGCAGCCACCAGGACGCCATCGCCAAGGGGATGGCCTACCGCAAGGCCACCGGCGAGCACCGCTGGACCTGCCCCTACATCCCCATCGACCCCCACGACATCGGCCGCACCTACGACGCCGACGTCATCCGGATCAACAGCCAGAGCGGCAAGGGCGGCATCGGCTTTGTGCTGGAGCAGAACTACGGCTACAACCTGCCGCCCAGGATGCGGGAGGCCCTGGGCTACAAGGTCAAGTCGGTGTCCGACCACAGCCACAAGGAGCTGTCGGCCGCCGAAGTCTGCCGCATCTTCGAGGACACCTACCTCAACAAATGCAAGCCCTTCAACGTGGCCGAAGCCCACTTCATCCAGAAGAGCGGGATCACTGCCTCGGTCACCCTCGAGATGAATGGCTCCACCCGTGAGGTGGTGGCCATCGGCAACGGCCGCCTGGACGCGGTGGCCAACGCCATCCAGACCGCCACCGGGATGGACTTCCACCTCGACCAGTACTCTGAGCACAGCCTGGACGGCGGCTCGACCTCCCGCGCGGCCAGCTACGTCGGCCTGCTCTGGGCCGACGGCACCACCACCTGGGGCGCCGGCACCGACACCGACATCATCGTCGCCGGCATCCGCGCCCTGGTCTCCGCCATCAACAATAAGTAAGGCGGGGGCTGGCACTCCCTCCGTCACAGCTTCGCTGTGCCACCTCCCTCAGTGAGGGAGGCTATCATAAGGGTAAGGCTTTGCGGTAACAAAGGCCCTCTCCATGAGGGGGCTGGCGCCGCAGGCGGCTGAGGGAGTTGGTATAAACACCCGCCCCGCACTGTTTTCGCTGTTTTCACTGTTACCACTGTTTGAAGGAGAACCGTACCATGGGAATGACACTCACCCAGAAGATCCTCGCCCATCATGCCTGCCTCGCCCAGGTCAAGGCAGGCCAGCTCATCAACGCAAAGCTTGATAGTGTGCCGGGCAACGACATCACCGCCCCCGGCGCCATCAATGAGTTCGAGAAGGCCGGCTTCGACGCCGTCTTTGACAAGAAGCGGGTCGCCATCGTCCTCGACCACTTCGTCCCCAACAAGGACATCAAGAGCGCCACCCAGTCCAAGCAGTGCCGCACTTTCGCCAATAAGTACGACATCCTCAACTTCTACGACGTCGGCCAGATGGGCATCGAGCACGCCCTCCTGCCCGAAAAGGGCATCGTCACCGCCGGTGACTGCGTCATCGGCGCCGACAGCCATACCTGCACCTACGGCGCACTGGGGGCCTTCTCCACTGGGGTCGGCTCCACCGACATGGCCGCCGGCATGGCCACCGGGATGGCCTGGTTCAAGGTGCCCGCCGCCATCCGGGTGGTGCTGACCGGGGCGTTGCAGCCCCCCGTCTCTGGCAAGGACCTCATCCTCTCCCTCATCGGGCAGATCGGGGTGGACGGCGCCCTCTACAAGTCCCTCGAGTTCACCGGCCCCGGCGTGGCCAGCCTCTCGATGGACGACCGGCTCTGCGTCTGCAACATGGCCATTGAGGCCGGCGCCAAGAACGGCATCTTCCCGGTGGACGACGTCACCAAAGCCTACCTGGCCGGCCGCAGCCAGCGCACCCCCGTCTACTACGAGGCCGACCCCGACGCCGAATACGAGCAGACCATCACCATCGACCTGTCGGCCCTGGCGCCCACCGTCAGCTACCCCCACCTGCCTTCCAACACCCACCCCGCCAGCGAGGGCGGCAGCATCAAGATCGACCAGGCGGTCATCGGCAGCTGCACCAACGGCCGGCTGGAGGACATGGAGGCCGCCTACAACATCCTGAAGGGCAAACAGATCGCCAAGGGCGTCCGGGGGATCATCATCCCCGCCACCATGGCCGTCTATAAGGAGTGCATCCGCCGCGGCTGGACCGAAGCCTTCATCGACGCGGGCTGCATCGTTTCCACCCCCACCTGCGGGCCCTGCCTGGGCGGCTACATGGGCATCCTGGCCGACGGCGAGCGCTGCGTCTCCACCACCAACCGCAACTTCGTCGGCCGGATGGGCCACACCGGCAGCGAGGTCTACCTGGCCAGCCCGGCCACCGCCGCCGCGTCCGCCCTGACCGGCTGCATCACCGACCCCCGCACGGTCTGACGACGAAAGGAGCACACTGCCATGAACGCAAAAGGTCACGTTTTC
>CAZEIG010000173.1:0-3107 GCA_964511805.1 uncultured Faecalibacterium sp.
GCCGGGGCATCATCATCGCCGACACCAAGTTCGAGTTCGGCCTGGACGAGGCGGGAAACATCGTCCTGGGCGACGAGATGCTGACCCCCGACTCCTCCCGCTTCTGGCCGCTGGAGGGCTATGAGCCGGGCCACGGCCAGCCTTCTTTCGACAAGCAGTTCGTCCGCGACTGGCTCAAGGCCAACCCCGACAGCGACTACCTGCTGCCCCAGGACGTCATCGACAAGACCATCGACAAGTACCTGGAAGCCTATGAGCTCCTGACTGGCAAGAAGCTGTAACAAATTACAAAAAGTAAAATGCCCCCGGGAGGCGCTGAACCTCCCGGGGGCATTGTTGCTTTTGCTATTTACTCGATGTCGATCAGGTTGGGGTTGACCCTGGGCAGCTCCTTCTTGGCCTCGGCACGGGGCAGGGTGACCCGCAGCACACCGTTCTCGAACTTGGCGTGGATGTCTTCCTTCTTGATGTTCTCGCCGACGTAGAAGGTCCGGGCGCAGGTGCCCGAGAAGCTCTCCCGGCGGATGTAGCGGCCGTTCCGGTTGTCCTCGTTGGTGGTGTGGTTGCGGACCGCCTGGATGGTCAGATAGCCGTCCTCCAGCTGCATCTTGACATCTTCCTTCTTGCAGCCGGGCAGGTCGATGTCCATCTCATAGCCGCCCTCGACCTCCTTGACATCGGTCTTCATCATATTGGCAGCCCGGTTGCCGCCGTTGCCGCGGTTCCCACGGTCGAAAGCGCGGTCCATCTCAAAGAACGGGTCAAACCAGTCATCGAACAGATTCTCATGAAAAACAGCAGGCAGAAGCATAAATCACAACCTCCAATCACGGCCCTTGTGGGGGACCGGTAAATCCATTTTGATCGCTCTGCGGAGAAGGCGTCCGCCGGGGCTTTTCTTGGCTCCCGCGCCTCTCTCCCTGAGCACATCTATAGTGTAACACGCATTTTTAGCACTGTCAAGCGCAGAGTGCTAAAATTAGCAATTCTTTCATATTTCGCAGCAAGTAGTCTGATTTTTCTTATTTTCATTGCAGATATGATGTTTTAATTTTCGTGTATCGCACTCTATAAGGCATTTTGCGAGTCTCCTCTTTTCCAGTCTTTTAATGCCGTCCTGCGGGCGGCGCGGCGGGCCGTACCAAAATTTCCCCCGCCGCTTGCACCGCGCCGCCCCGCGCTGTATAATAAGGGTAAAACAGACACGCAAGGCCCCGCAGCGGGCAAGGAGGGCTTATGGCAGACTATCAGGAATATCGCCGCCATGTCCTGCACAGGCGGTGGTGCAGAATGTTCGCCACGGCGCTGGCGCTGATTATGCTGGTGCTTCTGGCCAGCGTGGGGGTGCTCTGGCGGCGGCTCTATCCGGGCCAGCGGGACAGCGGCGAACCCCGCATCACCCTGCTGGAACAGGCGCTGCCCAGCAGTGAGTGGAATACCCTGAGCTATACCCGCCAGACCAGACTGACCGTCCAGCTCCTGGCCGACGGGGTAACGACAGCCATGGACTTCCGGCTCGCATCCATGCCGGCCAGCGCCGCCGCGCCGATGGATCTGAGCTATTTCGATGACACGGTCTTTCTGGGGGACAGCCTGACCCAGGGGCTGCAGATCTATGACACCGGCCTGCCCAACGCCCACTACTGCGCCTACCGCGGGGTGGGTCCCAGCGCGGTGGTCAACGGCACCACCTGCACCCGGGTGGACGGCGTCGAGGAAGTCCCGCTGGAGGCCCTCGTCTCCTATGCATCCAAATCGGTCTACATACTGCTGGGCACCAACGTCCTGACCCGTGACACCGATTACAGCAGCTTTCTGAGCTATTACGGGGTGATGCTGGACATGATCCGGCAGGCCCTGCCCAATGCCGACATCTACGTTCAGTCCATCACCCCGGTTCGCCCCGAGGTCAGCCAGGACGGCGTCCACAGCGGGATGTACGCCGAGCGGTTCATCCGCGTGAACAACGACTTGGCCGCCCTGGCAGTGGAGAAGGGCTGCTTCTTCCTCGACCTGTGGGAGGTGCTGGCCGACGAGAACGGCGACCTGCGGGCCGAGTACGCCCAGCCGGATGGCTACCACCTCCTGCCCGAGGGATACGCCGCCTGGGTAGATTATCTCCGCACCCATGTGGCCCACACCGAGCAGGTGGAGCCGCCCGCCGCAGACAGCGCGGCCGCCTGACGGGCAGCCAGCAGGACAGCAAAAACGGGACAGTGAAGGCTTTTGCAGCCTTTCCGCTGTCCCGTTCTTTTTCGTTTTTACTTCCCGCTTACTTCTTGGCGATGCACTCAATCTCCAGCTTGGCGCCCTTGGGGATGGCCGCCACCTGGACGCAGCTGCGGGCCGGGTAGGGCTCGGCGAAAGCCTCGGCGTAGACCTTGTTCACCGCCGCAAAATCGTTGATGTCGGCCAGGAAGATCACCGTCTTGACCACGTTGGCCATTGTCAGCCCGGCCTCGGCCAGGATGGCCTTGATGTTGGCCAGGCTCTGGGCAGCCTGGGCCTCGACGGTGTCGGCCATGGCGCCGGTGGCAGGGTCCACCGGGATCTGTCCCGATACAAAGACCAGCTCCCCAAGGTCCAGCGCCTGGCTGTACGGCCCGATGGCCGCGGGTGCGTTCTGGGTGGAAATGACTTTCATAACAAATTCCTCCTTGCAATAAAAACGGTTGGCTGCCGGATGACGGCGTTTCAGGTCCGCTCGGCTACCAGCTGAAAGCCTGCTTTGGCCAGCTCGGTGCGGATCTGCTCGATCTGGGCAGCGTCCCGGGTCTCCATCCCCAGTTTGAGGAAGCAGCTCGAGATGGGCATATTGGGGTCGGAGCCGTCGTACTGGACCGACACCACATTGCCGCCGCAGTCGGCCACGATCTGAGAGACCTTGGTCAGCTGGCCGGGCTTGTCCTCCAGGGCGATGGTCAGGTTGGACTTCCGCCCGCTCATGATGAGGCCGCGGGTGATGACCCGGTTGAGGATGTTGACGTCGATGTTCCCGCCCGAGACCAGGCAGACCACCTTCTTGCCCTGGATGGGCAGCTTGCCGAAGAGGGCGGCTGCCACCGGCACCGCGCCGGCACCCTCGGCCACCAGCTTCTGGTTCTCCA
>CAZEIG010000174.1:0-3106 GCA_964511805.1 uncultured Faecalibacterium sp.
TGAAGGCGTCCAGCTTGTCGAGGGGGACAAAAGCCTGGACCGTCCCGGCAAAGCCGCCGCCGTGGACCCGGACGGCCCCCTCGCCGGCCAGCAGGTGCTTGGCCGCCGCGATGGTGATGGCCACCTCCTGGTGCTCGGTGTAGCCGGCGGGGATGACGTTCTGCAGGTACTCCCAGCTGCTGCGGCCCGACTCGTTGACCAGCAGGAGGAAGGTCTCGAAGTCGCCAGCCCGCAGGGCGGCCACCTGTTTGGCGACCCGGTCGTTGTCGGCGTAGATGTGGAAGGCCCGCAGGACGGCGCGGTCGCCGCAGGCCTTCCGGCAGGCGGGGATGTTGGCCAGGAAGGTCTCGAAGGGGACATCCCGCAGCACTTCACCGCCGCAGACCTTGGCCACGGCCCGGCAGTCGGCGGGGATGGCGGCGTATTCGTCGGTCAGGTCGGCGTGGTCTGCGCCCGAGTCGAGGATGCAGAGGGCCAGCCCGGCCTTGGAGAAGTCTACATCCACCGGCTCGACAACGGGGTTGGCGGGGTCGGCAAAGTCGATGGTGATGATGTTCCCCACGCTGGAAGCCATCTGGTCCATCAGACCGCAGGGCTTGCCGAAGTAGACGTTCTCGGCCCACTGACCGATCTGGGCGATGGCGATGGGGGAGAGCTTCTCGGTCATGAACAGCTCGTTGAGGATAGTGCCAATCAGCACCTCGAAGGCGGCGGAGGAGGAGACGCCGCTGCCCTTGGGGACGTTGGAGGTGATGTAGACGTCCAGACCCGACAGGGCCGCGCCCCGCCGGGCAAAGGCGGCGCAGGTTCCGCGCAGGATGGCCGCGCTTGAGTTTTCCTCCTCTTTGCGGGGGGCCAGGTCGGCCAGGGAGATGACGCAGAGGTCGTACCCCTCGCTCTGGACCCGCAGTTCGCCCCGGTCGTTGGGGCTGGCGGCGGCGATCATGTCGATGTTGACGCTGCCGGCCAGTACCCGGCCGTGCTGGTGGTCGGTGTGGTTGCCGCCGATCTCGGTGCGGCCGGGCGCGCTGAAGAGGGCGGCGGCGCTGTGGGGGCCGAAGGCGGCCTCCAGCCCGTCGAGGGCCGCGGCATAGCGGGCGGCCTGAGGGACGGTGGCGTCGGGCGGGCAGCAGTAAAGGGCGGCCAGCCGGGCGGCGTGGACACCGTCCGCCAGCTCCTGCTTCCAAATACGGACATCTTTCATTCTGGTTTCCTCCTTACACACGGTGCCGGGGCGCATGGCGGGCGGCCCGGCGTTTCTTCTATCCTAATAATAAAGAATTCCATCCCAAAATAACATATATTATTGTTGCATAATGATGTAAAGTTGCAGAAAAAGGGCAAAGGTGGGCCGGGGTGGGTTTGAACAAAAAATTCTTTGGTTGAAGAATGGTTTTGTTTTCTTCGCTAGAAAAAGGGGCGAGTGGGGGTCCGGCTGCGCCGCCGCCGCGCCCTGCCCGGCGCCCCGGCGGCGGATGGAGAAAAGCGCCCTTGTATGGAAAAAGCCCCGCAGGCGGCGGGGTCTGGGGCTTGCAGGGCGGGGTGTTACAGCTGCCAGATCAGGTCGAAGAACCCTCCGACAAGCTCCTGGCCCAGATCGTAGATGGTGCGCACCGCCGTGAAGAGCAGCGCAGGTACAAAGGTGAAGGTGATCGAAAAGACCGAGGAACCGCGGTAGAAGTCGGTCAGGTGCAGGCTGTCAAGGAAAGCGCCGATGGCGTCGCCGCCCGAGATCACCCGCTGTTCAGTCTGATCAATTTCTGCATAGTGTGCAGGCATACGGAGATTCCGCATAAAGACAACGCTCCTTTCGCAGTGGAATGGGGTACAGGCCGGCTGCAGCGGCCTGACGGGGAAAGGTTAGGCCGCGGCCAGCTGTGCCTGCTGGTCAGCCTCAACGGCGGCGAAAGCCTCCTGGAACGCCTTGACCAGCGGATCCACCAGGGCCATATAGTAGTAGGAGAGCATGGTCAGGCCGTAGAAGCTGCCCAGGATGCCGGTGAGCCCCAGAATGACCCACTGCGCACCGTTCAGAGAGGAGAAGAAGTCCCCCATGATTTTGATGCCGGAGGTGGTTGTGGTGCCAAGGAAAGCGTTGCCCAGCATCGATACGCCGGCGGTAAAGAAAGATCCGCTCAGGAACATCAGGCCGTTGACCAGCACGTTGACGCCGAACTGGATGACCTGCTCCTGCGTGATGTTGAAGATGCCGCCATCCAGGTACATCATCTCTTCCTGCGGGACGAGCGCGTAGTGCGCAGGCATGGCAATCATGCCGGCTGCTGTTGTATATTCCATAAGTAGGGCTCCTTTCAAGCTTGGCCCCCGCACAAAGCCGCGGGAACTGAGTTACCTGAATTATAGCATATTCAGCAAAAAACAACAAGACATCGCAAAGCCCAGTTTGGACAGGAATTGTGAAGCCGTTGTGAAAAATGTTTCGAAAAAACGTCAGAAATACGTATAAAAACTGAATACCCTCGGATTTTGGAAGGGTGAAAAAATGTTCCTGTGCAATTTTATGCACACTGTCGCGCCAAAGGATGCAAAACGCCCCCGCGGCGGGCGGCCGGCGGGGGCAGAGTAAATTATTTCTTTTCGCTGAAATAGGGGTCCATGCTGCTGCGGCCGGCGCTCTTCCGGTTGGAGAGGCTGGCGGCGATGAACGCCTTGAAGAGAGGGTGGGCACGGTTGGGGCGGCTCTTGAACTCGGGGTGGAACTGGGCGCCCAGATGGAAGGGGCGGCCGGGCAGCTCGACCGTCTCGACCAGAAGCCCGTCGGGGCTGGTGCCCGAGATGACCAGGCCGGCAGCCTCCATCTCGGCCAGGAAAGCGTTGTTGAACTCGTAGCGGTGGCGGTGGCGCTCCCAGATCAGGTCCTCGCCGTAGCACTCGGCCATCTTGGTGCCGGGCTTCACCTTGCAGGGATACTTGCCCAGCCGCATGGTACCGCCCTTGGGGATGTTGCCCTGCTGGTCGGCCATCAGGGCGATGACGTTGTGGGCGCCGTCGGGGGTGAACTCGCTGGAGTTGGCGTCGGCGTAGCCCAGCACACCCCGGGCAAACTCGATCACCATGATCTGCATCCGCAGGCAGATGCCGAAGT
>CAZEIG010000175.1:0-3091 GCA_964511805.1 uncultured Faecalibacterium sp.
TTAGGTGATGGGGACGCTCTCGTTGGTGCCTTCCACCTCGCGCGTGGTCAGGGTGTAGGTCTGGCCTTCCTCCAGCATCTCGGAGCCGTTCTTGAAGTCCTTGAGGCGGATCTCGGGCCCCTTGGTGTCCAGCAGGGCGGCGACGAGCTTGCCCAGCTCTTCGCGGATGGCCTTGAGGGCGTCCAGGCGGGCCTTGTGCTCCTCGTGGGAGCCGTGGGAGAAGTTGAAACGGGCGACGTTCATCCCGTTCTCGACCAGCGCACGCAGGACGCCTTCCTTGTCGGTGGAAGGGCCGAGGGTGCAGATGATTTTCGTTTTGCGCATACGTTCATACCTCCTGGCAAATTGATTGCCGTATACCATTTCATGCTTGATAAGCCTATACCCTTATTATAACGGGAGGGATACAAATGGGCAAGTGAATTTTTGTAAAATCTTGCGGCGAGCCGGGCCGGCCAGGGCCGCGGGGCCATTTGTGCCACGCCCCCAAATATGCTATAATAGCAGCAGGATCATAAAGCGGCGCCCCGCGAATGGAAATGGGCGGGGCGCGGACAGAAAGGATAAAATTATGGCAAAACGGGTATTTTTTTTTTTTTTTTACAGCTTCGGCATCGGGGCTGAGCCGGACGCTGCGGCCTTTGGGGACGAGGGGACCAACACCCTCGGTGCCATCGCCCGGCACCCCAACTTTGACTGCCCCAACATGGGCAGGCTGGGGCTGTTCAACATCGACGGGGTGACGGCGGGGCAGAAGGACCCCGCCCCCATCGGCGCTTTTGCCCGCCTGCAGGAGCAGAGCATGGGGAAGGATACCACCATCGGCCACTGGGAGATCGCAGGGGTGGTCAGCCCCGAGCCGCTGCCCACCTTCCCGGAGGGCTTCCCGCCCGAGCTGATCGCCGAATATGAGGCGAAGACCGGCTACAAGGTTCTCTGCAACAAGCCCTATTCGGGCACCGAGGTGCTGAAGGACTACGGCGAGCAGGCCATGGCCGAAAACGCCCTGATCGTCTACACCAGCGCCGACAGCGTCTTCCAGGTGGCGGCCAACGAGGCCCTGGTCCCGGTGCCCGAGCTCTACCGTTGCTGCGAGATCGCCCGCCGGATGCTGACCGGCAAGTACGGGGTGGGCCGGGTCATCGCCCGGCCCTTTGTGGGGGACTGCGCCGCCAACTTCAAGCGGACGGCCAACCGCCACGACCTCAGCCTCAAGCCGCCCCGCGCCACCATGCTGGACCTGCTGAAGGCGGCCGGCCGGGATGTCATCGCAGTGGGGAAGATCTACGACATCTTTGACGGTGAGGGCGTCACCGAAAAGATCAAGACCACCGGCAACACCAACGGCATCGCCTTTACCCAGGCCCTCCAGACCCGGGATTTCGAGGGGCTGGCCTTTGTCAACCTGGTGGATTTCGATATGCTCTACGGCCACCGCCGGGATGTGCCCGGCTACGCCGCCGCCACCGCCGAGTTCGACCGCTTCCTGACCGGTTTCCTGCCCGGGATGCGGGAGGACGACATCCTGATGGTCACTGCCGACCACGGCTGCGACCCCTCTTACACCAAGACCACCGACCACACCCGGGAGTATGTGCCCTGGCTGATCTACGGCAAACCGGTTCGCCCCGGCGTCGACCTGGGAACCCGGCTCTGCTTCGGCAGCATCGCCAAGACCATCTGCGAGTACCTCGGCGTCGACGCCTCCACCCTGGACGGCGAGAGCGCCTGGGAGGCCATCAAAGCCTGACCTGACCAAAACAGAAAGACCCCCGTCTGACCGTTCGATGCGGCCGGGCGGGGGTCCTTTTTTGATTCTCTTATGCCTTGGGCTTGAGGTCGGGGTGGTACTGGGGGCAGGTGCACTTCTTCCACTTCAGGCCGCTGCCGCAGGGGCAGGGGTCGTTCCGGCCAATCTTGCCGGTCCGGACCGGCTTGTTGGCGGCGCCTGCCACCTGGCCCGCCGCTGCGGCGCGGGCGCCGGCGCTCTGGCCGGTCAGCTTCTGGCGGAGGGCGGCGATGTCGGCCGGGTTGGGGGCCGGACGGGCCGCCGCGGCGTTCTGGGCCGCAGGCTGCTGGGCGGTGGAGGCTGCCTGGCCCGGCTGCTGGCCGGGCTGGACCTGCCGGACTTCGATCATCAGGAGCATCTTGACGGTGTCCTCCCGGATGGAGTCGACCATCTGGTCGAACATATCGAAGCCCTCGATGCGGTATTCAACCACCGGGTCTTTCTGGCCGTAACTGCGCAGGGAGATGCCCTTTCGCAGCTGGTCCATGTTGTCGATGTGGTCCATCCAGTAGCGGTCGACGCAGCGGAGCAGGCAGATCCGCTCCAGCTCCCGCATCAGGGGTGCGCCGTAGCGGGTCTCTTTGTCGGTCAGAACCTTCATCCCGCGGTCGTACAGGCTGTCGGCGACCTTCTCCCGGGTGAGGGAGGAGAGCTCTTCGTCGGTATAGTTGAAGTCGTTCTCGGTGGCAAGCCAGCCGTTGTAGTGGCGGCGGAGAGCGGCGAAGTCCCAGGCCGACTTGTCCTCGCCGGACAAGAAGAGGGAACAGCTGCTGTCGATGTTATCCCGCATCATCTTGTAGATGTCGGTGCTGACGTCCTCGCCGTCCAGGACCTTCCGGCGCTGGCCGTAGATGATCTCACGCTGCTGGTTCATGACGTCGTCGTAGCGAAGGACATTCTTCCGGATCTCGAAGTTGCGGCCCTCCAGCTTCTTCTGGGCGCTCTCGATGGTGGAGGTAATCATCCGGGTCTCAATGGGGGTGTCCTCGTCCAGGCCCATCGAATTCATCAGGTTCTGGACCCGCTCGCCGCCGAACAGGCGCATCAGGTCATCCTCCAGGCTGAGGTAGAAGCGGGAGGCACCGGGGTCGCCCTGGCGGCCGGCCCGGCCCCGGAGCTGGTTGTCGATCCGGCGGCTCTCGTGCCGCTCGGTGCCGATGATGAAGAGGCCGCCTGCGGCGCGGACCTCTTCGGCCTCGGAGGCGATCTCGTCCTTATACTGGCGGTAGAGCTCGTCAAAGCGGGCCCGGGCGGCCAGGATGTTGGGGTCGGTGGTGTCGCCGTGGCCGTCCGCCTCGATCA
>CAZEIG010000176.1:0-3090 GCA_964511805.1 uncultured Faecalibacterium sp.
TAAAATCAAGGGTTTCTGCTTAGGGTGTTACCCGATAGCGACCGCGATTTCGAGTGCTGCACCATCGACCACTCGGACAACTCTCCACCTATACGAATCAACTGGTTTCCCAGTGATTGGCAAATAAAAAATTTGAAAAATCTTCTCCAGTTTTTCCTCAATCGCCTTGGTTGCGATGCGTTTATAGTACTCCAAACCAGGGGATCTGTCAATACCAAAAGGAATATTTCGATAGATATATAGGATAGATTGGGATTTTCCGCAATCACCCGGCGTGCCAAAAATTGGCTTGATTACTAGGTTTTTGGAGATTCTATTTCCAAAATTACCCAGCGATTTCGAGTCACGCCTCTTCGACCACTTGAGTACTCCTCCATCTCGAAATGCTTTGCAGCCTCATTATTATAGCAAAAACCCGTTCAGACGTCAACGGTCTGGACGGGTTTCGGCCAAATTTTTTCGTTATTTGCCGGCCAGCAGGATGGCCAGGACGGCTTTTTGGACGTGGAGGCGGTTTTCCGCCTCGTCGAAGATCTCATCCGCGTGGTCCTCAAAGACGGCGTTCGAGATCTCTTCGCCCCGGTGGGCGGGCAGGCAGTGGAGGACCATGTGGTCCGGCTTGGCGCCCTGCAGCAGGGCGCCGGTCAGCTGGTAGCCCTGGAAGTCCCGCACACGGCGCTCAGTCTCGGCCTCGCCCACACCGTTGTTCCAGACGGCGGTGACCACCACGTCGGCGTCCCGGACCCCTTCCTGGGGGTCGTGGAGGAGCCTGAAGGCAGAGCCGTACTTGTGGGCGAACATCAGGACGTCGGCCGCCGGGCGGTAGGCGGGTGGGCAGACGCAGGTGACCTGCATCCCGGCCAGCAGGCCGCCGACGATCAGGCTGTTGGCCATGTTGTTCCCGTCCCCCACAAAGCAGAGCTTCTGCCCTTCCAGTGGGCCGCGCCGCTCCCGGATGGTCATCAGGTCGGCCAGCACCTGGCAGGGGTGGGCGTAGTCGGTCAGGCCGTTGATGACCGGCACGCCAGCGTATTCCGCCAGCTCTTCCAGATCGCGCTGGCGGTAGGTCCGCCAGACCACGCAGTCGTAGTAGCGGCCCAGCACCCGGGCGGTGTCCCGCAGAGGCTCGCCCCGGCTGGCCTGCAGCTCGGTGGCGGCGTTCATATAGTTGCCAAGGCCCCCCAGCTGGTAGACGCCCACTTCAAAGCTGGTGCGGGTGCGGGTGGACGCTTTGGAGAACATCAGGGCCACGCTCTTGCCCGCCAGCAGCGGCGAGGTGCCGCCCATCTTCTGGGTGGCCTTTAGCTCGTCGGCCACATCCAGGATATGGTACAGTTCCTCCCGGGTGAGGTCGCTCATCTTCAGCAGATGCTTCATCCAGATCCCTCCCGCGCTCAGGACCTGGCCGGGGCCAGGGTATGCAGCACGTCGTCCAGGATGTCCAGCGCCCGCTCGATGTCGTAGGCAGTCAGGATCAGCGGGGGCAGCAGGCGGAGCCGGGTCTTGGCGGTCAGAACCAGCAGGCCGCGCTCACGGCAGGCGGTCAGGACGTCGCCCGCGCTGATCCCGTCCTCGAACTGAACCCCCAGCATCAGGCCCAGGCCGCTCACCTGGGCGACGTGGGGCAGCTTCTCCAGCCCGCCCCGCAGCTGGGCGCCGTGCTCCCGCACACCGGCCAGGAAGCTGTCGTCCAGCCGGTCCAGGACGGCGTTGGCGCCGGCGCAGACCACCGGGTTGCCGCCGAAGGTCGAGCCGTGGGTGCCGGGGCCCATCCCGGCGGCCACCTTGACGTTCATCAGCACCGCGCCGATGGGCAGGCCGCCGCCCAACCCCTTGGCCAGAGTGACGATGTCGGGGTGGAGGTCGTACTGCTCGCAGGCCAGGAAGGTGCCGGTTCGGCCGACGCCGGTCTGGACCTCGTCGACGATGAGGACCAGATCCTTCTCGTCGCAGAGGGCACGGACGGCCTTGACATACGCCGGGTCGAGGGGGACCACCCCGCCCTCGCCCTGCACCAGCTCCAGCATGACAGCGCAGGTGCGGTTGTCCACCAGCTTAGACAGCCCCTCGATGTCGCCGGCCTCGGCATAGACGAAACCGTCGTTGAAGGGCCCGAAATACTGGTGGAAGCTCCCCTGGCCGGTGGCGGTCAGCGTGGCTATGGTCCGGCCGTGGAAACTGTTGACCAGGGTGATGATGGTGTCCCGGCCGTCGCCATAGCGGTCGAAGCTGTACTTCCGGGCGGCCTTGATGGCGCCCTCATTGGCCTCTGCGCCCGAGTTGCTGAAGAAGACCTTGGCCATCCCGGTCCGGCGGCAGAGCCGCTTGGCCAGCTTGCCGCAGGGGGCGGTATAGTAGAGGTTTGAGGTGTGCTGGAGCTTGTGGGCCTGCTTGGAGACGGCCTCGGCCCAGTTCAGGTCGCAGTAGCCCAGGCTGTTGACCCCGATGCCGCTGGTGAAATCCAGGTATTCCTGCCCTTTGGGGCCGTAGGCGTGGAGGCCATGCCCCTTGGCCAGGACGATGGGGTTGCGGTTATAAGTATGCAGGACATAGTCATTGTCCCGCGCGATGACTTTTTCGGAATCCATGTTGAAAGCCTCCCTGCTTTTTATTCCCGATGACTGCGGCGGTAGAAACGGGTGCCCGAGCCTCGGTTGGAGAAGAGCTCCAGCAGGACGGTGTGCGGCACCCGGCCGTCGATGATCACCGCCTCGTGGACGCCCTGGTAGATGGCGTCGGCCATCCCGCCGATCTTGGGGATCATACCGCCCGCGATGATGCCGGCCGCCTTGTAGCCCTCGATCTCGCTGACCTCCACCTCAGGGATGAGGGTGCTCTCGTCGTCCTTGTCCCGCAGCAGGCCAGCGATGTCGGTCATCGAAACCAGCTTCTCGGCCTTGAGGGCGATAGCGATCTGGGCGGCCGCGGTGTCGGCGTTGACGTTGTAGGGCTGGCCCAGGTCGTCCATCCCCACCGTGGCGATGACCGGGATGTAGCCGCCGTCCAGCAGGCTGGAGATGAGGGTGGTGTCCACATGAGTGATCTCCCCCACATAGCCCAGCCGGCTGTCCAGCTCGCTGCAGCGGAGCA
>CAZEIG010000177.1:0-3053 GCA_964511805.1 uncultured Faecalibacterium sp.
CGGCTCGTAGATAATCCGGCGGAGCCGGACGTCGTCCCGGGGGTTGGCCACGATGGACATATAGGAGTGGATGTCCTTGACTTCCTTCCGGTCGTTGAACCGCTGGCCGCCCACGATCTTGTGGGGGATGCCCGCCCGGGTGAAGTAGTTTTCGATGGGTGCAGACTGGGCGTTCATCCGGTAGAGGATGGCGTGGTCGGCCAAATGGCCCCCCGCCCGCAGGTGCTGGCCGATGAGCTCGGTAATGTGGGCAGCCTCGTCCCGCTCGTCCTCGGCCTGGTAGACGTGGACCGGCGCGCCCTCGCCGTTTTTGGTCCAGAGGGTCTTCCCCTTCCGCTCGGTGTTGTGGCTGATGACACAGTTGGCGGCGTTGAGGATGTTGGAGGTAGAGCGGTAGTTCTGCTCCAGCCGGATGACCCTAGCCCCGGGGTAGTGCCGCTCGAAGTTGAGGATGTTCTCGATGGTGGCCCCCCGGAAGCGGTAGATGCTCTGGTCGTCATCGCCCACCACACAGATGTTCCGGGCCGGGCCGGTCAGCAGGCTGACCAGCTGGAACTGGGCCACGCTGGTGTCCTGGTACTCGTCCACCAGCAGGTAGGCATAGCGGTTCTGGTAGTAGTCCCGGGCCTCCTGGTCGTCCTGCAGCAGCCGGACGGTGTAGTAGATCAGCCCGTCGAAATCGAAGGCTCCGGCTTCTTTCAGCCGCTTTTCGTAGATGCCGTACAGCCGGGCGGCCAGCTCCAGCTTGGTCTTGCCGGCGGCGTCCCTGGCAGCGTCGGCCGGGGCGACCAGCTGGTCTTTCCAGCGGCCGATCTGGGCCAGGGCCGCCTTGACCGAGAAGAACTTGTCGTCGGCGTTCTGCTCCTTATAAATCGCCTTCATCACCCGCTGGGCGTCGTCGGTGTCGTAGATGGTGAAGCTGCGGGGCCAGCCGATCTGTTCGGCATAGCGGCGGAGGATGCGGACGCAGGCCGAGTGAAAGGTGGATGCAAAGACCTCATCCCCCTGCTCGCCCCCCAGCATGGCCCGCAGACGGGCTTTCAGCTCCCCGGCGGCCTTGTTGGTGAAGGTGATGGCCATGATGTTCCAGCTGCGGGGGGCGTCCAGCCGGAGCATCCCGTCCAGCCAGGCGGGCACGTCGGTGCCCAGCATGATGGCGGTACGCAGGGCGCGGACGTCCTCCTCAGTGGCGGGGCGAGGGGTCTGGCGGCTGCCGTGGGCACTACCGAACCGGATCAGGTTTGCGATCCGGTTGACCAGGACGGTGGTCTTGCCGCTGCCCGCTCCCGCCAAAATCAGCAGAGGCCCGTCGGCGGCAAAGACGGCCTGCCGCTGCACCTCGTTCAGCCGGCCGAACTGCTTTTCGATGTAGGTATCCCGCAGGGTACAGAATTCTGTCTGAAGATCGGTTGCCATGTGGTACTCCTGTTCCTTGACTTATGATTGTATATCAGTATAGCACAAATGCCGGGCTATGGACAGCGTTTGGCCCAAAAAGCCCGGCCCCCTTTGGCAGGAGGCCGGGCAAAAGCCAGGCTGATTCCTCATATTGCTTGGCCGCCGCCCGGCCTGTTTTTAGAGCAGCTGGATTCCCACCGACCAGGTGTAGCCCAGGGCGGTCACCTTGTCCATGTTCTCGCTGCGGGTGCCGCCGGCCTGGACGTAGCGGTCGTACAGGCCGATGATCCCGTCCTTCATCTCCTGGGTCAGGGTGAAGGCGTAGCCGTCCACCCCGCCGTCGATGTAGACCACGATCTCCTCGTCCCGGTGCTCGATCAGGTCCTGCATGAAGGGCAGGGAGTTGTTGTCCAGGACGATGGTGGTCATCTCGATCTTGGAGCCGTCCTCGCCGTTGGCGGAGCGGACCGGGGAAGTGAAGTAGTACTGCCGGCTACCGATCCGCACCACGATGTCACGGATCAGGATCCAGCTGTCAGCGGCATAGCTCAGACCGATGCTGTAGACGTCCATATCTTCCAGTGACATGACATAGGGATCCACCCAGACCATCTTGCTGCCATCTACCAGCAGGCCCTTGCCGTCGGCGTGGAGGGAGGAGAGGTAGACATAGGAGGTATCGTCCTCGGCCTCCCCTTCCATCACCACCATATCCTCTACTCCTTCAAAGACCGACAGATCAAAGCCGGCAGAGGCAAAGGCGGGCAGAGCCGCCGACAGGACCAGTGCGGCCGCCAGCATCAGGGAAAGAAATTTCTTTTTCACGTCCGGCACCCCCTTCTCAGAACGGTGCGGTGACGTCAGCGGCGCCGGCGCGGGCCCAGGCAGAACGGTCGGCCCGGCGGACCGCCCTGAGGACATACTTGCCGTTGCCCATGGCGTAGACGGCCGCCGCGATGGCCGCCACCACTTCGGGCGGGATGCCGGCCTCCACCTGGGGGCCGGGGGCCGGCACGGGGGCGGCGGATGCAGCCGGGGCGGCAGGGGCAGCGGGCGCTTCGGCAGGGGCCTGCGCTTCGGCGCTGTCTCTGCCGCGCAGCAACAGGAAGGCCACGGCCAGCACGGCCACCACTACAACGATCATGATCACATTGTTATCCATTTTATCCTCCTGTCTGCCTCCCGGCCCAGACCGGGAGCGCTGTTCCTGTTTTGCCTTCATTATAGCCGGTTTCGGGGGCAAATGCAACCGCCCGTATTTCACCGCCGGCCAATTCGGGGGGTAGCGTCGGTGAAGCCGACCTCCAGCTTATCCCCCATGCTCAGGCTCATGGCGGTGCCCAGGGCCACGCAGTTGACCGGGTCGGGGGAGACGTAGACCTCCACCTTCAGCTCCTGGCTGAGGTACTCGGGCAGGCCGTGGAGCTGTGCGCCGCCGCCGGTCAGCATGACGCCGTTGCGGTAGATGTCGCCGGCCAGCTCGGGCGGGGTCTTTTCAAGGATCTGGTGGGCGGCGGTGCCGATCTGCTCGCTGAGCATCATGACCGGCTCGTAGAGGTCGCCGGTGGAGACGTTGACCCGCACCGGCAGGCCGGTCAGCAGGCTGCGGCCCTTGATCTCCATCGTCTCGTCGAAGTCGGTCTTCTGGGGGCAGC
>CAZEIG010000178.1:0-3043 GCA_964511805.1 uncultured Faecalibacterium sp.
CCGTGACCGAGATCTACGACTACCTCCGCCTTCTCTACGCCCGGATCGGGGTGCCCCACTGCCCGGTCTGCAGGCGGGTCATCAGCCAGCAGAGCGTCGATGAGATGGTGGACGCCGTCCTCAAGCTGGAGGAGGGAACCAAATTTTACGTCCTGGCCCCGGTGGTCCGCCAGCGGAAGGGTACCCAGCAGAAAGAGCTGGAGGCTGCCTGCCGTGGCGGCTACACCCGGGTCAAGATCGACGGCAGCCTCTACGACTTGGACGAGGAGATTACCCTCGAGAAGAACATCAAGCACACCGTCGAGGTGGTGGTGGACCGTCTGGCCGTCCGGAAGGGGGTGCGCAGCCGGCTGGCCGACAGCCTTGAGACCGCCCTCAACCTCACCGGCGGCATCGCCGAGGTGGAGGTGGTCGGGGGAGAGACCATGACCTTCAGCCAGAACTTTGCCTGCCCCGAGCATGGTATCTCGATCGGCGAGCTGACCCCCCGGCTCTTCTCTTTCAACAACCCCCAGGGCGCCTGTGAAAAGTGCACCGGTCTCGGCATCTTCATGAAGGTGGACGAGGACCGGATCATCCCCAATCGCAGCCTGTCCATCCGGCAGGGGGCCATCAAGGCCAGCGGCTGGTACTACGCCGAGGGCTCGGTCAGCGAGATGTACTACATTGCGCTGGGCAAAAAGTACGGCTTCACCCTCGACACTCCCATCCGGGAGATGAGCCGGGAGGCCCTCAACGCCCTCCTCTACGGCACCAACGGCGAAAAACTGGAACTCCACCGGACCAACGAGTTCGGCAGCGGGAAGTATTACGGCGAGTTCGAGGGGATCGTGGAAAACCTCGAGCGCCGCTTCCGGGAGTCCAGCAGCGAGTGGGTCAAGGAGGAGATCGCCGGCACTATGTCGGCGATCGAGTGCCCCGCCTGCCACGGCCAGCGGCTCAAGCCGGTGGTGCTGGCGGTGACGGTGGGGGGCGTCAATATCAGCCAGTTCTGCGAGATGTCCATCCGGGAAGAGCTGGACTTCATCCGCCAGAACGAGCCCAACCTGACCGAAAAGCAGCTCCAGCTCGGCGGGCAGATCTTCAAGGCGATCCGCACCCGGCTGGAGGTCCTCCAGAGCGCCGGGCTGGACTACCTGACCCTGGCCCGCTCGGCGGGGACCCTGTCGGGCGGCGAGAGCCAGCGCATCCGGCTGACCACCCAGATCGGCAGCGCCCTGTCGGGGGTGCTCTACGTCCTGGATGAGCCCTCCATCGGCCTCCACCAGCGGGACAACGACAAGCTGATCGCCACCCTCAAGCATCTGCGTGACCTGGGCAACACCGTCATCGTGGTGGAGCACGACGAGGACACCATCCGTGCGGCCGACTACATCGTGGACGTCGGCCCCGGCGCAGGGGTCCACGGCGGCGAGATTGTGGCCGCCGGCAAGGTCAAGGACATCTGCAAGGCCAAGCGGAGCATCACCGGCGACTACCTGTCCGGCCGCCGCCGGATCAAGGTGCCCGCAACCCGCCGGGCCGGCAACGGCCACTGCCTGCGGGTCTGCGGCGCAAAAGAAAATAACCTCCGGGACATCACGGTGGACTTCCCCCTCGGGACCTTCACCTGCGTCACCGGCATCTCGGGCTCGGGCAAGTCCAGCCTGGTCAACGAAATCCTCTACAAGACCCTGGCCGGGGAGCTGAACGGAGCCCGCACCCGCCCCGGCCGGAGCGACGGGGTGGAGGGGCTGGAGTACGTCGACAAGGTCATCGGGATCGACCAGCAGCCCATCGGCCGGACCCCCCGCTCCAACCCCGCCACCTACACCGGTGTCTTCAACGACATCCGGGCCGTCTTTGCCCAGACCCAGGACGCCAAGATGCGGGGCTACGGCCCGGGCCGGTTCAGCTTCAACGTCAAGGGCGGCCGGTGCGAGGCCTGCGAGGGGAACGGCATCCTCCAGATCGAGATGCACTTCCTGCCCGACATCTACGTCCCCTGCGAGGTCTGCAAGGGCGCCCGCTACAACCGGGAGACCCTGGAGGTCAAGTACAAGGAAAAGACTATCGCCGACGTGCTGAACATGACGGTGGAGGAAGCCGTGGTCTTTTTTGCCAACCAGCCCAAGATCGCCCGGAAGCTCCAGACCCTGCTGGACGTGGGGCTGGGCTATGTGACCCTGGGTCAGAGTGCCACCACCCTCTCGGGCGGCGAGGCCCAGCGGGTCAAGCTGGCCAACGAGCTGGCCCGCCGCTCCACCGGCAAGACGGTCTATATCCTGGACGAGCCCACCACCGGCCTCCATATCGCCGACGTCCACCGGCTGATCGAGGTGCTGCAGAAGCTGGTGGACGCCGGCAACACCGTCATCGTCATCGAGCACAACCTCGACCTGATCAAGTGCGCCGACTATATCATCGACCTCGGCCCCGAGGGGGGGAGCGCTGGCGGGCAGATCGTGGCCACCGGCACCCCCGAGCAGGTGGCCGCCGTCCCCGGCAGCTTCACCGGCCAGTACCTCAGGCCCCTGCTGGAGCGGGACAGCCTCGCCCCCGCCGACGCCTGCATCTGAAAAAATTCCAAAAATACGGTTGACAATCTGACCCAAAGAGAGTATAATACTGACCGTCGCCCCGCTCAGGAACGGACGGGGCCGGTATCCGGGTGTAGCGCAGTTTTGGTAGCGCGCTTGAATGGGGTTCAAGAGGCCGTGAGTTCGATTCTCGCCACTCGGACCATAGCAAAAACTGCCGTGCATATGTCTTTTTAGACGTTGCGCGGCGGTTTTTTGTCGTTTTTGCGTGTGAAGAAGTGGGAAACACTGTGCAAGCTTTGTCTCGCACGCTCGGATAATTGAGGCATGGTGTCAAGGCCCTTCTCTTTCCGATTTGAACTCGGGGAGAGGAGGGCTTTTTCGTTTGCGCCTCCGCTTCTCACAAGAGGAAAAGAATGCGCAGAATCATAAAATTTGCCACACGCACCCGGGCGCAAAAGGAAGCAGAAAGCCTCACGGCAGAGAAGGCAAACCAACGGAAATAAAGAAAATAAAGCAAAATC
>CAZEIG010000179.1:0-3014 GCA_964511805.1 uncultured Faecalibacterium sp.
CACCCCGGTCAAGTACCGCAGCGAGACCCTGCGGGACGCCTACAAAGCCATTGAGCGGGAGAGTGCCGCTTCGATGGCGGCCATGCTCCCGCCCGAGCTGGAGGAGGAGATCAGCCCCTACATCACCGGCGACCTGCTGACCGCCGAAGAGCGCAAGCTGCTCAAGGCTGCCGATCGGCTGTCGGCCCTCATCAAGTGCCTGGAGGAAACCCGCAGCGGCAACCACGAATTCGACGCGGCCCTGGCCCAGCAACAGAAGGCCCTGGCCGGGATGGCCTGCCCCGAAGCCGACTGGTTCGTCGAGCACTGCCTGCCCTGCTACACCCAGAATCTGGATGAATTGACGCAAAAAGAGGCGGCTCCCTCTCAGTCACAGTCCCTCTTGCGGGGTCCTGTGCCAGCTCTCCCAATGGGGGAGCCAAGATAAGTGCGTTGGTGTGTCTTTTTGTGCGTCGTATTGGTGCGGGTTGTTTTTTAATTTATCATCGAAACCCACCCGCCGCCCATAGCGGAATGCCCTGCGGGCAGCAATATTTAACAGCATAAACCTATATGACGCACCTATATCTTAGAGTACGCACTTATCTTGCCTCTCCCTCCGGGAAAGGTGGCAAGACGCCCATAGGGCGGCTTGACGGAAAGGGTCATCAAAGTCTCACCTGTCCCACTTGTCGCAGAGGGCGTTGATCTGGTCGGCGAACTTGGCGAGGTCCTTGTTGGCGCCGCCCTCGTTGTGCTCGATGACACGCATCAAGCGGCGGCCGGCGCTGACCAGACGCTGGTAGACCGCAGCCGCCCGGCTGAGGGCAGGCGCGGCGGTACGGCTGGCGGCCGGCTCGCGGCTGCCCTCCTGCAGGCAGACCGCGCCGCCGGGGCCGAGGGCCCACTGCTCCCCGTTGTAGGGGGCGCAGGCGGTGTAACCCATTGCCTGCAGGTCGGCAACGAACTTGTCCTCCACTGCGTCGTCGCCGTGGTTGACAAAGACCCGCTTAGGCCGCGGCGAAAAGGCTTCCAGCCAGCGCAGCAGGCCGCTGCGGTCGGCGTGGCCGGACAGGCCGCTCATCTGGGCGATCTCGGCCCGGACCTCGATCTCTTCACCGAAGAGCTTGACCCCGTCGATCCCCTCGACGAGGGTCCGGCCGAGGGTGCCTACCGCCTGGTAGCCCACAAAGAGGATGGTGCATTCCTTCCGCCAGAGGTTGTGCTTGAGGTGGTGACGGATTCGGCCGGCGTCGCACATCCCGCTGGCCGAGATGATGACCTTGGGGGTTGGGTCGGTGTTGATGAGGCGGGACTCGTCGCTGGTGACGCTGACCCGCAGCCCCGGGAAGATGATGGGGTCCACCCCCGCCGCCAGCAGCGCCCGAGTCTCGTTGTTGAAACAGGCGGCGTCGGTGGCCCGGAAGATCCGTGTCGCCTCAATGGCCAAGGGGCTGTCGATGTAGACCGAGAAGCTGCCGTGCCCCTTGACCAGCCCCTTCTCCTTGATCTCGCGGATAAAGTAGAGCAGCTCCTGGGTGCGGCCCACCGCAAAGCTTGGGATGACCACGTTGCCGCCCCGGTCGAAGGTCCGCTGCAGGATGGCGGTCAGTTCCCCGATGTAGTCGGGGCGGAGCGGATGGTCCCGGTCGCCGTAAGTCGACTCCATGATGACATAGTTGGCCTCGGTCAGATAGGTGGGGTCCCTGAGGATGGGCTGGTTGAGGTTGCCGATGTCCCCCGAAAAGACCAGCTTGGTGGTCTGGCCCGCCTCGGTGACCCACAGCTCGATGCTGGCCGAGCCCAGCAGATGGCCCACGTCGGTGAAGCGGGCCTCGATACCGGGGGCCAGCTCGATCCGACGGTCGTAGTCCACCCCCTTGAAGAGGGCCACCGCCGCCTCGGCGTCCTGGACGGTGTAGTCCGGCTCCACCTGGGGCAGGCCGGCGCGGGCATTCTTCCGGTTTTTCCATTCGGCTTCCGACTCCTGGATGTGGGCCGAGTCCCGCAGCATGATGTCGCACAGCCGGCAGGTGGGGCGGGTGGCGTAGATCTTCCCCCGGAAGCCCTGCTTTGCCAGCAGCGGCAGGTTGCCGCTGTGGTCGATGTGGGCATGGGTCAGCAGCACGCCGTCGATCTCGCCGGGGGCCACCGGCAGGGGCTGGTTCTCATAGACGTCCCTGCCCTGCTCCATCCCGCAGTCGATCAAAAAATGCAGCCCGCCTGTCTCCAGCAGGGTGCAGCTGCCCGTCACCTCATGGTTCGCGCCTGAAAAAGTCAGCTTCATAATAGGACCGTACCTCCATCCTCCGGGAGCACCGGGATCGTTTTTCTTATTACTTTTTACTATACCATAGTCGCTAGTCGCTTCGCTCCTGTGGTTCAATGTAGCCGCGCAGAGCGCGGTTATTTGCAATAATAACCTTACGGCTATTATACCATAGGGTGAACTGCCTTTTTCCACAAAATCCGTGCCTTTTCCTTTTGCAAAACGACGGACGAAATGCAGAGGGCGGAAAAACAACGAAAGGAGCAGCTGTTTTGGAATAGAGTTACTACTGCATTGGGGAGGTCAGCCGGGCCCAATGCGTCAGAGGCTACCACATCAGTATGCAGCAGGCCGCCCGGGAACAGCTGCAGCAGGCCGTCTCAATCCGGCGGCGGTACAGCTACCTCCTGGACGGCAGCAGGATGCCGAAGGGCCGGGTGGTCAAGCTGCAGGAATACGTCCGGATGGAAGAACCCTACAGCTCCATCCCGCCCGGCAGCCTCTACACCATCCCCGCCGGCCGCTACGCGGTCTTTACCCTCCGCATCCGGCAGGAGCGGGCCGACTTCTCTCCCCTGCTGGACTGGCTGGCCGCCCAAGGCGAGACCACTGACGCCATCTACGCCGAGGAGCCGGGGCTGCAGCTCTTCCCCTACATGGACGACTATGCCTGTGAGGTTCGGCCCCATCTGGAAGAAAAATAGGGCACCCCCGTACAATTACCCAAGAATCGTTGCGGGATTCCTCATTGGACGTAAAAACATAG
>CAZEIG010000180.1:0-2978 GCA_964511805.1 uncultured Faecalibacterium sp.
TACGGCTTCGGATTGCAGGAACTGGTTTGCTTGTTCTGGATGTTGTTGATATTTGGTGGGATTGCTCTGGAGAGGGTGGTATAGGAACAGATTCCAAGACTGTACGTGTGGACGTCGTTTATAACGGAGTGGTTTATACCCCGAGAGAACAGGTGGAGACATATCTCTTCATGGGCGACATATCTCTTCATGGGCATTGATGTGGACGAAACGGCTTCCAGTATGCTTGGTGCCTACAATGGCGGTCAAGCAGATGCCTTATTTCTTGTTGTCTTAGATCAGGAAAGTGAGAGTTGGCAGTTGTTGAGACTTAATCGAGACAGCATGGTAGATGTGCCGGTCCTGGATTTAAAAGGCAATGTCATCGGATATGAACGGCAACAGCTTGCTTTGGCTCACGCTTATGGTGACGGTTTGCAAACGAGTTGTGAAAATGTAGTCCGGACAGTGTCAACTTTATTGGGGGGACAAGCCATCGACGGATATGTTTCCTTAAAGATAGTCTGCCGGATTTGCCTATATCGCATATAGGCAAATGCCTGGCTAATTATCAAAAAGTTTATTGATTACTAAAAATAATTCGTATAAATTTGAGAGAAAGAGTGGCGAGAAAGTTGGTGAAAAAGGCGAGAAGCTTCAATATTGAACTTTATCGTATCATTGCGATGTTTCTTATAGTAACTCACCATTATAAAGAATTTCTCCCGCCAGTTCATCCCGCAGCAGCCCCTGCCATCTCATGAAGGTCGAATATTTGACACCGGTCTGTGCGCACCATTCCCGCTTGTTCTTTCCACTGCGGGCGCATTCCTGCAGCAGGCTAAGGTAGTATTGTTTTTTTAGTTCCTGATAATAGCTGCTCATTTTTTACCTCTGGTGAGACTTCTAAGATTTCTAAGACTTTTGGATACTTTGTCTTATTTTCTCACAGGCCGGTATATTTTTATAGGCGGGGGATTATTGAACGATTACGCTATAAACAAGAACGCCCGCAGGCCCTCTGTGATAGAGAGTCTGCGGGCGTTTGTTTGGTCAGATGTCCGGCTTCCGGCGGCCGAAGAGGATGCGGAGATAGTCGCGGCGGCCTGGGTGCGTTTGTAGTCCTGGATGTCGAGGATGGCGTAGCGGCCGCGGCCGTTCTTGGTCAGAAAGGCAGGCGCGCCGACGTCTACCGCACGCAGGCCCCGGGTGCGTTTCCTGCGGTCCGCTTGTTTTTACCGCTTGATGTCGTAGTTCATGTTCATCAGGTTGCGGATGGTGCCGACGTCGTCGGTGATGTTGGCGTCGCCGTGGATGGTGTGCTTGATGGCGCTGCTGGCGACGGCAAAGTTGATGATGTCCATCGCCTTGTAATTGTGGAGCATGGCGTAGATCAAGCCGCTGGCGAAGGCGTCGCCGCCGCCGACGCGGTCCAGGATGTTAAATGTAAACAGTTTGCTCTCGAAGGTGTGGCCGTCCAACCACATGAAGGCCTTCAGGCTGTTCTCGCTGCCGCTGTGGGCGTAGCGGACGTGCCGGGCGATGCACTTGATGTTGGGGTACCGCTTGATGAAGCGCTGGAAGATCTCGTCCTGCTGCTCGTAGCTGGGCTGCAGGGGGACGCCGTCTTTCCAGTCGCCCTTGGAGTGGTCGTTCTCGTCCTTCCAGAGGTGGTAAGGCTCGATGCCCAGCAGCACGTCCACATAGGGCAGGCACTCGGTGCAGAAGTCGCGGGCGGCCTCCCAACTCCAGAGGCTGCTGCGGAAGTTGCCGTCGAAGCTGACGGTCAAGCCCTTGGACTTGGCCACCTTCAGCAGGTCCATGGTCAGTGTACGGCAGTTGGGGGCCAGGGCCGGGGTGATGCCGCTCAGGTGCAGCCAGTCGTAGCCATCCAGCAGGGCGTCCAGGTCAACGCGGGAGAAGTCATACTCGGTAATGGCGCTGTGCTTGCGGTCATAGGTGACCTTCGAGGGGCGGATGCCGTAGCCGGTCTCGAGGTAGTAGGTGCCCAGGCGGTGGGTGGGCACGTCCTCCGGGGTGGCCAGGATCATCGGGGTGCAGTGGACGTCGTTGGAGCGGAGCATCCGGATGGCGCTCTTGCCCAGGCTGTTGTTGGGCACGACGCTGAAGAAGGTGCTGTCCACACCCAGGTTGGCCAGGGCAAGGGCGATGTTGGCCTCGCTGCCGCCGTAGCTGGCCTCGAAGCTGGAGGACATCCGGATCTTCTCGTAGTTGGGCGGGGTCAGGCGGAGCATGATCTCCCCGCAGGTGATGAATTTCGGCGTGTTGGTGTCTGTGCTCAGCAGAGGGTTGTAGTGTTCCATAAAAGGCTCCTCCTTCAAATTCCCGTTAAGGCGGATGCGGGCAGACCGCCGCATGATAATCTTGTATCCATTATATTTCTTTTTGCACAGAATTGCAAGCAGTATCCCTAAAAAGGCGATCAAAAAGATGTCAAACTTTTGTCAAATTTGCTGTGCATCTGGATGAAAATGGGCGTCTTTTGGCGTCCTTATGCGCTTTTACACCCCCGTCAGGTCGAAGTCGGGGGTGTATTCCTCCTTCGCACTGCTCTTCTGCTGCATATAGCCGGCATATAGCCCTTTGTCAATGGCGTAGTTGACCACCCGGCGGTATTCGTAGGTGGTGATCCGCCGGCCGATGCCGTGTTCGGCCGCCCGGTAGAAGGGGGTGTACTGGCTCATCAGGCTGGGCAGAAAACAGCCGGGGTCGGCGTCGTTCCAGGCGGCCATCTGATCCAGCACCGCAAAGCTGTCGGTGGTCTGGCCGGGCAGGGCCAGATGCCGCAGAATGACCCCCCGCTGCAAGATCCCATCGCTGTCAAGGACGGGGCGGCCGGCCTGGGCCAGCATGGCCTCGATGGCCGCCTTTGCCACCGGAAAGTAGTTGGGGGCGGCGCTCAGCTCGGCCGAAAGGGCGGGGGTGAAATATTTCAGGTCGGCCAGCCAGATGTCAATGTACCCCCGCCAGGCCTCGAC
>CAZEIG010000181.1:0-2969 GCA_964511805.1 uncultured Faecalibacterium sp.
GCGGCCGCTGCCGGCGGTGCGACCACTTCGGCTACGGCGTCTTTAAGGGAGGGAGGAACATCAAATGGTAACCCTGAAAATCGACGGTCGGACCATCTGCGTCCCCGAGGACATCACCATCCTGGACGCGGCTCTCTCAGCCGGCATCCATATCCCCCACCTGTGCTACCTCAAGGGGATCAACGAGATCGGCGCCTGCCGCCTCTGCTGCGTCGAAGTGGAAGGGGAGGAAAAGCTCATCCCCGCCTGCAACAACGTCGTCGCCGAGGGGATGGAGATCCGGACCAACAACGCCCGTGTCCGCCGGGCCCGCCGCACCAACCTTCAGCTGATCCTCAGCCGGCACGACGCCAAGTGCGCCCTCTGCGTCCGGAGCGGCAACTGCGAGCTGCAGACTCTCTCCAACGATTTGGGTCTGGTCTCCAACCCCTTCAAGGAGACCCTTCCCAGCGAGAAGCTCCGCCGCTGGGACCGCACCTTCCCCCTCATCCGGGACACCACCAAGTGCATCGAGTGTATGCGCTGCATCCAGGTCTGCGACAAGGTCCAGAGCCTCAACGTCTGGGACCTGGTGGCCACCGGCAGCCACACCCGGGTCAACGTCTCGGACAACCGGACCATCCATGAGGCCGACTGCTCCCTCTGCGGCCAGTGTATCACCCACTGCCCGGTGGGCGCTCTGCGGGAGCGGGACGACGTCCAGGCGGTCATGCGGGCCATTGAGGACCCCGACACCGTCACGGTGGTACAGATCGCGCCGGCGGTCCGGACGGCCTGGGGTGAGGCTTTCGGCCTAGAGCCCGAGCAGGCCACCGTCAACCGGCTGGCCGGCGCCCTGCGGCAGGTGGGCTTTGACTACGTCTTCGACACCAGCTATTCCGCCGACCTGACCATCATGGAGGAGAGCGCCGAGTTCCTCGACCGTCTGGGGAAGGGGGAGCTGGATAAGTACCCCATGTTCACCAGCTGCTGCCCCGGCTGGGTCCGGTTCATTAAGAGCCGGTTTCCCGAGCTGGTGGGCCAGCTCTCCACCGCCAAGAGCCCCCAGCAGATGTTCGGCGCAGTGGTTAAGAACTGGGTCGCCCAGCAGATTGGCGTCCCGCCCGAGAAGATCTGCTGCGTCTCGGTGATGCCCTGCGTGGCCAAGAAGGCCGAGTGCGCCCTGCCCACCATGAAGAACGCCGACGGGGTGGCCGACGTGGATTACGCCCTGACCACCCGGGAGATCATCCGGATGCTCCGGGCCGAGCACATCCCGGTGGCCTCGGTCATCGAGACCCCCTTCGACCGGCTGCTGGGGGACTACAGCGGCGCGGGAGTCATCTTTGGGGCGACGGGCGGCGTCATGGAGGCGGCCCTCCGCACCGCCTACTACCGTGTCACCGGGCATAACCCCCGGCCCGACTCTTTCCGCAGCGTCCGGGAGACCCGCCGCGGGGATGACCGCGCCTGGCGTGAGGCTGAGTTTGAGATCGCCGACACCACCGTCCGGGTGGCGGTGGCTAGCGGCCTGGGCAACGCCTGCGCCCTCTGTGAGGCCATCCTGAAAGGGGAGGTTCATGTCCAGTTCGTCGAGATCATGGCCTGCCCGGGCGGCTGTGCCGGCGGCGGCGGCCAACCCATCCACTGCGATGACATCGAACGGGCCCACGAGCGGGGCCAGGTCCTCTATGGACTGGACCGCTCCCGCGCTACCCGCTTCAGCCACGAGAACGCCGACGTCCTGGCCCTCTACCGGGATGAGCTGGGCCGGCCCCTCAGCGAGAAGGCGGAAGAGATGCTCCACACCAACCACTTCGCCTGGGATATGCCGGGCGGCCGTGCGGCGCAGTGACCCGCGGCCCGCAGGCTGAACATATCATATCAATAAAAAGAGCGGCAGCCCCGTCCCATGGGGCTGCCGCTTTTTGCTATACGGGCGTCTTTTTCAAATCGGACGATGTTTGCGTGCAGCTGGTTGCTCTGGAACTCTTAGGAGTTCTTCATGACAACGTTGTCGACGCAGTCGGCGACGTGCTCGGAGGCGTCGGCGCACTTCTCGAGGTAGGTGTAGATCTCTTCCCAGGCCATCACCTCGCGGATGTCCAGCTGCTGGACGTGCAGCTCCCGCATGTTGGCGATGAAGAGGCGGTCGCTCTCCTCCTCCAGGGAGTTGATCTTGATGATGTAGTCCTTCAGCTTCTTGGAATGGCGGAAGTCTGCAAACTCTTCCAGCAGGCGGCAGAGTTCTTCACAGCAGCGAATCACCACGTCCAGCATATTCATGGCGCCGGGGCGGATGGTCTGAACGTTGTGGATGTAGACCCGGATGCAGACCTCCTCCAGCTTGTCGGTCAGAGTGTCGATCGAGCTGCTCAGCACCGAGATGTCCTCCCGCTCGATGGGGGTGATGAAAGCCTTGGCCAGCTTGTCGGTCATGGTGTGGCGGTGCTTGTCGGCGGCGTGCTCGATCTCGTGGAGCTGGTCGATCCACTGGGGCATCTGGGCGGGGTCAAAGTTGCGGAAGACATCCTTCAGCAGCTGCGCGGCCTTGCTGGCGTACTGGGCGCACTCGATGAAATTGTCAAAGTAGACGGCATCCTGCTTTTTCGACATATCATTATTCTCCTTTTTCTGTTTGGGGCAAGGCGGCGGGCCTTACCAGATCTGCATAAAGACCTTGGCCATTACAAAACTGATGAGGCCGCAGCCGGGGAAGGTGAAGATCCAGGTCAGCATCATGTCTTTGACCACGCTGAAGTTGATAGCGGACAGCCGCTTGACGGCGCCCACTCCCATGATGGCGCTGGTCTTGGTGTGGGTGGTGGAGACCGGGATACCGAACAGGCTGGACAGCAGCAGGCAGAAAGCGCCGGCCAGGTCGGCGCAGAAGCCCTGGTACCGCTCCAGCTTGACCATGTCCATGCCGACCGACTTGATGATCTTTTCGCCGCCGACGCTGGTGCCCACCGCCATGACGACGCTGCACA
>CAZEIG010000182.1:0-2939 GCA_964511805.1 uncultured Faecalibacterium sp.
TTGTGGCCGGGGGGCTGATCTTCGGCAAGCCGGGGATCGTCTCCGAGCACACCGGCACTGCCGGCCTCATCACCGAGGGGGTGGACGGCTTTGTCTACCACGGCGACAGCGCCGACGCCCTGGCCGAGATCCTGGCCAAACTGATCGTCAACCCCGCGCTGCCCACCCGGATGGCCCCGGCTTGCCGCGCCCTCTACGAGCGGTACTATTCCAAACAGGCCTTCGCCGACACCCTGCAAGCGCAGGTGCTGGCCCTGACCGCCCAGTCCGGTGAGGCGGACGAGTAATCTTTGCGACATTTTGTACGTTTTGTAGTCTGCATTCTTTCTACAGCCTGGAGAAAAGACAGCGCTTTCTCCGGGCTGTCGTTTTGCTGTTTTTCCATTTGCTGCATCTTTTCAACAAAATTTACGTTCTATTTATAAACAAATCCGGCGGATGGTGTTATACTAAATAAGACGTATCCATTTCATTTTCCGGTCTTTTGAAAGGAGCTTTCTTCCTATATGCAACCTACCAACAGGATCCGCGCCGCAAACCGGCCCACCTTCCGGCGGGCGGTGCTCTCACTCCTGACCCTGCTGATCCTGACCGGGCTGATGGTCTACATCTTCAAGGACAACCTGCCCGAGATGCGCACCGCCCTGGCCCGGCTCAGCCTGCCGCAGATCGCCGCCCTGCTGGGGCTGGGGCTCACCTTCCCCCTGCTGGAGGCAGTCATCTGCCAGAAGATGGTCTCCACCCGGCTGCCCGGGTACAGCTACCGCCGCGCCCTGGACGTCACCTTCCTGGGCACCTTCGGCAACGTGGTGGCCCTGGGTGCGGGGACCATCCCCATGCAGAGTTACGACCTCTATCTCAGCGGTCTGCCGGTGGGCCCCGGCGTGGGGATGACCATGCTGCAGTATGTCTTCCACAAGTCGGCGGTCCTGCTCTATGCGGGGGTACTGCTCCTCTGCAACGGCAGGTGGCTGCTGGCGGCCGACACCGCCGGGCTGATGCGCTATCTCCTGCCCGCCTGCCTGATGGTGGCGGCCATCATCCTGGCGCTGGTCCTGGTCTGCACCAGCAGGACGGTCCAGGGGCTGCTCTACCGGCTGCTGGCCCTCCTGCCCAAGACCGAAAAGTGGCAGGCCCGCCGCCAGAGCTGGAGCGGCCAGCTGGAAGCCCTCTGCACCGAGGGCCGCCGCCTGCTGGCAGACAAGCCCCTCTGCGTCAAAATCTTCGGTTTGCAGGTTTTCAAACTGGCTTTGATGTACATCATCGCCTGGCTGGCGGTGGGGTTCATGGGTCTGGGCAGCCTCACCTTCTGGCACGCCCAGACCCTGGCCGCTCTGATGATGCTCCTCTCCAACGCCCTGCCCAACCTGGGCGGGATGGGCTCAATCGAGACTTCCTTCTACCTGGTCTTCACCGGCTTTCTGGGGCAGGGCGGGGCGATGTCGGCCCTGGTGGCCTACCGGGCAGCCACCTATTACTTCCCCTTCGCGGTCAGCTGCCTCTTTTTCTTTATGATCCAGCGGCGCTGGTCGGCCAGCGCCGCCCGGCCCGCCGCCCAATAAGGGCAGACGAAACAAAAAGGCGGGCACCCGGTTGGTCAGGCCGGATGTCCGCTTTTTGTTCTGCCGTTTGGGGCCGGGCGGCGCAAACCAAAACCGCCCGTCAGTCCCCTCAGAATGGAAATAAAAGAGAGAATGGAATGGAGGAGTTCTCGTATCGCTGGGAGCCTTTGCAAGAGGACCCCGTCGCGTTTCTGCCTTGGTTAGATTTCACTAACCTTGGCGTGACAAAAGCATATCATATTTGTGGGTAGCTGTCAATACCAAATTGCAATTTTTTTGGATTTTTTCGCAACTCGCCGTTCCGCACAATCCGCCGGGCAGGTACCGGCCGCCTTTGTGCAAAGTAACAACTTCTCCTACTTACGGGCAAAACCCGTGTTTTTCCTCTTGCTTTTTTACGTTTTCATGCTATTATAAGAGAGGCCGGAGCGGTACACGCCGATGTCGCTGCTCTTGCCGGCCGGCCGGCCGGCCGGCAGAGGGGGCTGCCCGGTGGTTAGTTCCCTTTCTATTATTCGAAAAGGTTAGCTTTTGCTAACCCATCCGCATATCCGACCTGACTGTCGATTAGGAGGTAACCAATGAAGGACTATACCCAGTGGGAAGGTTTTGAAGGCCGCATCTGGAAGGAAGAAGTCAACGTGCGCGACTTCATCCAGAAGAACTACACTCCTTATTACGGGGACGAGAGCTTCCTGGCCGGCCCCACCGAGGCCACCAATAAGCTCTGGGGCGCTTTGCAGAAGCTGCAGAAGGAAGAGCGCGCCAAGGGCGGCGTACTGGACATGGAGACCGAGGTGGTCAGCGGTCTGACTTCCTACGGCCCCGGCTACATCGACGAGGACCTGAAGGATCTGGAGCAGATCGTCGGCATCCAGACCGACAAGCCCCTCAAGCGGGCTTTCATGCCCTACGGCGGCATCAAGATGGCTGAGCAGGCCTGCACCACCTACGGCTACCAGCCCAGCGCCGAGCTGCACAAGATCTTCACCGAATACACCCGCACCCACAACCAGGCCGTCTTTGACGCCTACACCCCCGAGATGAAGCGGGCCCGCCACAGCCATATCGTCACCGGCCTGCCCGACACCTACGGCCGCGGCCGGATTGTCGGCGACTACCGCCGGGTGGCCCTGTACGGCATCGACTACCTGATCGAGGCCAAGCAGAACGACTTCAACAACTGCGGCGACGGCACCATGCTGGACGACGTCATCCGCCTGCGGGAGGAGATCGCCCGCCAGATCAACGCCCTCAAGGGGATGAAGAAGATGGCCGAGATCTACGGCTACGACATCTCCCAGCCCGCCAAGAATGCCAAGGAAGCCTGCCAGTGGCTCTACTTCGGCTACCTGGCCGCCATCAAGACCCAGAACG
>CAZEIG010000183.1:0-2923 GCA_964511805.1 uncultured Faecalibacterium sp.
CAAGGGGGAGGACAATTCCCTCAACCTCTACGCCTACAAGCAGGAACTGCTGGCCTCTTACAAGCCGGTGCCGGGCAAGCGCGGCTCCATCGGCATCCCCCTCTGCCTCAATTTCTATGAGCTGCTGCCCTTCTGGCACACCTTCTGGACCCGCCTGGGCTTTGCGGTCCACATCAGCCCGGTGTCCAGCCGGGGGCTCTACCTGGCGGGGCAGGCCACCATCCCCAGCGACACCGCATGTTTCCCAGCCAAGCTCAGCCACGGCCACATCCAGGCGCTGTCGGCCATGCAGCTGGACGCCGTCTTCTACCCCTGCCTGACCTACAACATCGACGAGGGGCTGGGCGACAACCATTACAACTGCCCCGTCGTGGCCTACTACCCCGAGGTGCTGGCGGGCAACTGCCCCGAGCTGGAGGGGAAGAAGTTCATCTGCGATTACATCGGCATCCACCGGCCCAAGGACTTTGTCCACAAGATGGCCAAGGAGATTCTGCCCAAGTACTTCAGAGGGATCAGCCAGAAGGAGGTTCAGGCGGCAGCCGACGCGGCCTATGCCGAGTACGCCGCCCATATGGCCAAGATCTGCAAAAAGGGCGGCGAGATCATCGACGAGGCCCGCCGCCAGAGCAAGCGGATCATCGTGCTGGCTGGCCGGCCCTACCACGTCGATCCCGAGGTCAACCACGGCATCGACCGGCTGATCATCCGGCATAACGCGGCCGTCATCACCGAGGACAGCATCTCCGACCGGGTGGAAAAGTTCCCCACCAGCGTCCTGAACCAGTGGACCTACCACAGCCGGCTGTACGCGGCGGCCAAATACTGCACCACCCAGCCCGACATGGACCTGGTGCAGCTGGTCTCTTTCGGCTGCGGGGTGGACGCCATCACCACCGACGAGACCCGGGAGATCCTGCAGGAGGGCGGCAAGCTCTACACCCAGCTGAAGATCGACGAGATCACCAACCTCGGCGCGGTGAACATCCGTCTGCGCAGCCTGTTTGCCGCGCTGGATGAGCGGGACGAGATCGCCCGGGAAAAGGCTCAGGAGAAGGCCGCGGCCAAGGCCCCGCAGCCCGCCCTGGCCCACTGATCATAGGAGGCAACCGTGGAATACAATTACCCCAAATTTACCAAGGGGATGAAGGCCACCCACACCATCCTCATCCCCAATATGGCCGAGACCCAGTTCCGGCTGTTGAAATACGCCCTCGAGCATGAGGGCTACAAGTGCGAGATCCTGGGCAACTGCGGCAGCGCCGTGGCTCAGCTGGGCCTCAAGTACGTCCACAACGACACCTGTTACCCCGCGCTGCTGGTCATCGGCCAGTTCATCGACGCGCTGAACAGCGGCAAATACGACCTGGACCACACCGCCTTGCTGATCACCCAGACCGGCGGCGGCTGCCGGGCCTCCAACTACATCCACCTGCTGCGGAAGGCCCTGGTCAAGGCGGGCTATCCCCAGATCCCGGTGGCCAGTCTGAACTTCTCGGGGCTGGAAAAGGACAGCGGCTTCCAGATGACCCTGCCCCTGATCCGGCAGGCGGTGGCTTGCATCTTCTACGGCGATATGCTCTGCGCCCTCCGCAACCAGACCGCCCCCTATGAGAACGAGAAGGGGGCCGCCGACCGGCTGGTCGATACCTGGGTGCGGCGTCTGGGCCGGGCGTTCCTGGCAGACAAGGGCTATACCGCCCGGGAGATGAAGCACACCTTCCCCCTCATCGCGCGGGAGTTCGCGGCCATCCCGGTCACCCGGGTGCCCAAGGTCAAGGTGGGGGTCGTGGGCGAGATCTACGTCAAGTACAGCCCCCTGGGCAACAACGATCTGCAGAAGTTCCTTGAATCCGAGGGGTGCGAGGTCAACTTCCCCGGGCTGATGGGCTTTGTCCAGTACTGCGCCTTCAATATGGGGGAGGACCACGTCCTCTACGGCGGCAAGGCTGCCATGAAGTTCGGCTCCGACCGTGTGCTGGACTGGCTGGACGGGATCGAGCGGTCGATGCTCAAGGCCACCTCCGACGCCGGTTTCTACGCGCCCGGCCCCTTCAAGGAGCTGATCGAGAAGCCCAAGGGGGTTATCTCCCTGGGGGCCAAGATGGGGGAGGGCTGGCTGCTGACCGCCGAGATGATCGAGCTGGTCCAGGGCGGCTACCCCAACATCGTCTGCGCCCAGCCCTTCGGCTGCCTGCCCAACCACATTGTGGGGAAGGGGATGGTCAACAAGATCCGCGCCCTCTATCCCACCGCCAACATCACCCCCATCGACTATGACCCCAGCGCCACCAAGGTCAACCAGGAGAACCGGATCAAGTTGATGCTGGCCGTCGCCAAGGAGCGGCTGGACAACCCCGCCGCCGACGACCCCAAGCCCCTCACCGCCGAGCAGCTGGCCGGCGGCGCGCCCACCATCGGCAGCCACACCTTCTAAGGCCTAAGACAGACCAAAGAGCCCCGCACGGCCCTCAACAGGCCGCGCAGGGCGCTTTTCAGTTTACAGGCAGGAAAGGCATTTCTGTCCCGCGTATGCGTACAGAAATTGGTCCCTCTTCGAAATGACTGCAAGTCACTTCTTCATGTAGATGTGGTGGGGCAGGCCGGCGATGTAGAGGGGGGTCAGCTCGGCCTGGATGAGGGGACGGGCATACTCGAGGAACTCGTGGGTCATCTGGGTGTGGTTCTCGTTCATCCAGCTGAGGGGGACCTTCTTCTCAAGGTTGGCCACTTCGCTGATGGGGTGCAGCTCGGTGGTACACTGGTAGGGGTTGTTCGAAATCCGCTTGAGAGCTACCATCTGGCCGGTGACGCCCTCAAAGGCGGCCTTGGCGGCGCCGCCGCCCACCTGGTAGGCCTCGGTGATGTCGGTGCGGCTGGTCAGATGGCCGGCGCAGCGCTGGAGGGTGGACAGCTCAATGCA
>CAZEIG010000184.1:0-2897 GCA_964511805.1 uncultured Faecalibacterium sp.
GGCCACGCCGGGGCCGATGAACTCCATCACCTTGTTCTTGACATAGCCGCTCTTGAAGAGGGCGCCCACCAGGGCGATGGCCACGTCGTGGGGGCCGCAGCCGGCAGGCAGTTCGCCGGTCAGGTAGACGGCCACCACCCCGGGCCGGACCACATCGTAGGTGCGGCCCAGCAGCTGCTTGGCCAGCTCGCCGCCGCCCTCGCCGATGGCCAGGGTTCCCAGCGCGCCGTATCGGGTGTGGGAGTCGGAGCCCAGGATCATCTTCCCGCAGCCGGCGAACTTCTCCCGCATATACTGGTGGATAACCGCCAGGTGGGGCGGCACAAAGATGCCGCCGTACTTTTTGGCTGCTGACAGGCCGAAGCGGTGGTCATCCTCATTGATGGTGCCGCCCACCGCGCACAGGCTGTTGTGGCAGTTGGTCAGGACATAGGGCAGGGGGAATTTTTCCAGCCCCGACGCCCGGGCCGTCTGGATGATCCCCACAAAGGTGATGTCGTGGCTTGCCATCGCATCGAATTTGATCTTGAGGTTTTCCTCGTCGCCGCTGGTGTTATGGGCCTGCAGGATGCCCCATGCAATGGTCCCCTTCTTCGCCTCGGAAACAGCCGCCGCGTCAAAGCCCAAGGCGGCCAGGGCTACCGCCGCCTGGCCGTCCACCGGGACCCACCGCCCCCGCGCCAGGTAAGCGCCGCCGCTGGTGCACTCGATCATTTCACTCGCCTCTCTCTCATTTTCTTCACAATCCAAAGCCAGCCGCCGCCGGCCTGTTGTTTTTATAGTATACCACGGAAATCCCCGAAGGGAAAGGGGCTGCGGCCGGCTTCTGTCCTCTTTCTTGTATCCGGGAGGCTTTTGTGCTATTATAAGGAGGCAAACCGGGCGGGGGCGCGTCTCCCGCCGCCAAAATCTGAGACAGGAGGCCGCGCCCGTCCCCGCCGGGGGCAGGCGCAGAAAAGAGAATGAGCGAAGAATGCACCCATGATTGTTCCAGCTGCGGCGTCGACTGCCCTTCCCGGCAGCAGGCGCCCCAGCATGAAGCCCCCAACCCCTACAACAGCATCAAGAAGGTGATCGGCGTGGTGTCCGGCAAGGGCGGCGTCGGCAAGAGCATGACCAGCGCCCTGCTGGCCTGCGCGATGCGCCGCCGCGGCTACCACTGCGGTATCCTGGACGCCGACATCACCGGCCCCTCCATCCCCAAGCTGTTCGGCATCCACGGCCGGGCCATGGCCGACAGCCAGGGCTGCTGGCCCATCCAGAGCCGGATGGGGATCGATGTGATGAGCATCAATCTGCTGGTCGAAAACGAAGAGGACCCCGTGGTCTGGCGCGGCCCGGTCATCGCCGGGGCGGTCAAGCAGTTCTGGACCGACGTAGTCTGGAAGGACGTCGACTTTCTCTTTGTGGACATGCCCCCGGGGACCGGCGACGTCCCCCTGACCGTCTTCCAGAGCCTGCCGGTGGACGGCATCATTGTGGTGGCCAGCCCCCAGGAGCTGGTCAGCATGATCGTAGCCAAGGCGGTCAACATGGCCCAGACCATGCGCATCCCCATCCTGGGCATCGTCGAGAACATGAGCTACCTGGTCTGCCCCGACTGCGGCAAAAAGATCCCCCTCTTCGGCGAGAGCCATGTGGAGCAGGTGGCCGCCAAGCACGGGCTGCAGGTGCTGGCCAGGATGCCCATCGACCCCGAGCTGGCCAAGCTGGCCGACCAGGGCCTGATCGAGACCTACGGCGGGGACTATCTGGCCGGCGCGGCCGACGCGGTCCAGAAGCTGATCCAGTGACCTGACAGGAGATTTTCCCATGGACTACCAGAGCGAAAACGCCCGCATCATCGACCGCTGGGTGGAAGAAGGCTGGGAGTGGGGCGTCCCCGTCACCCATGCGCAGTACGCCGCCGCCCAGCAGGGCCGGTGGGACCTGCTGCTGACCCCCACCAAGCCCGTCCCCCACGACTGGTTCGGGGCGCTGCGGGGCAAAAAGGTGCTGGGGCTGGCCAGCGGCGGCGGCCAGCAGATCCCCATCCTGACCGCCCTCGGGGCCGAGTGCACCGTCCTCGACTACTCCACCCGCCAGCTGGAGAGCGAGCGGCTGGTCGCTGACCGGGAGGGCTACGCCGTCGAGATCGTCTAGGCCGACATGACAAAGCCCCTCCCCTTTGCCGATGAGAGCTTCGACCTCATCTTCCACCCCGTTTCCAACTGCTACGTGGAGGAAGTGAAGCCCATCTTCAAAGAGTGCTACCGGGTTCTCAAGCCCGGCGGGGTGTTGCTGGGCGGCTTCGACAACGGGGTCAACTATATGGTAAACGAGGATGAGAGCCGGATTGTCAACCGCTTCCCCTTCAACCCGCTGCGCAACCCCGACCAGATGCAGCAGCTCGCCGACACCGACTGCGGCATCCAGTTTTCCCACACCATCGAGGAGCAGATTGGCGGCCAGCCGGAGGCGGGCTTCTGCCTGACCGCCCTCTACGAGGACACCAACGGCGCGGGTTTCCTCCACGAGATGAACATCCCCTGCTTTGTCGCCACACGGGCCGTCAAGCCGCTGTGAGCCCTGCGCCTGAAAACAAGGCACTTCGTCCGCTTTACAATGTAAAGCGGACGAAGCTTGTCAAAAAACTGGTGCAATATCCCCCCATTTCCTGTATAATAAAGGTTTGAAACTGTCTTTCTTTGTATGAGAACGGGTGTAAGGCAGTACAGAGATACGGGCATCTTTTAAAATTTGCCGGGCGATCCAGGGCGTTTTGTAGGCGACATCCATGACAAGGACTTCCATTTCGGGGAAGGCTGCTGCCAGATTGTTGTACAATTTGTCCCAGGCTGCGCTGTCGTGCACATTGCCCGCTGTTACTTCTACACCCAAAACAAATCCTCTTTTGT
>CAZEIG010000185.1:0-2887 GCA_964511805.1 uncultured Faecalibacterium sp.
GGTACATCCGGCCCTCCCGCTTGTAGATGCGGAGGACAAAGTGGGTGGCGGTGGACAGCACGTCGTCCAGGGGGGACAGCCGCTTTGCCACAAAGAGGGCTACCTCCTGGAAGGTGCGGCCCTTGATGATGAGCTGCAGGTCGTAGCCGCCGCTCATCAGCAGGACGCTCTCCACCTCGTCGAAGGAGGCGATGGTGGAGGCGATCTCGTCAAAGCCTCGGCTCTTCTTGGGGGAGACGTGGAGCTCGATGACGGCCTCCACCTGTGCGACGCCGGCCTTCTCCCAGTCCACCAGGGTCTTGTACCCCTTGATATAGCCCTTGGCGGTGGCCTCGTCCATCAGGGCGGCCACCTCATCCACTGGTTTGTCGAGCATGGCGGCGATGTCCTCCAGCGGAAGGCGGGCGTTGTTCTCAAGCAGTTTCAAAAGCTGTTCCATATCCTTACACTCCTTCTCATTCCAGGGATTTATGAATAAAGTAAGTATAGCACAGCCCGTGCCGGATTGCACCTGCTTTTCCCGGTTTTGGGCGGGCGGCGGGGGCGGTTTGACTTTTTTTCTAAAAGGAGTGTTCAAAATTCGGCAAATCTGCTATACTAGACTGGACAAGGGGGCACGCCCCCGCAACAAGGCCGCAAGAAAAAGGAGAGGGGACGGTAAATTATGAAAGCGTTCATTACGGTCGTCGGCAAGGATACCGTGGGGGTCGTGGCACGGGTGTCCGGCCTGTGCAGCGAGCTGGGGATCAACATTGAGGACATCACCCAGAGCATCCTGCAGGGGATGTTCGCCATGATTATGCTGGTGGACCTTGCCGGCTGCACTGTCAGCCATGAGGAGCTGCGCAGCCGGATCGACGTTCTGGCCGGGGAGATGGGGATGCAGATCACCCTGACCCGGCAGGAAGTGTTCGAAGCCATGCACACCATCTGACGGGAGGGCCAGCTATGAGTATGTTCAACACAGGGGACATCCTTGAGACCATCGAGATGTTCACCCAGGAGAACCTGGACGTCCGCACCGTGACCATGGGCATCAGCCTGCTGGACTGCATCGACCCCGACCCCGCCTGCGCCTGCGAGAAGGTATACCGGAAGATCACCTCCCGCGCCGCCAAGCTGGTGCCCACTGTGGACGGCATCGCCGCCGAGTACGGCATCCCCATCATCAACAAACGGATCAGCGTCACCCCCATCGCCATGCTGCTGGGGGCCTGCCCCGACGCCGACCCGGTGGACTTTGCCAAGGCGCTGGACGCCGCCGGCAAGGCGGTGGGGGTCAATTTTGTGGGCGGGTACACCGCCCTGGTTCACAAGGGCTTTTCGGCGGGGGACACCCGGCTGATCGAGTCCATTCCCCGCGCTTTGTCCCAGACCGACATCGTATGCAGTTCGGTCAACATCGGGGCCACCAAGGCGGGGCTGAACATGGACGCCGTCAAGATGATGGGCCAGGCCATCCGGAAGACCGCCGAGATGACCGCTGACCGCCAGTGCATCGGCGCGGCCAAGCTGGTGGTCTTCTGCAACGCACCGGAGGACAACCCCTTTATGGCCGGCGCCTTCCACGGCGCGGGCGAGCCTGACTGTGAGATCCACGTCGGCGTCTCGGGCCCGGGTGCGGTCCGTGCGGCGCTGGCCCGCCTGCCCAAGGACGCCCCCATCGACGAGGTGGCCAGCCTGGTCAAGCGGACCGCCTTCAAGATCACCCGGGTGGGCCAGCTGGTGGCCAACCTGGTCTCCCGTGAGCTGGGGGTCCCGGCGGGGATCATCGACCTCTCCCTGGCGCCCACCCCCGCCATCGGGGACAGTGTGGCCAACATCCTTGAGGAGATGGGGCTGGAGAGCTGTGGCTGCTGCGGCACCACCGCCTGCCTGGCCCTGCTGAACGACGCGGTCAAGAAGGGGGGCGTCATGGCCTCCAACCACGTCGGCGGCCTGTCGGGCGCCTTTATCCCGGTCAGCGAGGACGAGGGGATGATCCAGGCCGCCGCCTCCGGCAGCCTGACCATCGAGAAGCTGGAGGCCATGACCGCGGTCTGCAGCGTCGGCATCGACATGGTCATCATCCCCGGGGATACATCCGCCTCGGTCATCAGCGGGCTGATCGCCGACGAGGCCGCCATCGGGATGGTCAACTCCAAGACGACGGCGGTCCGGGTCATCCCGGCCATCGGCCGGAAGGCCGGCGAGACCCTGGACTTCGGCGGACTGCTGGGCTACGGGCCCATCATGCCCATCAACCAGCGGGACCCCTCGGTTTTCATCAACCGCGGCGGCCGCCTGCCCGCCCCGATGCAATCCTTAAAGAACTAAACGCTGCATAAAACCCCCTTCCCCTGGGCAAACTGCCTGACAGGAAGGGGGTCTTTTTGTGCAGACCTTTTACAAAGTATGCCTCTGCCTGATGATTATCGGGGGGATCAACTGGGGCCTTGTGGGGCTGTTCCAGTTCGACTTTGTGGGCTGGTTGCTGGGTGGCAGCAGCTCCATCTGGTCCCGCATCGTCTTTACGGTGGTGGGGGCGGCCGCCCTCTGCGGCATCCCCGGCCTCTTTGGCGACGACAGAGCGGCAGAATAAACGAGAAGGGCCTGCCCGGTTTCGGCCGGACAGGCCCTTGGTTTGTTTTTGCGCCTAGAGCAGCGGGATGCCGGCTTCGGCACAGGCTTCGCGGGTGGCGGCGTCCCAGACGGTGGCCTGGACTTCGCCGATGTGGGCGCTGCCCAGCAGCAGCATACACAGCCGGCTCTGGCCGATGCCGCCGCCGATGGAGCAGGGCAGCTCGCCGGCCAGCAGCGCCTTGTGGAAGGGCAGGGCGCGGCGGTCGTCGCAGCCGGCCTCGGTCAGCTGCCGGTCCAGGGACTCGGGGCTGACCCGGATGCCCAT
>CAZEIG010000186.1:0-2867 GCA_964511805.1 uncultured Faecalibacterium sp.
AAAGATAGGGTCCCTCTGCGGGGGCTGGCGTAAGCCGGCCCCCGTATTGCTTTTTTGAACCCTCTCCGTTTTACTCTTGTATCCGACGTCAAAATGAGGTAAAATAAGGCGACACCATGTGATGCTGCACACCGTGTGCGGCCGCTGGAGCTGAAAGGAGGGCCGAAAGGCTTTTTACCGAGATGATTTTAGCCATTGATATAGGCAACACCACCGTCGCCCTGGGGGGCATCAAGGACGGACGTGTATGCTTTGTGGCCCACATGGACACGGTGCGCACCCGCACTGCGGCCGAGTACCGCGCCGAGATGGAGCGGATCTTTGCGCGGCGGCGCAACCCCGGGCGGAAGGTCTGGTTCGAGGGGGCGGTGCTGACCAGCGTTGTGCCCCAGCTGACCGACGTCCTGGCCGAGTGTGCCCGCCGCTACACCGGCAAGGGCCCGGTGATTGTCGGGCCGGACATCCGCACCGGCCTGACAATGGCGGTGCCCGACCCCGCCGCCGTCGGGAAGGACAGGATCGCCGATGCAGCCTATGCGGCGGCCCACTACCCCCTGCCGGTCATCACGGTGGACATGGGCACCGCCACCACCTTCAATGTGGTGGACGAAAAACGGGTGTTCCGGGGCGGGGTCATCTGCCCCGGGCTGTCCACCGGGCTGCGGGCGCTGGGCGACCGCTGTGCCCAGCTGCCCCAGATCCATCTGGGCAAGCCCCGGCGGACCATCGGCACCACCACCCAGGAATGTATGCTGTCCGGTTCAGTGCTGGGGACGGCGGTCATGCTGGACGGTATGGTCGAACGGATCGAGGAGGAGCTGGGCCGGCCGGCTACCCTGGTCGTGACCGGGGGACTGGCCCGGTATGTGGTGCCCCTCTGCCGCCACCCCCTGACCTATGACCCCGAGCTGATGCTCAAGGGGCTGGGGCTGCTCTATGAGATGAACAGCCGCCCGGTCCGCCGGGGGGAGTCCCGCCGCCTTCAGACGGCACGCCGGGAGGACCGCCCGCGCGGCAGACAGGCCATGAAAAGGAGGAATGCGGGATGAAACTTGGGATCGCAGGCACCGGCAAGATCGTCAAGGAATTCCTGCCCTGGCTGGCCCAGTCGCCGGCCGTCCAGGTCGAGGCGCTCCTCAGCACCCGGCGGAGCGAGCCGCTGGCCGCTTCCCTCTGCGAGCAGTACGGCGTCCCCCGGCACTTCACCGACTATGAGGAGATGCTGGCGGCGGTGGACACCGTCTACATCGCCCTGCCCAACCTCCTCCACACCGCTTACACCAGGGCGGCGCTGGAGGCTGGGCGGAACGTCATCGTCGAAAAGCCGATGGCCCCCTGCGCCGCCGACGCGGCCAGCCTGGCCGCCCTGGCCCGGGAAAAGGGCCTCTTCCTCTTCGAGGCTATCACCACCCAGTACCTCGAAAACTACGGCCAGCTCCGCCAGCTTTTGCCCCGGGTGGGGCCGGTCAAGTTGGTGCAGTGCAGCTTCAGCCAGTATTCCAGCCGGTACGATGCCTTTTGTGCCGGACAGGTGGCCCCGGCCTTCGACCCGCAGCAGGCGGGCGGGGCCCTGATGGACCTGGGCGTCTACAACGTCAGTTACATCGTGGGACTGTTCGGCGAGCCGCAGCAGGTCCGCTACGCCGCCAACATTGAGCGCGGCATCGACACCAGCGGCATCCTGACCATGGATTACAGCTCCTTCAAGGCGGTCAGCATCGCCGCCAAGGACTGTGCCGCCCCCGCCCGGTACGTCATCCAGGGCACCAAGGGCTATCTGCTCCAGAAATCTACCGCCAACATCTGCGGCCCCCTGACCCTCCACCTCAACGACGGCAGGGAAGAGCACTTCTCCCTCAACGGCAAGCGTCCCCGCTGCGCGGCCGAGTTCGAGACCTTCGCCCGGGCCATCGACGCCGGCGACCAGGAGCTGTGCGGCCGTATGCTGGATACATCCCTCGCGGTCAGCCGGGTGCTGACCGCCGCAAGGCAGGGCGCGGGGCTCAAGTTCCCCTGCGACAAATAAGAGGCCGGGCGTCCCCGCCCCGGCAGGCACCCAAAACAGGTTTGCGCTGTATCCGTTTTGGAGGCGGAACGGCAGCAGGAGGTTTTAGCATGAAACGAGAAAATACTGAACTCAAGGCGCTGACCCGGCTGGGTCTGCTCATCGCCATCGAACTGGTCATGAAGGCCATCGGCCTGGGCAGCGTGCCGGTGGGGCCTCTCTATATGAGCTTTCTGACCATGCCCATTGCGGTGGGCGCCATCGCGATGGGGCCCATCGCAGGGCTGGTGCTGGGCGGGGTCTTTGGCGTGGTCAGCTTCTACGACGCCATCACCGGCGGCTCGGCCATGACCAGCGCCCTTTTCCAGGTCAGCCCGGTCCACACCTTCATCCTCTGCTTCGTCACCCGGCTGCTGATGGGCCTTGCGGTCGGCCTTGTCTATGAGGCCCTCCGCCGCCTGGACAAGAAGGGCGGCTGGAGCTGCATGGTCAGCGCCTTCTGCGCGCCCCTCTTCAACACCCTTTTCTTCATGGGTTATATCGTCCTCTTCTTCTACAACTGTGACTACGTCCAGGGCCTTGTGGCCGCCAACGGCGCGTCCAATCCCCTGATGTTCGTGGTTCTGCTGGTGGGCATCCAGGGCGTCGCCGAGTTCCTGGTCAGCGGGCTGCTGGGCGGCCTTGTGGCCCGGGCGGTGGAGAAGTATTTGAAGTGAAAAGTTGAGCCTCTATGCTACCCCGGGAGAGCTGGCGCGGCCTGTGGCCGCGACTGAGAGGGCCAAAACCAAAATTATACAATCCCAATATTTTCCACAAAATCTTCACAAAGCGTCTGCAAAAGCAGGCGCTTTTCTTTTTGCCG
>CAZEIG010000187.1:0-2153 GCA_964511805.1 uncultured Faecalibacterium sp.
ATCTTACGGGGCAGTACCTTATACTGCTTTTCTCATTGCCCTATCCGGGCGTACGCAATGGAGGTGGTCATGGTCCAGATGGGTGGATACCACCACCTCATAGCGGTCCCCCAGCAGGCGCTGGGCAAACTCCACGCCCAGTTCATGGGCCTGGATGGGCGTCACTTCACCGGGGGCGAAGGAATGGACCAGGTGATACCCCAGCACCCCTCCGGGTTTTCCCCATCGGCGCTTGGTGTCCAGCATGTCCCGGTAGGCTGTCTCCAGCTGGCAGTTGATGGCGGTCTCCAAGGCTTCTCCATCCAGGGTGTTTTTCCGTTTGTCCCCGATGTAGTCCAGAGCGGCGGTCAGGGCGGTCTTTTCCCGGTTCAGGATATAGTTGACCGTGTGATCCAGCCGCACCCGTATGGGAATGATCTTGTCATAGGCCATCACACCGCCTCCCGCACCAGCCGCCATGCCTGCCGCACCAATTCCGCCGCCGCTTGAACTTCCGCCCGGGTGGCCTCGCCCCGGGCGTTGGCCTGATGGGCCAGCTGATTCACATTCCTGCCGATGGCGGACAGTTCCCGCAGCAGGGCGGCATAGGCGTCCGGCGGGCGGGGGCACAAGCTCTCGCCCATGATAAGTTTGCGGAGATAGGCGTTGGCGTTGAGCCCGGTGACGGCGCATTGCTCCATCAGGTGGGCCCGCTCCCTGTCATCCAGCCACAGCCCGATACATCTTTGCCTTCTTCTCATGGCATCCTCCCTTTCAGCTTTGGATGTTATCTGTCCCGACCTGGGACTGATTTCGTGGGCGGTATTCTGTCCCGACTTGGGAAAAAAACGCGGGGGTCTCAGGGGGTATCCCCCTGACAAGTGGAGTGTGTGTCACAAACTCCGTACTTGCTATCACAGCGCCGCCTCCGGCGGCGCTGTCTCCGGCTGTCCTTCTCACCGGCAGGGGGTGTCCGTCTGTCTCACGCAGGAACACGTCCCGCTCCCTGACGCACCAGGTCCCGCTGGGGCGGCTCATCCAGTAGAACGTCCTGTTTTCTATGTTCGGCTCCTGGACAGCGCGGGTGAGGGTGCGTATATCGTAGTCAAAGTCAGACTGATAGGCGTGGGTATTGGTCCGCACGATATCGGTGAGAAATGGGAGCAGTTCAATCTGCCTTCCCATAGATCTGCTCCAGTCGGACCGGGTCCATGCCGGGGGACAGGTACTTGGCCTCGAACTGGGCTGGGGTATAGCGGCTCTCTCCCAGCCCGGCCCGGAAGTCTCCGGGGCCTATGGCCCGCCCCTCGCCGCCGGTCCCCTCCACAGGGACGGGGGTGAGGACCGTGCCGAAAAAGCCGACGTCCGCCCGGTCCATCAGGCGGTGAGGGTGTCCGTCCGCCGGACCTGCCTGCAATTCATAGCAGAACAGGCCCAGGTGGACCGTCCGGCGGCTGACCTTATAGGGGGTGTAGAGGGCGGGGATGCCGAAAATCTCCACTTCCTCCATTGGTGTGATGCTGGCGTTGATACATTCCATGTGGATTCCTCCTCATCGTTCCAAAGGTATTTGCTTTTTCTTGAGGGCGTGTTGGGGCGGCTCCGGGAACAGCTCCGGGCAGCGGCGCTCGATGCCGTCGATCAACCCGGCGGCTGTGGAGCGGATACATTCCAGCGATGCCTTTAGTTCCTCCATCTCCCGGCCCCGGCTCCATCCGGCCACATAGCCGAAGGAGTAGTCCGACGTGTCCACCCCAAAGTGCTGGCACACCACATAGGCCACGCTCTCCGCCTCCACCTCCCGGGTGCGGCGGTCCTTCTCCGGCAGTCCGGTGATGCTTCCGTTTTCCACCGGAAGGGCATGAAGTTTGGCGTGGGCGATCTCATGGATCAGGGTCTTGAGGGTCTGGACCTGGCTCATGCCGGGCCGCACATAGACCCGCTGTTCCGAGTGGCTGTAACAGCCCTTGGCGCCGGGTGAGGCCGGGGCTTCATAGCGGACGGGGACCGGGGATAGCTGCTCCAGCGCGGCGGCCAGGACCTGATACTGTTCCACATTGCCGGACAATTCCTCCGCCCCCAGCCGGGGCAAGGCCCTGCCCTCGGTCTGGCTGACATCGAACACCGTAGCGGTTTTGAAGGTCCGGTACTGGGTAAAGACCCGCTCCTTCACG
>CAZEIG010000187.1:2163-2842 GCA_964511805.1 uncultured Faecalibacterium sp.
GTCCCGGACCGGGTGTCCGGTGTCCGGGTCCAGCTTGTCCCGCTCCACCAGCTTCCGGTGGAGACAGGGGGCCAGGATGCGGATGCCCTGTTCCTCGCTTCTGACGTTCCGTCCGAACTCGTTTTTCCAGGTATTGTACCCGGCCACCTGGGAGGCGTGGGGGCATTGCAGGAGGATGAGCAGCACATTGTTGGCGCTGTAACTGTGGAATTTTGACATAGCGCTGAGATAGGCGGCATAGCGGCTGCTCTCAAAGGTCCTTTACGCCCTGTTCCAATTTGTCTGTCAGGGCCTTGACCCGCTCCGTCCGGGAGGGGCGGTCTGTGATGGCGGCAGGCATCCGTCACCGCTCCATGGGCTTGTCCCGCTCTTTGGACCGGGGCGGCTTGTCCTTCACCCTGGGCTCCACCTTGATGGTGACGGCCTCATCGCCCCGAAAGCCCAGCAGGATCTCGGCGTGGTGAAATTTTTTCTTGTAGGTCTGGACCTGTTCCGGGGTCAGGGAACAGAAGTCATCCTCACTCAGCCCGCAGACAAAGAAAGGGCCGAACACAGCCCCGTATCCCCCCTCCATGCTCCGGTTGAAGGGCATATCCAGCAGCAGCCCCTCATCGTTGCACACCACCGCCACCTGCTCCTCGAAGGGGTAGATGGCCTGGATGAGCCCGCCCACCACGTC
>CAZEIG010000188.1:0-2706 GCA_964511805.1 uncultured Faecalibacterium sp.
GGAACTGGTTTGCTTGTTCTGGATGTTGTTGATATTTGGTGGGATTGCTCTAGGCCAGCCCCCATACGCCGCCCTGTACGGCCTGTCCGCCGCGCAGGACGCGCCGACAGAAAAAGCCCCGCCGGAACGTTCTGCTCTGGCGGGGCTCCTTTTTACTTTCGTTTATCCCTTGGCGGGGTCATCAGACAGCGCAGGCGCGCACACAGGCCCGCAGGGCCCGTGCATTCTCCGAGACCACCTCAACGGGGCGGCTGAAGTCCAGCCGCAGCATCCCGAGAAGGCTCTTGGCGTCGGCGATCTGGCCGTTGGCGTCGTGGATGCCCACGTCGCTGTCCAGGCTGCTGGCCACGCTTGCAATCCTGCTGATCTGGTCAATGCTGCTGACTCTTACCTTTTCGATCATAACAGGATCCGTCCTTTCTCATGGGTTGGTTGGTTTTTCTCCGGCGCGCCCGATCAGAGCCGGCCGTTGCTCAGGCAGAAGCCCCAGCGGTCAACGCAGGCGTCTTCCAGACGGGTCTGCATGGCGGCGTTGCTGCTGATGGCAGCGGTGATCATCTCAATGTACTTCTATAATTCTCTATCTCCTTTGTAAAAAAGCAAAATGTCATGTTCGAATTGCCCGGGTCAAAACCCCGGCCTCCGGCCCTGGTCCGATCGACAAACAGGCCGGTTAATTCACGGCGGTCAGCGCCGTACTTCTCAGGATGCCCTCTATCTGCGTCCTTGCCCGTATTATATTCATCTTGCACAAGAAAATCAATAACATTTTGTGAACAACGCCTATTTTCGGTGTTCTATCCAAGATTTGCCTGACCAAGACGAGATTTTTCGTTCTATCTATATGCAAAATTGTGCGTCATATGCGCACAGTCGTGATCCCCGCCGGTGGAGTAATTCCAAAACAAGCGAATGCAGGAATATTTTCTGCCGTCATTTTCGGGCGGCCTGTCCGCCTCAGAAGGAGGAAACCTTTTTATGAATTACGCCAACATCAAATACTGCGACATCGCCAACGGCCCCGGCGTCCGCACCAGCGTCTTTGTCTCGGGCTGCACCCACCGGTGCAAGGGCTGCTTCAACGCCGAAGCCTGGGACTTCTGCTATGGTGCGCCCTTTGACAAGGAGGTGCGGAACAAGGTCTTTGCCTCCTGCCAGCCTGACTACATCGCTGGGCTCTCTCTGCTGGGGGGCGAGCCGATGGAGCCGGACAATCAGCGGGCGCTGCTGCCCTTTGTCCGAAACTTCAAGGCCCTCTACCCCGGCAAGACAGTCTGGTGCTACTCCGGCTACACCCTCGAGGAGCTGCTTGGCCAGACGCCTTCCCGCTGCCGGTGCGAAGCCACCGACGAGCTGCTGGCCCTGCTGGACGTCCTTGTGGACTGTCCCTTCATCGAGGCGCAATACGACATCTCCCTGCGGTTCCGGGGCAGCGCCAACCAGCGGCTGCTGGATATGCCCAAGACCCTGGTCGCCGGCCGCCCCGTCCTCTGGCAGGACAAACCGGTCTATTCCACCCACACTATGGAATAAAAAATCCCAGGGGGACCCATTTCTGCGCGCATACGCGCGACAGAAATCCTTCCCCCCTGGTATATCCTCTTGCGCTTAGCCGGTTTTTACGGCGGGACTTACGCCCTTGCAAAAACCGGAGCGCTGCGCCAGACGCGCCTTCGCTGCATCGTCCGCCGGACGCGCTCGGCACGTCTGCCCCTGTCTGCCCCCCTTAGATAAAATTTTACCCGGAACCGCGCACTCGCCTTCGGCTCGCACACTCTCCGGGTAAAATTTTTCTGTATGTGCCCCGCCCGTACGCGTATGTCGTCCGGGCGGGACGGTATTTTGAAACGCTGCGTTCTCAGTTGAACTTGACGATCTTCCGGGCCACGCGGTAGCCAAAGACGGTCACCTTGTTCCCGCCGGGGAAGTGCAAGTCGGTCGCGCCGCCCAGGGACAGCCGAATGCGACGGTAGACCTTGGGGCTGACCCGCGCCCGCAGGTAGTCCCACAGCTCGGCCTTTTTGGCCTTGGCCTCCTCGCTGCCGTCCAGGATCAGGAAGATGCCGCTGATGGCCATCATGGTGGAAAGGTACTGGATCATATAGTTCTGCAGGCGGGACTGCTCCGGCGGCAGGGCGTCCAGGTCCTGGCAGTCGATCATATACTTGGTCACCCGGACCTGCTGGTCCACCCGCTTGACCATAACGCTCTCGTTGACGCTCTGGTCGGCCCGGCCGATGAAGTAGCGGTAGAGATCCAGATCCATATAGTACATGCTGCGGACATAGGGCAGGGGCTGGTAGACAAAAATGTTGTCCACATAGAAGGTGTGCTTGGGCAGCACCATCCCGCACCGGCGGAGCACTTCGGTGCGGTAGATGACCGAGTGCATCAGGATGTTCTGGTCGGGGCGGAACCGCCCCACGTGCATCCAGCTGAACAGCCGGTTCTGGGGGAAGACATTGGTATACCGGACGGTGTGGCTGGTGCCGTCCTCCGTGTGCTCGTAGACGTAGTTGCAGAACATCAGGTCGGGGGCGGTGCCGCGGTGGCAGAACAGCCGCAGCCGGTCCAGCACCTTGGCCAGGGCTTCGGCATCCAGCCAGTCGTCGCTGTCCACCACCTTATAATAGAGGCCGGTGGCGTTACGGATGCCCTGGTTGACCCCCTCGCCGTGGCCGCCGTTCTCCTGGTGGATGGCGCGGA
>CAZEIG010000189.1:0-2686 GCA_964511805.1 uncultured Faecalibacterium sp.
CAGGCTGCATTTTCCTGTGTTACAGCTTCGGATTGCAGGAACTGGTTTGCTTGTTTTGGATATTGTTGATATTTGGTGGGATTGCTCTAAAACGAACGAGGGGTGCCTTTTTTTGCAAGTGAGCCGGTGTTATTGTAACAGTTTTTTACAGCGGCTGCAAGGCAGTTTACACTTTCTTTGCTTTTTCCTTTCTTTTTGCGTACAGACGCAAAAAAGCGGCTGGTCCTTCCCCGCTGCGTAAACCTTATTTTCCCACCACGGCCACCTGCCGCACCCCGCCGGCCTCAAGCATCCGGACGGCGGTGGGGCCGATCTGTTCCCCGCTGACCACCACCGGGACCCCCGGCGGGCAGCTGACGGTGGGCATGGCGCAGACCCGGCCCGCCGCCTCCTCGACGGGGATCAGCTCCTGCCGGGCAAAGACCGCCTGCCGGATGGTGCAGACTTGGTAGGTCTCCCGCACCAGGGTGGTAACCAGCGGGCCAAAGGGCCGGGCTGCGCCGCCCCCGCCCTTCCGCTGGGCGTCGGCGGCAGCGGCCCGCACCCGGGCGTAATCCCGCGGCAGGTTGCCCGGGGTGAACATCAGCACCACATAGCGGCTGTCGGCGTACTCGCATTCGGCCCCGCGGGCCCGCAGCGCTGTCGCCAGGGCCGGGCCGCTGCTGTCCACCGCAGCGCTGTCCAGCACCACCTTCAGTGGCTCGGAGGGGCGGACCAGGCCGGAGGCCATGGCCTCCAGGCCGGCTTTCAGCCCCTCCACCGCCTCAACGCAGCGGGCAAGCCGGTCCGTCCATTCCCCGGCCAGGGCCCGGTTGCAGAGGTCGAGGGACTGTAAAATGAGGTAGGACGGGCTGGTGGACCCGAAGAGGGCCATCGCCCGGCGGACCTCCCCCGGGGCAAAGCGCATCCCCGCCGGCCTGCCCGGGTCCCGGGCCAGGTGGAGGTAAGCCCCGCCGGTCAGGACCGGCAGGGTCTTGTGGGCCGAGTCACAGCACAGGTCGGCCCCCTGGTCGATGGGGTGGCGGCTGCCCCCCGGCAGGAACTTCAGATAGGCTCCGTGGGCGTTGTCCACCAGCAGGGGCACCCCCCACACCCGGCAGGCCGCCGCAACGCCGGGGATGTCCTGCATCCCGCCCAGGTAGTCGGGGCTGGTCAGGTAGAGGGCGAAGGGACGCCGCCCCGGCCCGGCCAGCCGCCTCCGGACAAATCCGGCATCGATGGGGCAGCAGCAAAGACTGTCGGTCCCCTGCACCGGCCAGAGCCATTCGATGTCAAAGTCTAGCAAGGCCGCCGCGTCCAGCAGGGCGCGGTGGGCGTTCCGAGCGGCCAGCAGCAGCGGCCGCTGCCCCTGTTCCAGAGGCCCCGCCGCCTGCAATGCCAGGAAGAGCATGGCCCGGATACACTGAGAGGAACCCTCGGTGCTGTAGCAGCTGCCCCCCGTCCCGAAGAGGCGGGCGGCGTTGGCCTCGCTCTCGGCGATGATCCCGCCGGCCTCATACAGGCTATCGGCGCCCTGCACCTCGGTGATGTCCCGCGCTTCGCAGCCCAGCGGCCCCCGGCCCTTGTGCCCCGGCATATGCAGCCGGGAGATGTCCAACGCTACATAGCCGGTCACAAAGTCGGCGATGGGGGTGGCGACGGCTTTCATTCACAGCCCTCCCCGGTGGCGCAGGCGTCGCAGACGCCTCCCAACTGAACCGGCACGTCGATACCCTGGGCGGCCAGGTCCTCGCTCTCGGCCACCTTGAGCATGATGGCGCACTCGATCCGCTTTTTGAAGAGCTCACAGCCGTACTGGTAGACCCCCTGGATGCTGCCGGTGGCGTGGTAGGCGTTGGCGGCGCACCCGCCCGAACAGTAGAGCTTGGCCCAACAGTCCTTGCAGTCGGGCCGGGCGTAGGCATTGCAGTGGCGGAACTCGTCCTGGACGGCGGTGTTGGTCACGCCCTGCCAGATGTCCCCCAGCCGGTACTTGGGGTCGCCGACGAACTGGTGGCAGGGGTAGAGGTCGCCCCAAGGGGTGACGGCCATGTACTCGGTGCCCGAGCCGCAGCCGGTGATCCGCTTGTAGATGCAGGGGCCGCCGGTCAGGTCGATCATGTAGTGGTAGAAGGTGAAGCCCCGGCCCTCGCGCCGGCGGCGGAGCATCTCCTTGGCCAGCAGCTCGTACTGATCCAGCAGGACGGGCAGGTCGGCCTCGGTCAGGGCGCAGGGGTCCCCCGGGGCGGACACCACCGGCTCCATGCTCAGCTCGGTGAAGCCAAGGTCGGCCATATGGAAGATGTCGTTGGTGAAGTCGGTGTTGGCGTGGGTGTAGGTGCCACGGATGTAGTAGTCCTTCCCGCCGCGGGCGGCCACCAGCTTCTGGAACTTGGGGACGATGGTGTCGTAGCTGCCGCGGCCGGCGTAATCCACCCGCAGGCGGTCGTGAATCTCCTTCCGGCCGTCCAGGCTGAGGACGACGTTGCTCATCTCCCGGTTGCAGAAGTCGATGACGTCGTTGTCGATCAGCATCCCGTTGGTGGTCAGGGTGAAGCGGAAGTGCTTGCCGGTCTCGGCCTCCCGGCTGCGGCAGTATGCCACCAGATCCTTGACCATCTGCCAGTTCATCAGCGGCTCGCCCCCGAAGAAGTCCACCTCCAGGTTGTGGCGGGGGCCCGCGTGCTCGACCAGGGACTCCACCGCC
>CAZEIG010000190.1:0-2670 GCA_964511805.1 uncultured Faecalibacterium sp.
ATAGCTGCAAGCACTGTCGTACCTCTGGGCTTGTTCAGAGGTGAGCGGTCAACAATTTGTAAAGTTTTTGAAACTGCTTCACGATATTTTATGGGATTGCTCTAAGACCTCCAGAGGATACCGGCATTTCTGGGCGCTGCTCTTCACCGGCTGACCGTTTTTTGCCCTGTGTTTCGGCGCTCCGTCTTGGGACGGGGCGCTTTTTCATGCTACTTGCGCAAATGCGGTTTTATGCTATACTTATTTTATAAAATGCTCACGAAATGAGAATTTGCCGTTTCAGTACTGCAGCATGAGAAAGGGGCACTGGTTTTGGAGGAGTATCGCACCGTCCGCGGGGAGGCCGCCGGGGAATACGAGGAGAAAAAGAGCCGCTTCATTGCGGCGGTGGCCCACGTCGAGAGCGAGGAAGAAGCGCTGGCCTTCCTGGGGCGGGTGCGGGCGGCCAACCGGACGGCCCGTCACAACGTCTACGCTTACCGGCTGCGGGCCGGCAACCGGGAGCGCTACTCCGACGACGGCGAGCCCGCCAAGACCGCCGGCACCCCGGTGCTGGAGGTGATCGGGCACAGCGGCCTGACCGACCTGATTGTCGTGGTGACCCGGTACTTCGGGGGGATCCTGCTGGGGACGGGCGGCCTGGTGCGGGCCTACACCACCGCGGCCTCCCGCGCGCTGGAAGCCGCCGACAAGGTCACGGTCCAGCCGGTGGTGGAACTGTCCATGACGGTGGATTATGCCCTGTATGAGCGGGTGACGGCGTTGGTCACCGCGGCGGGGGGACGCCTGGCCGACCCCGTCTTTACCGACCGGGTGGCGCTGCGCTGGCAGATGCCCGCCGGCACCGAAGGCCCCCTCCTCATCCAGCTGCAGGAGCTGACCCGGGGGCAGGGCGCCGTCGAGGTGTCCGCGCCGTTCTATGGGCCGGTCTGAGCGGCAGGGGAGGGGACGAAACTGGAAAAAATTTCCAGTCCCCACCGTTCTACCCCTTGTGACACGCCCACTGTGTTAGAATACTGCCGGGGCCAACTGCCCCGCGACGTTGAAAGTGAGGTATTGCCGATGGATGTCCGCCTGCGAACCGAAGAGATCGAACACCAGACCCTCGCGTCCTGGGCCAGCTTCTCGGACCAGAGCCGGGGCCGCGCCAGGCCCGAGTCGCAGGACCCCATCCGCCCCGTCTACCAGCGGGACCGGGACCGGGTCATCCACTGCAAGGCCTTCCGCCGGCTCAAACAGAAGACCCAGGTCTTTCTCTCGCCGGAAGGGGACCTCTACCGCACCCGCCTGACTCATACCCTGGAAGTTTCCCAGATCGCCCGGACCATAGCCCGGGCTCTCCGCCTCAACGAGGATCTGACCGAGGCCATCGCCCTGGCCCACGACCTGGGGCACACCCCCTTCGGCCACGCAGGCGAGCGGGCATTGAACGGCCTCTACCCCGGCGGCTTCAAGCACTACCAGCAGAGCCTGCGGGTGGTGGACCGGCTGGAAAAGGACGGCGTCGGCCTCAACCTGACCTGGGAGGTTCGGAACGGGATCGTCACCCACACAAAAGGGGAGTGGGCCGCCACCCCCGAGGGCCGGATCGTCCGGATGGCCGACCAGATTGCCTATGTCAACCACGACATCGAGGACGCGGTGCGGGCCGGCGTGCTGGACGCGGCCGTCCTGCCCAAAGCGGCCACCGACGTGCTGGGGCTGACCAAATCGGCCCGGATCACCGCCATGATCAACAGCATCCTGTCCCACACCGAGCCGCCCGAGATCAAGGCGGGGCCGGTGGAGGACGAGGCGTTCCGGGTGCTGAAGGCCTTCATGTATGACACGGTCTATGTGGACAAGGTCGCCAAGCACGAGGAGCAGAAGGTGGAAAAGGTGATCGCCGCCCTCTACGAGCACTATATGGCCCACACCGAGCAGATGTCCGCCCTCTACCGGCGGATCGCCGAGGAGGAGGGTGACGACCGGGCCGTCACCGATTACATCAGCGGGATGAGCGACGAGTACGCCATCCGGGCCTTTGAGGAACTGTATGTGCCGCGGAGGTGGCACGTCTTGTAAAGGGAATGTCAAAGCGATGATACCACACGAATACGTCGAAGAATTGAACCGCCGCAGCGATATTGTGGAGATCGTGGGCGGCTATGTCCAGCTCAAGCGGAAGGGCCGGCTGTACGGCGGGCTCTGCCCCTTCCACAACGAAAAGACCCCCTCCTTCTATGTCTATCCCGAAACACAGAGTTTCTACTGCTTCGGGTGCGGTGCGGGTGGGGACGTCATCACCTTCGCCATGAAGATCAACTCCCTCAGCTATCCCGAAGCGGTCAAGCTGCTGGCCGCCCGGGCCGGGATGCCGGAGCCGGAGGAGGATGACGGCACCGGCCGGATGCGCAGCTGTATCCTCTCGATGAACAAGGAGGCGGCCCGCTTCTTCCACGCCTGCCTCAACTCCAGCGTGGACGAGGCGGCCCACGCCCGGGCCTACTGGCGCCGCCGCGGCCTGGACGACAGGACTATCGCCCGCTTCGGGCTGGGGTACGCGCCCGACGACGGACAGGCCCTCTACCACTACCTGCTGGATAAGGGCTACACCCAGGCTGAGATGGACGCCAGCGGCCTTTTCAAACGGAGCCGGGCGGGACGGATCTACTGCCTGTTCTGGCGGCG
>CAZEIG010000191.1:0-2632 GCA_964511805.1 uncultured Faecalibacterium sp.
TCCTGATCGGCGAGCGTACCGCCGAGCAGATTAAGATCGACATCGGCTCGGCCTACAAGCTCGATGAAGAGATGACCATGGAGATCAAGGGCCGCAACCTGGTGGACGGCCTGCCCAAAAACATCGTCGTCCACTCGGAGGATGTCCGTGAGGCCCTGCTCGAGTGCCTGGTCAAGATCACCGACGCCATCAAGGAGACCCTCGAGCGGACCCCGCCCGAGCTGAGCGCCGACATCATTGACCGCGGCATCACCCTGACCGGCGGCGGTGCCCTGCTGCGTGGGCTGGATAAACTGATCCAGAGCGAGACCGGCATCGACGTCCACGTCGCCGAGAACCCACTCGACTGCGTGGCCACCGGTGCCGGCGCCGTCCTCGACCATGTGGACGTCCTGCACGACGTGCTGGACACCGACAGGGGGCATATGTGAGAGACTCTAGGGGGACAATTTCTGCGCACAGCCGCGCGACAGAAATCTTCCCTCTAGTATCCCCCTTTTAGACAAAGTTTTCCCCGGAACCGCGCATTCGGCCTTCGGCCCCGCACACTCTCCGGGCAAAATTTCCCTGTATGTGTCCAGCTGGACGGATTGAAAATGCGTTTACGCATCCTGTCTCGGCGCACATAGCGGGGACGGGGTGGGCATACCATAAACAAAAAGCAAACCAAAGCGCGGATGGCACCGGCTGTCCGCGCTTTTTTACCAAGCGGGGGCTTGTGCAGTGAAGGACTTTTTTGAGACCTGGAAATTCAGGATCCTGATCGCGGTGGCGGTCTTTCTGGCTGGGCTGATGGCTTACGCTGCGGCCAACGGCCGGCTGACCGCCGCCCCGCAGGAACTGCTGAGCGTGGCGGTGGCCCCGTTCCAGAAGGCGGCGTCGGTCATCAGCGGCGGCATCGCGTCGGTGTGGGACAAGTATACCAGCATCGACGAGACGATGGAGGAAAACGAGGCCCTGCGGGCCGAAAACGCCGAGCTGCGCCGCCAGCTGGTGGACTATGACCAGCTCAAGGCCGAGAACGAGGCCTACCGGAACCTGGCCGGCATCCAGGAGGACAACCCTGAGATGTCCTTCGTCTCGGCCTTTGTGATCGGGCGGGACACCCTGGACGCCTTCGGCGGCTTCACCCTGGACAAGGGCACCGCCAACGGGGTGGAGCGGGGGGACACCGTCATCGATGACGAGGGCCAGCTGCTGGGCACCGTCATCGAGGCTGACCTGACCAGCTGCCGGGTGCTGACCATTCTCCACCCCAGCTTCAACGCGGCTGGCGTGGTCAGCCGCACCCGGGACAACGGCATCCTGACCGGCGACGCCTCCTATGCGGCCGAGGGACTCTGCATCTTCACCAACCTCTCCCGGGAGTCGATGGCTTCGGTGGGGGATGAGGTGATTACTACCGGCCTGGGCGGCGTCTACCCGCCCAACATCCTGGTGGGACGGATCGTCAGCCTGGAGCAGGAGGCCAGCGGCACGGCGGTCATCGCGGTCATCCGGCCGGATGCCGATGTGCTGGGGGCCAAGCAGGCTTTCATCATCACCGACTACTGAGTTTTGCACCGGGGAGTCCCGGCATGTTTGAGAAAGGCAGGTTGTTATGGAATCACGCCACAGGCGCAGGCGCTCGCAGCTTTATAAATGGGGGCTTTATGTCCTGCTGCTGCTGGGGTGCACCGTGCTGCAGACCATCCCGGGCTTTCTCCAGTTCGGGCAGGCCAAACCAGTCTTCCTGCTACCGCTGGCGCTGGCGGTGGCCGTCTGCGAGGGAGAGTTCTCGGGGTCGCTCTTCGGAGCGGTCTGCGGGATGATGTGGGACTACACCGCCGGTCAGACGGTGGGCCTGCTGGCCCTTGGGCTGATGGGGCTGAGTTTCGCCGTCTCGGTGGCAAGCCAGCTCTACCTCAAGCTGTCGGCCGTGAACTTCGCGCTGATCAGCGCCGGGGCGGTCTGGCTGGTGCTCTCGGCTGACTTTCTCTTTTACTACGCCATGCCGGGTTACAGCGGTATGCTGGCCCGCTATCTGGGGCATGTGCCCCTGACCGTCCTGATGAGCGGGGCACTGGCCGTGCCGCTCGTTGCGGCGGTGAGCCGGATCAACGCCGCTTTCAAGATCGACAACGGCGTAATCTGATGGGAAGGGAGGGGACGAGGGTCCCTTGGATGAACATAAGATCGTAGGGCGCCGGATGGCGCTGCTGATCGCCGCGGCGGCGGCAATCTTTGGGCTGTATGTCCTGCGGCTGATCTCCCTGCAGCTGGTGCATGGGGACGAGTACGCCGCCCGCGCCACCAGCACCACCGAGTACCGCTTTACCGTCACAGCGGCCCGGGGCGACATCGTGGACAGCTCCGGCCGCCGGATCGCCACCAGCACCACCAGCTACAATGTCGAGCTCAGCCGTCTGCTGATCGGCGCCAACGACCTGAATACCACCATCCGGAGGGCCGTCGAGATCCTCCAGGAGAACGGCGAAAGCTGGAACGACACTCTCCTGATCGGCTACCCCGACGGGGCTGGCAACTATGCCTTCACCGGTGACGCCGACAGCGCGAGCGACCAGAACTCCATCGCCGCAGTCAAGGAGGCCTTGGGCCTGCAGCAGTACGCCACCGCCAACGACGTCATGGA
>CAZEIG010000192.1:0-2628 GCA_964511805.1 uncultured Faecalibacterium sp.
CTCCACGGCGCACATGCGGCAGGCGGCGATCTCGTTGATGTCCTTCAGGTAGCAGAGATGGGGGATGTGGATTCCGGCGGCGCTGGCCGCGTCCAGGATGCTGGTACCCGCCTCCACAGAGACCGGGCGATTGTCAATGACAGCGTCTCCCATTTTTCTGTGCGACCTCCCTTGAAAACTCCGTATCCGAAGTGGTCGCACCGCAGGCAGCGGCCGCACTCCTGCTGGCATTCCTCTTCGGTCATCCCCTCGGTGACGAGGTCGAAGTCACCGGCGATCTGGTCGATACTCCGGCTGCGCAGATTGACCCGCCCGCAGGCCGGGCTGTTGGTCAGCTGGGGCGCGGGGACCTCGACGTCCACCGTGATGGTGTGGTGGAAGCCCAGGAAGCTGTCGATGTTGTCGGCGGCCACTTTCCCTGCCGCCACCGCCCGGATGACGGTGGCCGGGCCGGAGACCGCGTCGCCGCCGGCAAAGACGTTGCCGCTGCCGGGGACAAAGGAGGAACTTTCGGCCTGGATGGCGCCCCAGCGGGTGCCGATGCCGCCCTTTTCAAAAGGCTTGGAATGGATGGCCTGGCCGATGGCCACAATGATGAAGTCGCAGGGGATCCGGACGGGCGGGGTGTTGGCCTTCTGGGGGGCGGGGCGGCCATCACGGCCCACCCGGCCGATCAGCTGGGGCTGGGCCCAGAGGGCGACGGCATGGCCGTTTTCGTCGGCCTCAATGTGGTCGGGCGCGTGGAGGGGCAGGATCTCGCCGCCCTCGGCCTTGGCCTCGTCGATCTCCTCCCGCAGGGCGGTCATGTCCTCGACCCGGCGGCGGTAGACACAGGTGACGTGGGAGGCGCCCAGCCGCAGGCTGGTGCGGGTCGCGTCCATCGCGACGTTGCCGCCGCCAATGACCACCACCCGCTTGCCGGCCAGGTCGGGGATGTTCCCCTCACCGCACTCACGCAGCATCCGGACGGCGCTGACGACCCCCTTGCTGTCCTCCCCCTCGATGTGGAGCTTCTTGTCGTCGTGGGCGCCGATCGAGATATAGACTGCGTCGTACTGTCTCTTGAGCTGGTCGAGGCTGAGGTCGGGGCCGCCGACCTCGGTGTCCAACACCACTTCGACGCCGGTGTCCAGAATGTACTGAATGTCCTTGTCCAGGACGTCCTGGGGCAGGCGGTAATCGGGGATGCCGTACCGGAGCATACCGCCCAGCTTGTGCCGCTGCTCATAGACCACGGCCCGGTGACCCATCAGGGTCAGGAAGTAGGCCGCCGTCAGGCCACCGGGGCCGCCGCCCACGATGGCCACCTTCCTGCCGGTGGGGGCAGCGCAGGGGGGCGGGGCAATGGGGCCGGCATGGTCCACCGCATACCGCTTGATCCCGCAGATGTTGACCGCGTCGTCCACCATGTGGCGGCGGCAGCGGGCCTCGCAGGGGTGCTCGCAGACATAGCCACAGACCGCCGGGAAAGGGTTGTCCTTCCGGATCAGCCGGACGGCGTCCTCGCACCGGCCCGCCTTGACCAGGGCGATGTAGCCAGGCACGTCCACATGGGCCGGGCAGACCACCGTGCAGGGGATGGAATGCTGCAGCCCGCAGATGCAGCGGCCCCGCAGCAGATGTTCCTCGTAGTCGTCCCGGAAGCCCCGGACCCCCTGCAGGACCATCCGGGCCGCCTCGTAGCCGATGGCGCAGTCGGCGGTGTCCAGGATAACCTGGGCGGTGCTCTCGATCTTGTCGATCAGTTCAAGGCCGCCCTCGCCGTCCAGGACCGCTTCCAGCATACCGGTCAGCTGGCCCAGCCCGACCCGGCAGGGCACACATTTGCCGCATGTCTGCGCGTGGCAGAGCCGCAGGAAGTTCAGGGCCATGTCCACCGGGCAAAGCCCCAGCGGGCTGGAAGCGATCCGGCGTTCCATATCCCAGTAGAGCCCCTCCAGCACCCGCTGGGACTGGCGGGGCGTCTCGATCACCAGTCGTTTCAAAAGTTCTTTCCTCCTATCCATCATGGATTTGGTTTGCTTTTTTACAAAATCAATTCAACACCACGGGCTTTTTCCCGTAGAAGCTGACGAACCACACCTATTGTACTCGAAACGGCAGGCGATGGCAAGCACTTCACAAAAAAAGCAAGGCCTCCCCAAAACAGGGTGGTCTTGCCAGTGTGAAACGTTCTATCCTTCAAAATGCAGATGCGGCCCGCTCAGCCGGCCAGCTTCTGCTCCAGCCGCCGGCGGATGGCCAGGATGAATTCGTCGCTGTCCACGGCGGTGGGGGTGACCCCCTCGGCCAGAGCGCAGAGGTCCTTGGTCATGATGCCGTCGTTCAGGGTCTGGAGGCTGGCGGCCTCCAGCGCCTCGCCGAAGGCGACCAGATCGGGCAGGCCGTCCAGCTCGCCCCGCTTCTTGAGGGCGCCAGACCAGGCAAAGATGGTGGCCATCGGGTTGGTGGAGGTCTTCTCCCCCTTCAGCCAGCGGTAGTAGTGGCGGGTGACGGTGCCGTGGGCGGCCTCGTACTCATACTTGCCGTCGGGGCTGACCAGAACGCTGGTCATCATGGCCAGGGAGCCGAAGGCGGTCGAGACCATGTCGCTCATGACATCGCCGTCGTAGTTCTTGCAGGCCCAGA
>CAZEIG010000193.1:0-2611 GCA_964511805.1 uncultured Faecalibacterium sp.
CGCTTTTGTAAAGTTTTTGAAACTTCTTCACGATATTTTATGGGATTGCTCTAGAGGTGGAGCACCCGGTCCCGGATCTCCTGGGTGCGGCCCTGGTTCCAGAACTGGGTCCCGATATAGCCGCAGGTGCGGCGGGCGACGTTCAGCTTGCTCTGGTCGCGGTTGCCGCACTTGGGGCACTCCCAGACCAGCTTGCCATCGTCTTCCACGATCTGGATCTCGCCGTCGTAGCCGCAGCGCTGGCAGTAGTCGGACTTGGTGTTCAGCTCGGCATACATGATGTTGTCGTAGATGAACTGCAGGACGCTCATGACGGCCTCGAGGTTATCCTGCATATTGGGCACCTCGACGTAGCTGATGGCGCCGCCGGGCGACAGCTCCTGGAACTCGCTCTCGAACTTGAGCTTGGTGAAGGCGTCGATCTGCTCGGTGACATGGACGTGGTAGCTGTTGGTGATGTAGCCCTTGTCGGTGATGCCGGGGATGATCCCGAACCGCTTCTGCAGGCAGGAGGCGAACTTGTAGGTGGTGGACTCCAGCGGGGTGCCGTAGAGGGAGTAGTCGATGTTCTCGGCTTCCTTCCAGGCTTTGCAGCGGTCGTTCATATGCTGCATGACGCTGAGGGCGAAGGGTTTGGCCTCGGCGTCGGTGTGGCTCTTGCCGGTCATATACTTGACGCACTCATACAGGCCGGCGTAGCCCAGGCTGATGGTGGAGTAGCCTCCATAGAGGAGTTTGTCGATCTTCTCTCCCTTCTTCAGGCGGGCCAGGGCGCCGTACTGCCAGAGGATGGGGGCGGCGTCGCTCAGGGTGCCCACCAGCCGGTTGTGCCGGGCCTGCAGGGCGCGGTGGCAGAGGTCCAGCCGTTCGTCGAAGATCTTCCAGAACTGCTCGAAGTTGCCGCCCGAACTGAGGGCCACGTCCACCAGGTTGATGGTGACCACCCCCTGGTTGAACCGGCCGTAATACTTGGGCTGGTTGGTCTCAGGGTCGACGTAGGGGGTCAGGAAGCTACGGCAGCCCATGCAGGTGTAACAGTGGCCCTCGCCGTTTTTGTCCACCTTGAGCTCCAGCATCTTCTTTTCCGAGATGTAGTCGGGTACCATCCGCTTGGCGGTACATTTGGCGGCCAGCTCGGTCAGATAGTAATAGGGGGAATCGGGGTGGATGTTGTCCTCCTCCAGCACATAGATCAGCTTGGGGAAGGCGGGGGTGATCCAGACGCCGGCCTCGTTCTTGACGCCCTGGTAGCGCTGGCGGATGGTCTCCTCGATGATGATGGCTAGGTCGGCCTTTTCCTGGGGGCTGCGGGCCTCGCCCAAGTACATAAAGACGGTGATGAAGGGGGCCTGGCCGTTGGTGGTCATCAGGGTGACCACCTGGTACTGGATGGTCTGGACGCCGCGGTTGATCTCGGCCCGCAGCCGCTTTTCAACGATGGCCTTCTTCCGCTCCTCGGTGACGGGCAGGCCTTCCATCTCGCTCTCTACCTCGGCGGCGATCTTCTTCCGGGAGACGTCGACGAAGGGGGCCAGGTGGGTCAGGCTGATGCTCTGGCCGCCGTACTGGTTGGAAGCCACCTGTGCGATGATCTGGGTGGCGATGTTGCAGGCGGTGGAAAAGCTGTGAGGCTTCTCGATGAAGGTGCCCGAGATGACGGTGCCGTTCTGGAGCATATCCTCCAGGTTGACCAGGTCGCAGTTGTGCATATGCTGGGCGAAATAGTCGGCATCGTGGAAATGGATCAGTCCTTCCTGGTGCGCCTTGACGATGTCGGGGGGCAGCAGCAGACGGGCGGTCAGGTCCTTGGAAATCTCACCGGCCATATAGTCCCGCTGGACGCTGTTGACGGTGGGGTTCTTGTTGGAATTCTCCTGCTTGACCTCTTCGTTGTTGCACTCGATCAGGCTGAGGATCCGCTCATCGGTGGTGTTGGACTGGCGCTTGAGGTTCTGGACGTAGCGGTAGGTGATATAGTGGCGGGCCACCTCGTGGGCGTGTATGTCCATCAGCTCGTTTTCCACCATATCCTGGACTTCTTCCACACTGACAGCCCGGTTGAGCTGCTGGCAGCGGTCGGTGACGGCCGCCGCGATCGCGGTGACCTGCTCGCGGTTCAGCCGCAGGCTCTCGTCCACCGACTGGTTGGCCTTGGTGACAGCCACGATGATTTTGGTAATATCGAACGGGACCTCGGTGCCGTTCCGCTTGATGATCTTCATCCTGTTTCCTCCTACGTCGCTCTTGTCCCTTATAACGTATCCATAAAGCACATCGTCTTTGCATCGCGGAGAAATGGGCGTTCCTCTGGCTGCCCGGTGACCGGCCGTGCGCCAAAAAGGCGCAGCAGATCGGAGAACCTTCCCTTTGCTTTGGTTGTCAACGCAGGGACGTGTGCGGCTCCATGTAAAGCTGTAAGACTATCATAATCTCTATTTGGTGTTAAGTCAAGCACTTAACCACAATATCTAGTATTTTCGGAGAGTTGACCAAAAATACAGCCTGATTTTCATGAGGAATCAGAAGCGGAGAAAAAACGCTGTAAAAATTATGAAGAAAGCCCTTGACAAAAGTCGGACTTTGTAGTATTATACTCGAGCACCCAGCGGGG
>CAZEIG010000194.1:0-2606 GCA_964511805.1 uncultured Faecalibacterium sp.
CCAGCGTCCGCCTCCAGATCCAGCAGGCTGAGGCGGCCCTCGCCGCCTGGGAGGAGGCAGAGGAATGAGTTATAAGGTGTTCATCGACGGCTCGTCGGGGACCACCGGCCTGCGGATCGCCGACCGGCTGGCCGGCCAGCCCGAGCTGGAGTTGCTGACCATTGACGAGGCGGGCCGGAAGGATGTGGACCGCCGGGCCGAGGTCATCAATTCCGCCGACCTGGCCTTCCTCTGCCTGCCCGACGCGGCCTCGAAGGAAGTCATCCCCCTGGTGGAGGAACGGGTCAAGGTGCTGGATACCTCCACCGCCTTCCGCACCGCGCCAGGGTGGGTCTACGGCTTCCCCGAGCTGCACGGCCAGCGGGAGAAGATCCGCGCCGCCAACCGGGTGGCGGTGCCCGGCTGCCACGCTTCAGGCTTCATCGCCCTGGCCCGGCCCCTGGTGGAGTCGGAGCTGGCCCCGGCGGACTACCCCTTCACCTGCCACAGCCTGACCGGCTATTCCGGCGGCGGCAAAAAGATGATCGCCGAATATAAGGACTCGGCCCGGCCTGCCCTCTACAGCACCCCCCGGGCCTACGGCCTGACGCTGCACCACAAACACCTGCCCGAGATGCAGGCGGTGTCGGGGCTGACGGCTCCGCCGGTCTTCTGCCCCATCGTGGACGACTATTATGCGGGGATGGAGGTCACCGTCCCCCTCCGGATGGAGCTGCTGGGCGGCGTGACCCCTGCGGCGGTGGCCGGCGCTCTGGCGGACTACTACGCCGGGGAGGCCCTCTTCACCGTCCATCCCCTGGGCGAACTGCCCGGCGACGGGATGCTGGCCGCCGGCGGGCTGCAAGGCACCGACCGGATCGAGATCTACTGTACCGCCAGCCCGGACGGCAGCCAGATGCTGCTGGTCTCCCTCTTCGACAACCTGGGCAAGGGGTCGTCGGGGGCGGCTGTCCAGTGCATGAACATCATGCTGGGCCTTGCGGAGACTGCAGGATTGGAATAAACGCAAAGGGTCCTTTCTGTGAGGGCCGTCAAAAGAGGAGAAAAAGAAGCTATGCAGTATCAGGAGGTTGCGGGCGGCATCTGCGCGCCCAAAGGATTCTCAGCGTCGGGTGTCCACTGCGGCATCCGGGCCAACCGTTCCAAGTACGACCTAGCCCTTATTAAGGCCGACGTCCGCTGTGCAGCGGCGGGGGTCTACACCACAAACAAGGTCTGCGGCGCCCCCATCAAGGTGGACAAGGCCCATCTGGCCGACGGCTATGCCCAGGCCATCCTGGTCAACAGCGGCAACGCCAACACCTGCGCCGCCAACGGCGTCGCCCTGGCCGAGGAGTGCTGCCGGCTGACGGGCCAGGAGCTGGGCATCCCGGCGGAGGACGTTCTGCCCGCATCCACCGGGGTCATCGGCCAGCCGATGACCATTGACCCCTTCGCGGCCGGCATCCCGGCGGCGGCGGCCAAGCTGGCTGCTACCCCCGCGGGCAGCAGCGACGCGGCCACCGCCATCATGACCACCGACACCCATAAAAAGGAATACGCCATCCGCTTCGAGCTGGGGGGCAAAACCTGCACGGTAGGTGCCATCGGGAAGGGCTGCGGGATGATCGCCCCCAACATGGCCACCATGCTGGCCTTCTACACCACCGACGCCGCCGTCAGCCCGGCCATGCTCCAGAAGGCCCTCCGCCAGGTAGTGCCCGGCACCTACAACCAGATGAGCGTCGACCTCGATACCTCCACCAACGATACCCTCCTCATCATGGCGTCGGGGCTGGCGGGCAACCCGGTCATTGAGGCCGAGGGGGCCGACTACGACGCCTTTGTGGCGGCCCTGACCGCCATTGCCGAGCATATGTGCGCCGAACACGCCGGCGACGGCGAGGGCGCCACCCACCTCATCACCTGCGAGGTGACCGGCGCACCCGACCTCAAGACGGCTCGGGCGGTCTCCCGCAGCGTGGTCTGCTCCAACCTGTTCAAGGCGGCGGTCTTTGGCCGGGACGCCAACTGGGGCCGGATCCTCTGCGCCATCGGCTACACCCCCGGCGACTTCTCGATCGACAAGGTCTGTGTCTGGCTGTCCAGCGCGGCCGGTGAGGTCTATGTCTGCGAGAACGCCGCCTACCACCCCTACAGCGAAGAGGAGGCGGCCAAAGTGCTGGCCGAGCACGACATCCTGGTCCAGGTGGATATGGGTCTGGGCAGCGCCAGCGCCAAGGCGTGGGGCTGCGATTTGACCTATGACTATGTGAAGATCAACGGCGACTACAGGACCTGACAAAAGGCGGCGGAAGAAGATATGAAAAACGAACAGATGGCCCGCCTCTTTTCGGAGGCGACCCCTTATATCCAGAAATACCATGGCAGGACCATGGTCATCAAGTACGGCGGCAACGCCATGATCAACGAGACCCTGAAGGACGCGGTCATGAACGACCTAGTCACCCTCACCCTGCTGGGGGTGCGGGTGGTCCTGGTCCACGGCGGCGGCCCAGCCATCAACGAAATGCTCAAGAAGGTGGGCGTCGAAAGCAAGTTTGTGGGCGGTTTGCGGGTCACCGATAAGGCCACCATGGAGATCGTCCAGCAGGTGCTGGCCGGCA
>CAZEIG010000195.1:0-2605 GCA_964511805.1 uncultured Faecalibacterium sp.
CCTGGGCAAGGGGATCGTCCTGGCCGGTGTGGCGGCCCTGCTGCTGCCCGGCGCCTGGGCATCTCAGACCGGCCTGCTGCTGGTGGGGCTGGGCTGCGCCCCCATCTACCCCAGCATCCTTCACGCCACTCTGGCCCGCTTCGGGGTGGCCCGGTCCCAGGCGGTCACCGGCATCCAGATGGCCTGCGCCTACGTCGGCACCTGCCTGATGCCGCCCTTCTTCGGGATGCTGGCCGAGCGGATCACCATCAGCCTGCTGCCCTTCTACCTGCTGGTCTTCCTGATTGCCATGACCCTTCTGAACGAGCATACCAACCGTGTCACCGGGCTGGTCCGCCGCGCAGAACCCGCCCATGAGCGCAGATAAAAGGCAGTCCGCTTGTGAGAACCTTGTGTCATTGCGACGGATATATGGAAACGCCCCCGGCGGAGCTTTTGCAGGCTTTGCCGGGGGCGTTTTGGATGTGCGTTCAGACCAGTTCCACCTTGTAGGCGGACAGCCAGTGATTGAGCTGCAAAAACCAGGCGATGGTCTGGGGGGTGGTCATCAGCTGGCCGTACCAGGGGACAGGGTTGTCGGGGCCGTCGGCCAGCAGCCGCTCGAGGGCGTCCTTCCGGACGACACGGAGCAAGGGGGCCGCGGGGTCGGAGATGACCGCCCGCAGGGCCTTCGAGACGGTGGTGAGGTAGGAGGGGTTCCAAGTCTTGGGGTAGGGGCTCTTTTCCCGCCAGAGGACTTCTTCGGGCAGGATGCCGGCCATGGCCCGGCGGAGCAGCCCCTTCTCGCAGTTCTGGTAGTCTTTGTAGGCCCAGGGGACGCTGTAGAGGTACTCGGCGATCCGCCAGTCGCAGAAAGGGACCCGCACCTCCAGCCCGCTGTACATGCTCATCCGGTCCTTTCGGTCCAGCAGGGTCTGCATGAACCAGCGGAAGTTCAGGTTGACCATCTGGCGCATCCGGGTCTCGTCGGGGTCGAGGCCGGGGCGGACCGAGGTCTCTTCCAGGGTGCGGCGGTAGCGGGCGTCGACGTAGGCCGCCGGGTCGATGCCGCCCAGCACCTCCGGCCGGATGAAGGAGGCCCGGTAGGCGGTGGACTGGGCCCAGGGGAAGCTGTACTTCGCCCGGATGGTCTTGTCCCGGTACCAGGGGTAGCCGCCGAAGATCTCGTCGGCGCACTCCCCCGAGAGGGCCACCGTGGCTCCTTTCTTGATCTCCCGGCAGAAGAGGAGCATCGAGGCGTCGACGTCGGCCATCCCGGGCAGGTCCCGGGCGTCCACCGCCGCGTCAAGGGCCCCGGCCAGTTCAGGGGTGTCGAGGGTGACCCAGGTGTGTTCGGCCCGGAGGAAGCCGTTCATCATCCGGATGTAAGGGGCATCGGGGTTGGGCTGGAACTTGGTGGCATAGAAGTAGAAGCGATTGTTTTTGTACCCCACCGAATAGGTCCGCAGCCGTCTGCCGCCGGCGGAAAAGGCCTGGTCGGCCACCGCCGCGATGAGGCTGGATCCAGCCCGCCCGACAGGAAGGCCGCCACCGGCACGTCCGAGACAAGCTGCCGGGTGATGGCGTCCAGCACCAGCTCCCGGACATGGCGGACGGTGTCCTCGAAGCTGTGGGGATGCTCGTGGTCTTCCATCCGCCAGTAGGTCCGGACGGTCAGGGCACCGCCGGTGTAGAGGGCCCACTGGCCGGGGCAGAGCTCCTCCACACCCTGAAAGACCCCGCAGCCGGGGGTTCGCCCGGGCCCCAGTAGGAGGATGTCGGCCAGCCCCTGGGCGTCCACCCGGGGCGGCAGGGCAGGGTGGCAGAGCAGAGCCTTGATCTCGGAGGCGAAGAGCAGCCCTTCGCCGGCCGGCTGGGCGTAAAAGAGCGGCTTTACACCGATCCGGTCCCGGGCCAGGAAGAGAGTCTCGGCCCGCTCGGCCCAGACCGCAAAGGCGAAGATGCCGTTGAACCGCTCGACACAGCCAGCACCCCACTCGGCGTAGGCGTGGAGGAGAACCTCGGTGTCCGAGTGGCCCGCGAAGCTGTGCCCGAGGGAGGCCAGCTGGGTCCGCAGCTCGGGGGTGTTGTAAAGCTCCCCATTGTAGACAAGGACGTAGCGCTCCCCACGCCAGTCCAGCAGCATCGGCTGGCGCCCCTTCTCGATGTCCACCACCGCCAGCCGGGTGTGGACCATGGCGGCCCGGCCCGTCATGTAAAGACCCTGCTGGTCGGGGCCGCGGCGGCGCAGCGCCTCCTGCATGGCGGCGTAGGCGGCCCGCCGCGCCTGGATGAGGGCGGGGGCAGGGGCGACCTGCCCGGCAATTCCACACATGAAAGATCCCTCCTTCAAAAAGCATAGATGTTTGCATCGGGACAGTATATGCCGGGACGGGCGGCGGTATGCCTGTTGCATTTTGCGCCGGACGTGATACAATAAGTCTTGACAAACCCAGGGTGTATCTGAGAAGTCCAAAATGCTGAACAATTCGCCAGAAGGGTGCAGATGCAACGCAGCAAATGCGCCTTTCTGGTAGAATTGGACAGCGTTAGGGAGTTTTCAGATACACCCTAGAGCAATCCCATCAAATATCAGCAATATCCAGAACAAGTAAACCAGTTCCTG
>CAZEIG010000196.1:0-2564 GCA_964511805.1 uncultured Faecalibacterium sp.
GCTTTTGTAAAGTTTTTGAAACTGCTTCACGATATTTTATGGGATTGCTCTAGATAACAACAAACAAAAAGAGCTACCCGATCCATACAGATCAGGTAGCTCTCTTTTTAACATCATGAAAAGTGTTGCCAAACCGTTGTCACAGCGGAGATTTCAACGAAAATTAAATGATAAAACATCATTTTTGTTTTTGAAATCACTCCATCTCAATCGTCGCCGGGGGCTTCCCGGTGCAGTCGTAGAAAACCCGGTTGACGTGCTTGACTTCGTTGACGATGCGGCTGGTGACGGCGCCCAGCACGTCCCATGGGACGTTGTAGCTTTCGGCAGTCATGAAGTCGGTGGTGGTGACGGCGCGCAGCGCCACGGCGTAGTCGTAGGTGCGCTCGTCGCCCATGACGCCGACGCTGTGCATATTGGTCAGGGCGGCGTAGTACTGGCTGATCTCCTTGTCGAGGCCGGCCTTAGCGATCTCCTCCCGCCAGATGGCGTCGGCATCCTGGACGATGGTCACCTTTTTGGGGGTCACCTCGCCGATGATCCGGATGGCCAGGCCGGGCCCCGGGAAGGGCTGGCGGCTGACCAAGTACTCGGGCAGGCCCAGCTCGCGGCCGGCCTGGCGCACCTCATCCTTGAAAAGGTTCCGTAACGGCTCGACCAGCGCCTTGAAGTCGACGTGGTCGGGCAGGCCGCCCACGTTGTGGTGGCTCTTGATGACGGTGGATTCGCCGCCCAGGCCGCTCTCCACCACGTCGGGGTAGATGGTGCCCTGCGCCAGGAAGTCCACATGGCCGATCTTCCGGGCTTCCTCCTCAAAGACCCGGATGAACTCCTCGCCGATGATCTTCCGCTTCTGTTCAGGCTCCCGGACGCCGGCCAGCCGGCCAAAGTAGCGGGCGCGGGCATCCACACAGATAAAGTTGATGTCAAAGTTGGGGTTGCCAGGGCCAAAGACCGCACAGACCTCTTCTTTCTCGTTCTTCCGTAGCAGGCCGTGGTCTACAAAAACGCAGGTGAGCTGCTTGCCCACTGCCTTGGCCAGCATGGCCGCCAGCACCGACGAATCCACGCCGCCCGACAGGGCGCAGAGGACCTTGCCGTCCCCGATCTGTTCTCGCAGGGCGCGAACGTTGCCCTCGACGAAGGAGTCCATCTTCCAGTCGCCGGCACAGCCGCAGACGTTGTAGACAAAGTTCCGAAGCATCTTTTTGCCCTCGGCGGTGTGCAGCACCTCGGGGTGAAACTGGACGGCGTAGAGGCCTTGTTCCGCGTTTTCCATGGCGGCCACCGGGCAGTTGGCGGTGTGGGCCGTGACCTTGAAACCAGCGGGTGTCTGCTCGATGTAATCGTTGTGGCTCATCCAGCAGATGGTGGGGCTGTGTACCCCCTCAAACAGCTTGCTGGAGGTGTCCACAAAGACTTCTGTCTTGCCGTACTCCCGCTCGGGCGCACGGCCGACCTTGCCGCCCAGCAGATGGGTCATCAGCTGGCTGCCGTAGCAGATGCCCAGAATAGGCACCCCCCAGGTGAAGATCTCGGGGTCACAGCTGGCCGAATCCTCCAAGTAGACGCTGTTGGGGCCGCCGGTAAAGATGATCCCCTTTGGGTTCTTGGCGCGGATCACCGACAGGTCAGTCTTATAGGAATAAATCTCACAGTAAACGTTGTTTTCACGCACGCGGCGGGCAATCAGCTGGTTGTACTGACCGCCAAAGTCCAGTACTATCACCGTTTCATGCTGCATTCTGTTTCCTCCTGTATCTCCAAGCATAAACCTATTTCAATTGCATTCAGTATACCACAGATGGGCAGGAAAATCGACTCTTTTCACGCATTTTGGCCGCAAGCGGCAGATATAGCCGCGATTTGCTCCGCTACCTCCCGGCAGTCCAGCCCGGAAGTGTCCAGTTTCCGTGTATCCAGCCCTGCATAGAGCGGCAGATAGGCCAGACTGCGCGGGATGACATCCGGCTGCCTTCGCCCGACGTCCACGTCGGCCTGCAGCCTGGCGGCCAGCACGTCCGGAACAGCCGTCAGGGAGACGCGCATACCGTCTCCCATCCCCTGCGGTCCAGCCGGGACAGAATGGTGTCGATAATCCCCTGCTGGTGCATCACCCAGCAGAATACTACATTCTCAAATTCTCCGCAGGTTAAAAAGCGTCCCAACATCCCGCAGATGTTCTCCAGCACCAGCGCTTTGGTCCTCTCGTTGACCACAAAGGGGTCCATGTCCCAGCACCAGTCGCCGTCCAAAAAGACACAGCGGTCCAGCCGTTTTTTCAGCGCCTGGCAGGCCGCCGTCTTCCCTACTCCCATCGGGCCGCCGACCAGATAGCGCGTCTTCATCTTTTCCTCCTCCTTGTCCGGAATACAAAAAGCCCCTCTCTGCCCAATGGACAGAAAGGAGCTGAAGACTAAGGTTTTATGACCTCAGACGGCGCGGGGCGCAAAATCACTCAACGATCTTGCTGACGACGCCGGAGCCAACAGTACGGCCACCCTCACGGATAGCGAAACGCAGGCCCTCTTCCATAGCGACAGGAGTCAGCAGCTCAACGCTCA
>CAZEIG010000197.1:0-2548 GCA_964511805.1 uncultured Faecalibacterium sp.
ACCCCGTTGGGGAAGATCATATAAAGGATGAGGCAGAAGGTCATCCCCGAGAACATCATCAGGCAGAGCTTGTCATAGGACGGGGTGTCGAACCACCAGAGCAGGGCCGTCACGGCGGCCAGCAGCAGAAACCAGCTGCAATAGGGGAAGATGAACCACTCGCAGAAGGGGATCAGGTCGTCCAGGGGGCTGTGGATGATGTAGGTGGGGTTGGTGATGGTCCAGTCCAGCGCAAAGAACCAGACAACGTAGACCGGCCAGTAGAGCTGGTACCAGAGATGAGGCCGGAGGCCCGGCCGTAATTTTTTCAACATTTCTTTCTCCTTAAAAAACAGCGGAATGACGCGCTGTGCGGCAAGAGCGGCACAGTATTCTTCTACTATATCACAACAGCCGCCCTTGCGCAAACCGGGAAAGTACAGTAAAATAACTCCAGGGGGACAGGCGCCCGATGACTGCAGCCGTCTTCAAACCATTTCCAAACAGTCCAAAAACAGTCCGAGGTTTCCTATGGTCACTTCACCCATTCGTCTCATTGCGGTGGACCTGGACGGCACCGTCCTGGATGACCGCAAACAGCTGACGCCCCGCACCCGCGCCGCCCTGACGGCAGCCGTGGCCCAGGGGGTCAGCATCGTGCCGGCCACCGGCCGGACCAACGCCGGCCTGCCCGCCGAGCTGCTGGCCCTGCCCGGCGTCCGCTATGCCATCACCTCCAACGGAGCCCGGGTCATCGACCTGGCCAGCGGCAAGGCCCTGCGGGAGCTGTATATCCCCCGGCCCGCCGCCTTGGCGGCCTTCGATGCGCTGGGGCAGTTCAACTGCCTGACCGACCTGTTCCAGGACGGCAAGGGGTATACCACCGAGGCAAACCGGGCCTTGGCCTATCGGTTCGTTCCTGACAACCTGCGGGACTACGTCCTGCACACCCGCACCGTCCTGCCCGACCTGCGGGCCTTCATCGCCGGACAGCCCCGCGGCATCGAAAAGCTGACCATCTTCTTTCTGGAAGAGGGAGAGCGCCGGCGGGCCTGGGCGGCCATGGAGGCGCTGGGACTGGAGGTGGTCTCCAGCCTGCCGCTGAACATGGAGCTGAACGCCCCGGGGGTCAACAAAGGAGCGGGGCTGCTGGCCCTGGCCGGTGCTCTGGGCCTGCCCGCCGGGGCCCTGATGGCCTGCGGGGACGGCGGGAACGATACCGCCATGCTCCGGGCCGCGGGGCTCGGGGTGGCCATGGCCAACGCTTTCCCGGAAGTGAAGGAGGCCGCCGACTACATCACCGCTTCCAACAACGAGGACGGGGTGGCCCTGGCGGTCGAGAAGTTCGTGCTGGGCGGCAGCCCGGCCGGGGGAGATGAAAAAGAAAAGGAGGAGCTATGACAGAACGTTCGTTTCCCGCCATCCGGATGGCGGCCTTGGATCTGGACGGCACCCTGCTGAACCGGGCCGGCAAGATCAGCCCGGCCACCCTGGCGGCGCTCGCCGGGGCCATCCGCCGCGGCGTGGCGGTCCTGCCTGCCACCGGCCGGGGGCTTTCCTCCCTGCCGCGGGTGGCGGCGGAGATCCCCGGCGTCCGGTACGCCATCACCTCCAACGGCGCGTCGGTCTGGGACCTCGGGGACGACCCGGTCTCGGCCCTCCGCAGCCGGTACGGTGACCCCGGCCCCGGCCCGGTGACCCAGCCGCGCTGTCTCTACAGCCGGCCCCTGCCGGTGGACACTGCCCGGGCGATCTACGACCTGCTGTCCCAACACGAAGGGGAGCTGACCTTCTTCAGCAACGGCCGGTCCATCAAGACTCCCGAAGGGGTGGCCTGGAGCTGCGCCCGGATCGCCCGCCTCCTCTCCACCGAGGCCAAGCAGACCGACGACGGCCGCTTCACCATCCTGCCGGCCCTGCGGCCCTACTTTGAGGCCCACGCCGGTGAGATCGAGAAGTTCTGTATGTTCTTCAACTCCCCGGAAGAGGCGAAGACGATGCTGCCCCTGCTGGCGGCCATCCCCGGGGTGGAGGCGACCCAGGGCTCCCCCGACAATGTCGAGGCCACCGCCGCCGGCGTCAACAAGGGCACGGCCCTGCTGGCCCTGGCCGGACAGCTGGGTATCCCGCAGGAAGCGGTGCTAGCCGTCGGCGACAGCGAGAACGACCGCCGTATGCTGGAAGCCGCCGGCGTGGCGGCCGTCATGGCCAACGGGATGCCCTCCATCAAGGCGCTGGCCGACATCGTGTCGGAACAGGACTGCGACCATGACGGGGTGGCGGAGTTGTTTGAACGGCTGGGCCTGACCGGCCAGTGACCCCCCTGCTGCGAAGCGATTTTATGCAATGTATACAAGTTCTTCGCGGAAACATTGTGCTTTGTGAGCATTACCAAACGGCCGCCCTTAGTTTATACTAATATTATACAACAGTGTGCCTGAACAAGCCATGCCTGTGGCTGTGGTCATGCTGCGCAAGCCTGAAAGTAAAGGAGAATGCGTTATGTTTACCAATCCCATCCTGGAACGCGTCTACGAGATCGGCATCATCCCCGTTATCGCCTTCAACA
>CAZEIG010000198.1:0-2499 GCA_964511805.1 uncultured Faecalibacterium sp.
GCTTTTGTAAAGTTTTTGAAACTGCTTCACGATATTTTATGGGATTGCTCTAGAGTACATACTTATCTTGCCGCTCCCTCCGGGAGAGGTGGCACAGGTGCCCGGCAAAAGCCGGCTCCTGTGACGGAGAGGGCAACCCGGAAGAGCTGTCGAGCGAAGCGAGACTGAGAAGGTCACAGCCCAAACAGGTCCAGCAGCTTCTCCCAGAAGGTCAGCTCCTGGGCGGGGGCCTCGTCGGCCGCGGCTGCGGCGGGCAGGGCGATGGGCTCGGTCTGGAGGGTGAACTGGAGGGCGGTGACGCCGGTGTTCCGGGCCGAGGTGAAGGAAGCGGGGGACTCGCTGGCCGACAGGGCCGACAGCAGGCTGCCCAGCTCCTCGTCCAGCTGCATACTGCTGGTCTCGGTGTAGAGCTGGTGGGCGCCGGCCACCAGCAAAGCCGACGCGGCGCTGAGCTGCTGGGTGCCGGCCAGCACCTGGCTGACCCCCTCGGTGTAGGCGTTGACGCCGGTGTCGAAGGCGCCGTACTGGGTGGCCAGGGTGGTTACCGCGTCGGACAGCAGGGCCATGTTCTGCAGCATCCCGTTCAGGGCCGAGGCCATGGCCTGGATGCCGGCGTCAAAGGCGGTGTACCCCTCCCGGACGGCGGCGGTGCCCTGGCGGATGGCGCCGATCCCCTGGCTGACGGTGTCGAGGTAGAGCTGCATCGCGCCGGTGAGAGCGATGTTCCCCTGCAGCAGGAGGACGATCTGGCTGATCTGCTCCCCGATGCCGAAGGGCAGGTCGGTCAGGCTCTGCAGCATGGCGATGGCCTGGGCGTTGCCGGCGGCCAGGGTGTCCAGGTCCAGGCCGTTGTCGGCCAGGATCTGCTTGAAGGCGGCGTAGTTGACCTGGCTTTCAAGCTGGGCCACCCCGTCGTCCAGTTGGCTGATGCCGCTGCCGATCTGGGCCGAGGCCTCCAGCAGGGCGGAGAGCTGGTCGTTCGAGGCGGAGATGCCGGACAGAGCGCTCTGCAGCTGGAGCAGGGCGCTGTTGACCGCGGCCGACCCGCCGGTCAGCAGGCTGGACTGCTCGTCCAAAAGGGTCAGGCCCTGCTGCAAAGCGGCGATGCCAGCGGCCACCGCGGCGGTGCCCTCGTCCAGCTGGCCGGTGCCGGTGGTGAGCTGGTTGAGCCGGTTGGTCAGGGCGACCCCGTCGATGTCCAGCTTGAGCTGGAGCTGGATGCCGTTGAGGGTGATGGCCGGCATGGTGAAGTTGGTGACGTCGGCGGCTACCTCTACCTCGCTGGTCTGGCCGGGCAGGAGGGTAAAGACGATCTGCCGCTGGCTGCCCACGCTGGCGATGGTGCCGCCGGCGGCCCGGATGGTGGAGGCGTTGGCGGTGTCCAGGGTGACGGTGGTCTGGAGGGCGTACTGGTCAAACCAGTCCCCCTCGCAGGCGGGGTTGGGGCTGACGTTGATCCGGATGATGAGGGCGCCGCTCCGACCGGCCAGGTTGTCGGCGGTCCGCTCGGTGCCGTCGAGGATGTAGTGGACCTCGATCAGCCAGGGCAGGGCGGCAGTGTCGGGGTCCATGACGCCCTCGTAGTAGACCTCGCCGTCGGCGGCGGGGGTCAGGGTGACCGTCCCGCCGCTGTTGGCGACCGGGTCGGTGGTGGTCATGTTCCGCACCGAGGTGTAGTTGCCGTAGTCGGTGATGGTCTGGCCGGCAGAGGCGGTAAAGTGGTTGACGGCGTAGAGCCGCTCTACGCTGCCGTCGGCGGCCAGCTTGCCGTAGATGACCTCTTCTTTCGCGGCGGCGTTGGTGTCGGCGTCGGTATCAGAGGCGGTCCCGGCGTCGGTTTCGGCTTCGGACGAGGTCGAAGCGCCGGCCCCGGAAGAAGCTCCGGAACTGGCTGCAGAGGCGGCGGAGTCGGGGCCGTCGGCGAAGGCCGGCAGGGCGGAGGCAAAGACGGCGGCCGCCAGGATGGCCGCGGCGGCGCGGCGGGGGATGGATGCAGCTTTCATAGCGATGTTCAGCCCTCCTTGGGGACGGGGGCGGGCCCCGGTTTCTGTTTGACGATGAGCGGGTCGATGAGGTAGAGGATGCCGGGCAGAGCCAGCAGGACGATGGCCAGGGAGGCCAGGCTGCCCACGCCCAGGAACACCCCCAGCTGGCTGAGGAGCTGGTTGGACGAGATGGCCCCCATCAGGAAGCCGACGACAGCCAGCCCGCTGCCGGTGGCCAGCACCGAGGCGGTGACGGTGGCGACAGTGGTGACGACGGCCTCCTTCTTGGGCAAGGCCTGGCGGAACTCCCGGTAGCGGTCGGCGAAGAGGATGGCGTAGTCCACCGTAGCCCCCAGCTGGACCGAGCTGATGATGAGGTAGGCGATGTAAAAGACCACCGTGCCGGTGAAGTAGGGCAGGGCCAGGTTGAACCAGATGGCCGTCTCGATGCAGAGGACCAGGACGATGGGGAGGACCAGGTTCCGCTCGAGGAGCAGCAGCACCAGGAAGACTG
>CAZEIG010000199.1:0-2486 GCA_964511805.1 uncultured Faecalibacterium sp.
TCAAGGCCTTCAGCGCCCTGGGCGCACAGGACAGCGTCGACTACGGGATGATCACTGTCCGCGCCAAGGAGCTGAAGGGCGCCCGGATCTTCTTTGACAAGGTCAGCGTCGGCGCCACCATGAACGCCATGCTCTCGGCCGTTATGGCCGAGGGGCAGACCGTCCTGGAAAACTGCGCCAAGGAGCCCCATGTGGTGGACCTGGCCAACTTCTTGAATATGTGCGGCGCCGACGTCCGGGGCGCGGGCACCGACGTCATCAAGGTGCGGGGCGTAAAGGAGATGCACGGCTGCACCTATAGCATCATCCCCGACCAGATCGAGGCGGGCAGCTATATGGTGGCGGCCACCGCCACCGGCGGCGACGTCCTGATCAAGAACGTCACCCCCAAGCACCTCGAACCAATCACCGCCAAGCTCCGCCGCTGCGGGGCTGAGATCGAGGAGTTCGACGACTCGGTCCGTGTCGCCCGCACCGGGCCCATCCTGCCCACCAAGATCAACACCATGCCCCACCCGGGCTTCCCCACCGATATGCAGCCCCTGATGGGGGTGCTGCTCAGCGTGGCCAAGGGGACCAGCACCATCACCGAGGGCATCTGGGACAACCGCTTCCGCTATGTAGACGAACTGCGGAAGATGGGGGCCAACATCCAGGTGGACGGCCAGGTGGCCGTCATCGAAGGGGTGGACCACCTCATTCCCGCCCCCCTGCGGGCCAGCGACCTGCGGGCCGGTGCGGCCATGGTGGTAGCGGCTTTGATGGCCGACGGCGCCAGCGAGATTGAGGAAATCAGCCACATCGAGCGGGGCTACGAGAACATCGTGGAAAAACTGCGGGGCCTCGGCGCCGACATCCGCAAGGTGGAGCGGGTCCCGGCGGCCCTCGACCAGGCGCTGTAAGCGCCTCCAGGGGGGCCATTTCTGCCTGCTGCGCAGGCTGGCTTGCTGATTTTCTTCACTGTTTTTAACGACAAGGGCCGCATCGGCTGGATGCGGCTCTTTCCTGTGGGGCTGGGAGACCCCGGACGCGATGGCAGAATTCATCTCGCTTTATTCCGGCTCGTCGGGCAACTGCAGCGTGGTCCGCGCGGGCGGGCAGTACCTGCTGGTGGATATGGGCAAGGGGGTACGGGTCACCACCCGCGCACTCAAGGAGATCGGGCTGGACCCCGCCGGCTGCGGCGGCATCCTCATCACCCATGAGCACAGCGACCACGTCAAGGGGCTGGGCACCTTCCTCAAATACCACCGGCCGCCCCTCTATGGGACTGAGGTCACCCTCAGGGCGCTGGACCGCGGCGGCATCCTGCCGCCCGACTGCCCGATCCAGGTGCTGGACAGCGGGGCAGGGGAGGCGGCAGACGTCGCCGGCTTTGGGGTGCAGGCCTTCCCCACCAGCCACGACGTCCCCTGTGTCGGCTATCGGATCACCACCCCCGACGGGAAGGTGATGGCCATCGCCACCGACCTTGGTACCCTGACGGCGCCGGTCCACGCGGCCCTCGCCGGCTGCGACCTGGTGGCGCTGGAGAGCAACTACGACCCCTATATGCTCCGGAACGGGGCCTACCCCTACTACCTCCGGGCCCGGATCGAGAGCCCCCGGGGCCACCTGTCCAACGATGAGTGCAGCGAAAAGCTGCTGGAGCTGATGCGGGAGGGGTGCGAGAAGTTCGCCCTCTGCCACCTCTCCCAGGAGAACAACACCCCTGTGCTGGCCCTCCAGACCGTCTTCACCACCTTCGGGGCGGCTGGCGCCGTGCCGGATAAGGACTGCATTGTCCAGGCCCAGCGCCGCAGCGAGGTCAGCCCCGGACTGGAATTTTGACCGAAATGGTTGACAAAACCGTCGTACATGCTATAATTTACATGGCGCGGCCGGATTGCCGCCGCGCCCAAAGATGAAAAGTTACTTGGCTATGACAGGGCCAGGGATGTGTGCACACCGCCCCAGAGAGGGGGCTTTTGAGCTGAAAGGCCCTCCGGTCGTTCCGCATCCCATGCCACCCTCGAGCTCCCGGTGAGATAAGCCGGGCGCGGCGCAGCGTTATTGCGGTTAAAGCGGCGGCGGGCTTTTTGTCCTGCCGCAAATTGGGTGGTACCACGGAGCAGATACGACAGCCTTCGTCCCTTGCCGGGGCGGGGCTGTTTTTGTTTTTCCGCCGTGCTGTCGTGCATCAATACCCAAGCAAGGAGAGAATCTTTTATGCAATGGACCGGTTTGAATGAACTGCGTGAAAAGTACCTCAGCTTCTTTGAGGGCAAGGGGCACCTGCGGCTGGGCAGCTTCCCCCTGGTGCCCAAGGACGACCCCAGTCTGCTGCTCATCAACAGCGGCATGGCCCCCATGAAGAAGTGGTTCCTCGGCCAGGAGGAGCCCCCCTGCCGCCGGGTGACCACCTGCCAGAAGTGCATACGCACCCCCGACATCGAGCGGGTAGGCATCACCGCCCGCCACGGCAACTTCTTTGAGATGCTGGGCAA
>CAZEIG010000200.1:0-2479 GCA_964511805.1 uncultured Faecalibacterium sp.
CCTGAACGGCAGTTTTGACAATGTCGAGTTCAAGCATCACGACGTCTTCAACGTGGACTATCCCACCAGTTGCCCCGGTGTCCCCGACGAGATGCTGGACGCCCGCGGGATGTGGGCTGACAAGGCTGCCTACGACGAACAGGCCAACAAGCTGGCCAAGATGTTCGAGGACAACTTTGCCAAGAAGTACCCCCACATGGCCCCCGAGATCGCCAACGCTGGTCCGAAGGCCAAGTAAGCGGTTTCTCGCAGAAAGCTGAATAAAACCAAAGCCGCCGCCCTGTGGCAGGGGCGGCGGCTTTTTGCGCGGATGAAAGGGAGAGCGGAGCGGGGTGTTTATTTCTCAGCCCCGGCGCCGGCGTCTGGCCCGCCTTCGGCAGGCTTGCAGGAATTTTCGGCGTCGGTGAGCAGGGCCCGCTCCCGGATCTTCTGCAGGGTGATCTCGCTGAGGATGTGTTCGGCCTTGCAGGCGTCCTCGGCGGCGGTCTTTTCGTCCACCCCAAGCTGGATGAAGAAGTGGGTCAGCAGGCGGTGGCGGCCATAGATCCGCTCGGCGATCTCCTGGCCCGGAGGCAGCAGGGACAGGTTGCCCTCGCCGTCCACCGCGATATAGCCGTTCTCGCGCAGTTTCTTCATGGCGATGCTGACGCTGGCTTTGGTAAAGCCCAGCTCATTGACAACATCGATGGAGCGAACCTTGCCCTGGCGCTCGGTCAGCATCAGGATGGTTTCCAGGTAATCTTCCGCGGACTGGTGGATCGTCATGATTCGTTCGGCCTCCTGTTTCTGCCCTGCATGGGGGTGCCTTCACCCGGAAAGGGCATGGTGAATATAGCCAATACAAGAATACCACATCACGGCCCGTAGTGCAAGAGAAAAGTTTAGATGAACAAACTTTATTGCAGTCTGGCCAGGTAGGCAGCCGGGCCTGACTCGTAGAGGTCGCCGCCGGCGCTGTCCAGGATGACGGTGAGGGGCATATCCTCCACCACCAGGCGGCGGACGGCTTCACAGCCGAGGTCGGGCCAGGCGATGACTTCCAGTGAGCGGACGCTACGGGCCATCAGGGCGCCGGCCCCGCCCAGGGCGGCCAGATAGACCGCGCCGTTGCGGCGGACGGCCTCCTTGACGGCGGCGTCCCGCTTGCCCTTGCCGATCATGATCTTGTTGCCCAAGTCCAGCAGGCGGGGGGACATACTGTCCATCCGGCCGGAGGTGGTAGGCCCGGCTGAGCCGATCACCTGGCCGGGACGCTCGGGGGTGGGGCCGACGTAGTAGATGGCACTCCCTTCGAGGGAGAAGGGGAAGGCCTCGCTAGCGTCGAGGGCCTCCATCATCCGCTTGTGGGCCTGGTCCCGGGCGGTGTAGACTACCCCCGACAACAGGACGGTGTCCCCGGCCCGCAGGGGGGCCAGGTCGGCCGCGGTGCAGGGCGCTGAGAGTTTGTATTCCATTGGCGGTCCCTCCTTTTTATAAGGTAGCAGTGGCCCGGCGGGTCACATGGCAGGAGACGTTGACGGCAGCGGGCAGGCCGGCCACATGGGTGGGCATCTGCTCGATGGCAAGGCCCAGGCAGGTGGTCCGCCCGCCGAAGCCCTGGGGTCCGATGCCAAGGCCGTTGATCTCTTCCAGCAGCGCCCGCTCGAGGGCGGCGTAATAGGGGTCGGGGTTGGGAACATCCAGGGGGCGGAGCAGGGCTTTCTTGGCCAGGTGGGCTACCTTATCGAAGCTGCCGCCCACCCCGACGCCCAGGATGACCGGCGGGCAGGGGTTGGAGCCGGCCTGCCGGACCGTCTCGACCACGAACTTCTTGAACCCCTCGACTCCGTCGGCCGGCTTGAGCATGGCGATCCGGCTCATGTTCTCGCTCCCGAAACCCTTGGGGGCGACGGTGACGGTGCAGCCGTCGCCGTTTGTCAGGTGGACGGTGATGGCGGCGGGGGTGTTGTCGCCGGTGTTCCCCCGGCGGAGGGGGTCGGCGACGATGCTTTTCCGGAGGTAGCCGTCGGTGTAGCCCCGGCGAACCCCTTCATGGATAGCGGCCTCGAAGTCGCCGTCGATATGGACATCGGTGCCCAGCTCGACAAAGACGCAGGCCATGCCGGTGTCCTGGCAGATGGGCAGGTTGGCGGCGTTGGCGGCGTCCAGGTTGGACCAGAGCAGGTCCAAGGTGTTCCGGGCCAGGGGCCAGGGCTCGGCGGCGCGGGCGGCGTCCAGGGCGGCCTGGACGTCGGCGGGCAAGCGGGTGTTGGCCTCGATGCAGAGGGCTGCCACCGCCTCGGTCAGCCTTGCGGCGGGGATGGTGCGCATAGGGGATACCTCCTTACAACCGGGCCACGCCGGTCTCCCGGGCGGCCCTGGCCACCGCAGCCGCCACGCTCTCGGCCACGCGGGGGTCGAAAGCATTGGGGATGATGTATTCGTCGCTCCGCTCGGCGTCGGTGATGAGGTCGGCGATGGCGTAGGCGGCGGCCAGCTT
>CAZEIG010000201.1:0-2467 GCA_964511805.1 uncultured Faecalibacterium sp.
ACCAATGACACGGGGATTTTCAGTCCCCTGCTCTACCAACTGAGCTACAGAGGCGCACCGGACGCTGATTATTATACCGCAAATTTGGAATTTGTAAAGAGGAAATTGGAAATTTTTTCAAAAAAATTGTAAAAGGACGCAGCTGCGTTGGATGCGGGACGGTATATTTGACTTTTGGCAGGTGAATATGGTTAAATGAAAAACTAAGACAGAACGATTTTAACGCAAACGTGCCGGAGGAACGAAATGGCAAAAAAACAGGAATACGGCAACGAAAGCATCACATCCCTCAAAGGGGCCGACCGGGTCCGCAAGCGCCCGGCGGTCATCTTTGGTTCGGACGGGGTGGAGGGGTGCGCCCACTCCATCTTTGAGATCATCTCCAACTCGATCGACGAGGCCCGGGACGGCTACGGCAAGGTCATCAATGTCACCCGCTGCAAGGACGGCAGCGTCCGGGTGGAGGATTTTGGCCGGGGGATGCCGGTGGACTGGAACAGCGGCGAAGGCCGCTACAACTGGGAGCTGCTCTTCTGCGAGATGTATGCCGGCGGCAAGTACGGCGAGGGGGAGGACAACTATGAATTCAGCCTCGGCCTGAACGGCCTGGGCCTGTGCGCCACCCAGTATGCCTCGGCCTGGATGACCGCCGATATCTACCGGGACGGCGCCCACTACCACCTGGACTTTGTCAAGGGAGAGAACGTGGGCGGCCTGAAGAAGGAGCCCTACAAGGGCCGGCGGACCGGCAGCATCATCCACTGGAAGCCGGACGACGAGGTCTTTACTGACATCGACGTGCCGGCTAGTTATTATAAAGATGTCCTCCGCCGGCAGGCGGTGGTCAACGCCGGGCTGACTTTGACCTTCACCGACGAGAAGGAGTCCGACCCCGCCACCGGCAAACCCTGGCAGGAGGGCTACTGCTACCAGAACGGCATCGCCGACTATGTGCGGGAGACGGCCGGGGAGGAAGCCCTGGCCCCCGTCTTTACCTGCGAGTCGGAGGCAACCGGCCGGGACCGGGAGGATCAGCCCGACTACAAGGTCCGGATGAGCGCGGCCTTCTGCTTTTCCAACCGGGTCCAGATGCTGGAATATTACCACAACTCTTCCTGGCTGGAGCATGGCGGCAGCCCCGAGCACGCCGTCCGCACCGCCTTCGTCTACCAGATCAACAAGTACCTGAAAGAAAAGGGGATGTACAAAAAGGGAGAGAGCTCGGTCAGCTTCCAGGACGTGCAGGACTGTCTGGTCTACGTCTCCTCCAGCTTCTCCACCCGGACCAGCTACGAGAACCAGACCAAGAAGGCCATCACCAACAAGTTCATCTCCCAGGCCATGACCGATTTCCTCAAGCATTACCTCGAGGTCTACTTCCTCGAAAAGCCGGACGAGGCCCAGAAGATCTGCCAGCAGGTGCTGGTCAACAAGCAGAGCCGGGAGCACGCCGAAAAGACCCGCCAGAGCATCAAAAAGACCCTCTCCACCCAGATCGACCTGGCCAACCGGGTCCAGAAGTTCGTCGACTGCCGCACCAAGGACCCCGCCCGGCGGGAGTTGTATATCGTCGAGGGCGATTCGGCCATGGGCGCGGTCAAGCAGAGCCGGGACAGCGAGTACCAGGCCATCATGCCCATCCGGGGCAAGATCCTCAACTGCCTCAAGGCCGACTATGCCCGGATCTTTAAGTCGGACGTCATCGTCGACCTCATCAAGGTGATGGGCTGCGGCATCGAGCTGGGCGGCAAGTACAACAAGGAGCTGGCCACCTTCAGCCTGGACAACCTGCGGTACAACAAGCTGGTCATCTGTACCGACGCCGACGTCGACGGCTACCAGATCCGTACCCTGGTGCTGACCATGCTTTACCGCCTGACCCCTACCCTGATCGAAAAGGGGTACTTCTATATCGCTGAGTCCCCCCTGTATGAGATCAACACCAAGAACCAGACCTGCTTTGCCTATACCGAGGCGGAGAAAGCTGCCTTCCTGAAAAAGATCGGGGATCAGAAGTACACCATCCAGCGCTCGAAAGGTCTGGGCGAGAACGACCCCGAGATGATGTGGCTGACCACCATGAACCCGGCCAGCCGCCGCCTCATCAAGGTGATGCCCGCCGACGCCGCCGAGACCGCCCGGATGTTCGACATCCTGCTGGGGGACAACCTCGCCGGCCGGAAGGACCACATCGCCGCCCACGGCGCCGAATACCTGGACGACCTCGACTTGTCCTGAGCCGCTTCACGCCTGCACACCATAAACGGGAAGAATAAGATATGCCAAGAAAAACGACCAAAAAGACACCCAAGCCGATGCGGCCCCAGCTGGGGGAGGGGGTCGAGATCCTGGGCGCGGGCAGCGTCCTGGAGGACCCCATCACCCGCACCCTGGAAACCAACTATATGCCCTACGCCATGAGCGTCATCGTCTCCCGGGCCCTGCCCGAGATCGACGGCTTCAAGCC
>CAZEIG010000202.1:0-2444 GCA_964511805.1 uncultured Faecalibacterium sp.
CCGTCCAGCGCACCGTCCACCCCACGCAGAAGCCGGTGGCCCTGTGCGAGTATTTTATCAAGACCTACGCCCGGCCCGGAGAGCTGGTGGCGGACATCTGCGCGGGCTCCGGCACAACCGCCGTTGCCGCCCTCAATGCGGGCCGACGCTTTATCTGCTTTGAAACAGCTCCGGCTTTTTACGCCCCGGCCACGGAGCGCATCCGTATGGCTCGGGCGGCGGTGGAGGCCGGGGAGAAAGGAGTCTGACTATCGGAGATTATTCTATCATTTACGCCGATCCGCCCTGGCGGTACGCACAGAAGGGCCTGCAAGGGGCGGCGGAGCATCATTATCCCACAATGGGAATAGACGAGTTATGTGCGCTCCCGGTGGCGGAACTTGCCGCCCCGGACAGCGCGCTTTTTTTATGGGCGACTTTCCCCCAGCTCCCCGAGGCCCTGCGGCTGATTAAGGCGTGGGGCTTTCAGTATAAGTCCGTGGCTTTTGTCTGGCTGAAGAAAAACCGGAAGGCCGATAGCTGGTTTTATGGCCTGGGCTTTTGGACGCGGGGAAATGCGGAGATCTGCCTGCTGGCAACAAAAGGGCATCCGAAGCGGCAGGCGGCCAATATCCACCAGTTTATCATTTCCCCCATTGAAGCCCACAGCAAAAAGCCGGACGAGGCCCGGGAAAAGATTGTTGCCCTTATGGGCGATTTGTCCCGGGTGGAGCTGTTCGCAAGACAGACGCCGCCCGGCTGGGATGTGTGGGGAAACGAGGTGGAAAGCACCGTCCCGGACTTTGGGACAAATTGTCCCGAAGTCTCCGGGGCGAGAAAGGAGGTTTCTCATGCCCTATGTAAATGTCCCGAATGACTTATCCAAAATCAAAACGAAGATGGCGTTCAATTTGACAAAGCGCCAGCTTATCTGCTTTGGCGGAGCGGCAGCCATCGGCATCCCGTCCTACCTGCTGGCCCGGGAGCCCCTGGGAAATACCGGGGCCATGTTCTTAATGCTGGCTGTTATGCTCCCGGCGTTCCTGCTGGCGATGTATGAAAAAGACGGGCTTCCCTTTGAAAAGGTGGTGCACAACATCATCCGGGCCAAATTCCTGCGGCCCGGGGTTCGGCATTATCAGACAGAAAACATTTACGCCCCGTTTACCGGGCGGAGCGCTGTGAGAAAGGAGAATGCGATTGCGAAAGGCAAACAGCAAAAACAGTCCCGGAAGGGGTAACAGCCGGGCGGCTCTGTCCGTCCAGCAAACCATCCCTTATCAGGCGATGCACCCGGACGGGGTGTGCAAGCTCCCCGGCGGGCTCTATACAAAGACGGTGGAATATGAGGACATCAATTATTCCGTGGCAAGCACCGAGGATCAGACGGCCATTTTCGGCGGCTGGAGCTCGTTCCTCAACTACTTTGACAGCACTCTGCCGTTCCAGCTTTCTTTTATCAACCGCCGTTCCCATTCCAGGAGTCGCTACAAGGTAAACATTCCCCAGGCGGATGATGATTTTAACAGCGTCCGGGAGGAATTTACCGGGATGCTGAAAAATCAGATTGCCAAAAGCAACAACGGCATTGAACGCTCCAAATACATCACTTTCGGCATACCCGCCGAAGGGATCGCGGAGGCCCGCCCCCGCCTGGAGCGCGTGGAGGCCGATGTGATGGGCAACTTCAAGCGGCTGGGCGTTCCCTGTGAGCCGATGGACGGGCAGGCGCGGCTGGCCCTGCTCCACGGCCAGATGCACCCCGGCAACCAGGAGCCGTTCCGCTTCTCCTGGCAGGACATCCCCAAAACCGGGCTCGGCACAAAGAACTTTATCGCCCCGGACAGCTTCGACTTTAGGCAGTCCCGCTCGTTTCGGATCGGCCAGTATTGGGGCGCGGTGTCCTACTTGCAGATTTTAGCGTCCGAACTCTCTGACAAGCTCCTTGCGGAGATTTTAGAGATGGATGCGGAAATGACGGTTACGCTCCATATTCAGACGGTGGATCAGCTCAAGGCTATTAAGACCATCAAGGGCAAGCTCTCCGACATCGGCAAAATGAAGGTGGAGGAACAGCGCAAGGCGGTGCGGGCCGGGTACGATCCCGACATCCTGCCCCCTGACCTGATTACGTTTTCCAAAGACGCGGCGGAGCTCCTGGCTGATCTGCAGTCCCGCAACGAGCGGATGTTCCTGCTCACGTTCACGGTGGTAAACCTTGCCCCCACCCGCCAGCGGCTGGAAAATGACGTGTTCACGGTGGGCGGCATCGCGCAGAAATACAACTGCGCCTTGAAGCGGCTGGACTGGCAACAGGAGCAGGGTTTCGTGTCCTCGCTGGCCCTGGGCTATAACGAGGTAGAAATTCAGCGCGGCATGACGACCAGCTCCACAGCGATTTTCATTCCCTTTATGACCAGGGAGCTGCGGATGGCCGGGCCGTCCCTCTACTACGGCATGAACGC
>CAZEIG010000203.1:0-2438 GCA_964511805.1 uncultured Faecalibacterium sp.
TTGAAGATGATGGGGATCCAGGACATCCTCAACCAGATGCCCATCATCTTCAACAACTATATCCAGACCGACATGGACCTGGTGACCCTGGGCAAGCTGGCGGTTTCCTTCATGCGGATCGACAGCGCCGACATCATGATCGCCCAGACCCCGGTCTTTTCGGGCGGAGTGCCCTTCATTGGCGCCACCGATACCTTTGACGGTTACTCCTGCGTGGTGCCGGACGCCGGCTCGATCGCAGAACTGCTGAACACCTATTTCCGCAACTACACCGGCCTGGTGAGCGAGGACGAGCTCAACCTTGTCACCGATGACTGGCCCCACGGCTCTGTTTCCACCAGCGCCAACATCCAGTTCGTCGGCCAGCTGGACAAGGAGTCGGACGACGCCATCCTGGCGGGCGATACCGACGTGCAGGGCGCGGTGACCACCGACGGCCAGCCCGCCGGCAGTGATACCTCCGAGTGATATTTTGACAAAGAAAGGGTTTCTATGGAAAATCTAAACGACAGCAAGACCCTGGCGATCCGCATCGCAAAGATCCTGGATCAAAAGAAGGCCCAGCAGCTCCGGGTGCTGAAGGTGGAGGACCTGACCGTCCTGACCGACTACTTCGTCATCGCCTCCGGCTCCTCCACCACCCAGGTGGCGTCGCTGGCCGACGAGGTGCAGTTCCAGCTCTCCCAGCAGGGGGTCGAGCCCTACCACACCGAGGGCTTTGATTCTAAGAACTGGATCCTGCTGGACTACTCCGGGGTGATCGTCCACATCTTTGTGCCGAACACCCGCACCTATTATGACCTCGAGCACCTGTGGGCCGACGCCGAGACGGTGGACGTCTCGGGCCTGCTGGATGGGGACGGCGACGCCCCGGCCGAGCAGTGACCCCGGGAGGAAAGCGATAAGAAAGTAAGTGTAAAAAGTCTGGAGCTGATACGAGATGAAGTATGATTTCAAGGCCGTCGAGGCCAAGTGGCAGAAGGTGTGGGAGGACGAAAAGACCTTCCATGCTGAGATCGACCACAGCAAACCCAAGTTCTACGCCCTGGTGGAGTTCCCCTACCCGTCGGCCGCCGGCCTGCATGTGGGGCACCCCCGCAGCTACACCGCGCTGGACGTGGTGACCCGCCGGCGCCGTCAGTGCGGGTACAACGTCCTCTACCCGATGGGCTGGGACGCCTTCGGCCTGCCCACCGAGAACTACGCGATGAAGAACCATATCCATCCCGCCATCGTCACCAAGCGGAACGCCGACCGCTTCCGCAACCAGCTCAAGAGCCTGGGCTTCTCCTTCGACTGGGACCGGGAGATCAACACCACCGACCCCGCTTACTACAAGTGGACCCAGTGGATCTTCCTCCAGCTCTACAAGCACGGCCTGGCCTACAAGAAGGAAATGAATGTCAACTGGTGTACCGGCTGCAAGTGCGTCCTGGCCAATGAGGAAGTGGTCAACGGCGTCTGCGAGCGGTGCGGCAGCGAGGTGGTCCACCGGGTCAAGAGCCAGTGGATGCTCAAGATCACCGCCTACGCCGACAAGCTGATCGACGATCTGGACGGGCTGGATTACATCGAGCGGGTCTCGACCCAGCAGAAGAACTGGATCGGCCGGAGCTACGGCGCCGAGATTGACTTTGGTACCACCACCGGCGACACCCTGACCGTCTACACCACCCGCTGCGACACCCTCTACGGCGCGACCTATATGGTCCTCTCTCCCGAGAACAGCCTGCTGGCCCGCTGGATGGAAGAGGGAATCATCAAGAATGCCGCCGAGGTCAAGGCCTACCAGGCCGAGGCCGCCCGGAAAAGCGACTTTGAGCGAACCGAGATCAACAAGGAGAAGACCGGGGTCCGGCTGGATGGTGTCCAGGGCATCAACCCCGTCACCGGCCAGGAGATCCCCATCTTCATCTCCGACTACGTCCTGGCCACCTACGGCACCGGCGCCATCATGGCGGTGCCCGCCCACGACAGCCGCGACTGGGAGTTCGCCAAGAAGTTCGGCCTGCCCATCGTCGAGGTGGTCAAGGGGAACACCCCCTCCGACCTGGACAAGGAGGCCTTCACCGACGTGGCCACCGGTACCCTGGTCAATTCTGGCTTCCTGAACGGGCTGTCAGTCACCGATGCCAAGGAGAAGATGGCCGCCTGGCTGGAAGAAAACGGCAAGGGCCGGAAGAAGGTCAACTATAAACTGCGGGACTGGGTCTTCAGCCGCCAGCGCTACTGGGGCGAGCCCATCCCGATGGTCTACTGCGAGAAGTGCGGCTGGCAGCCCCTGCCCGAGAGCAGCCTGCCCTTGACGCTGCCCGACATCGTTGACTTTGAGCCGGGCCCCGACGGCGAGAGTCCCCTGGCCCGCCACACCGACTGGGTCAATACCACCTGCCCCTGCTGCGGCGGCCCCGCCAAGCGGGAGACCGACACCATGCCCC
>CAZEIG010000204.1:0-2437 GCA_964511805.1 uncultured Faecalibacterium sp.
AGCCCCAGGATCAGGGCCTGGCCGCCATGATCGGCGTCTTCATCGACACCTTCATCGTCCTGACCATGACCGCCCTGGTCATCCTCAGCTCGGGGCTGCTGCAGCCCCTGCAGGAAGGCGGCCTCACCGGCACCGCCCTGGCCCAGGCGGCCTTCAACCAGGCCTTCGGCTCCTTCGGCAACGCTTTTGTGGCGGTCTGTATGCTCTTCTTTGCCTTCTCCACCATCATCGGCTGGTATTTCTTCGGCGAGACCAATGTGAAAGCCCTCTTCGGCCAAAAGGCGGTGCTGCCCTACGCGGTCATCGTGGTGGCCTGCATCGGATCGGCTCGGTCCAGAAGGTCAGCCTGGTTTGGGATATGTCCGATATGTTCAACGGCCTGATGGTCATCCCCAACCTGCTGGCGGTGCTGGCCCTGTCGGGGACGGTGGCCCGGCTGGCCCGGGGCGGCAAGGCGGAAGCCGACGCCCGCGCCGCCGCTACTGCCGGGAAAGAATAAAACGCATAACCTTTGTTCCATCCGCATACATTTTACCCGGACAGAACAAGCAGAGCGTGGGGAGGCAGAGGTTATGTTTGTAGTGACACTGAACCGGGCGCGGCTGCGCCAGATCGGCCTGGGCGCCATGTGCTGCGCGGTGGTGGTATGCAGCGCCCTGCTGGGCCGGTACATCAGCACCCGTACCGTCGCGGCCGCCGCCGGCACGTCGGTCACCATCGAGTCGGCCCAGGACATCCAGACCTGGTTCACCGGCTACGGGCTTGAGGTGGACGGCGCATCCATCTCGGCTGACAAGGTCAAGATACCCCGCAAGTGGGACGACAGCTTTTCGGCCTTCAACACGGTGGTGACCCAGAGCGGCCTGGAGCTGAGCCGGTACAAGGGCAAGACGGTGGAAAAGTGGCAGGCCCTCATCCCGGCGGCCTCGACGGGAGAGGAGAGCTGCTACGGCATCCTGCTGGTCTACAAAAAGAAGCCGGTAGGAGCCTATCTGCTCGCCAAGCCCTCGGGGGTGGTGACCGGGCTGAAGGACGCCCAGGCCTCGATGGCCGCCGCTGAGCAGGAAACCGCCGCCTCGATGGCCGCCGAAGAGGCTGCTGCCGAAGCCGGGCAGGAGACCGCGGCGGACGCCGGCGGGGTGCAGGAGACTTCGGGCGAGCCGGAGGTCTACGCCGAGGAGAGCACCGCCCTCTATACCGACCTGCCCCTGGATGCCGAGGGCTACCCCGTGGAATAGCGGCATTTCGTTCCCGTCTGGCACTGTGTTGTATGCAAGGCGGGATTTTTGTCGCATCGGGCGGGATGCTGGGGGCTTCGCAAAAGGAATTATGTTCAATCCGTACAAAAAACGCTGTGAAAAATTGGCAAAATGAAAGGGTGAAAATTTGCCCTGATGGGTTTATAATAATGATATCAAAGAATGTGCATACCTGTCTGCACAAGGTTTGAGAGGCGGCAGCGCCGCTTAGTTTACAATATAAGGAGAAATGATTTATGAAGGAATTTCAGTATACTGTCAAGGACGCCTGCGGTATCCATGCCCGGCCGGCCGGCCTGCTCGTCAAGGTCGTGAAAGGCCACGCCAGCACCGCCACCCTCGAGAAGGACGGCAAGAGCTGCGATATGCACAAGCTGATGGCCCTGATGGGGATGGGTGTCAAGCAGGGCGATACCATTACCATCAAGGTCGAGGGTGACGACGAAGACGCTGCTGCCGATGCCATCCAGAAGTTCATGACCGAGAACCTCTGAGAAGCGTTCCCAAGCCCTCGCGGTGATCCTGCGGGGGCTTTTCTAAACCAACCGCACCAACCGCCCGGCGGGCCCTGTGCAGGGGGCGCGCGCGGCGCAAAGAAAGGATGAGACTGAATATGCAGGTAGGTACCGGCAAAAGCATTTTGAACGGTATTGCCATCGGCAAGATCAAGATCTACAAGAAAAAGGATACCACCATCTCCACCGTGCCCGTCACCGACACCGGCGCGGAGCTGCTCCGCTTTGAGGACGCCCAGCAGAAGGCCATCGCCCAGCAGACCGCCCTCTATGAGAAGGCCCTGGTGGAGGCGGGCGAGGATATCGCCGAGGTCTTCAACATCCACGCCATGATGCTGGAGGACGACGACTTCGTCGATGCCATCAAGGAGATCATCACCCGGCAGAAGATGTGCGCGGAATATGCGGTCAAGACGGCCGGCACCAACCAGGCCGCCGTCTTTGCCGCCATGGATGACCCGTACCTGCAGGCCCGCAGCGCCGACGTCATGGACATCGCCCAGGCTATGCTGGACATCCTGCAGGGCACCGACATCGACAGCCTGCAGGGCACCGAGCCCTCCATCCTGGTGGCGGAGGACCTGGCCCCCTCTGAGACGGTCCGGCTGGACAAGAGCCTGCTGCTGGGCTTTGTCACCCGGGAGGGCAGCACCAACAGCCACA
>CAZEIG010000205.1:0-601 GCA_964511805.1 uncultured Faecalibacterium sp.
AAAGAGGAACTCGTGGCCATAGTGCTTCTTGGCCCAGTCGTAGCTCAGACGCTCGGCCTCAGTGGTCAGATCACCCTTCTCGGACTCGTCCACCGTGTAGCCGAAGTCCTCCTTCAGGCCCTTGTAGAGGTCAGCCAGGGTCACCACCGGGAAGGGAGTCTCGGGGACGATGACCGGCAGGCCGAAGGCCTCCTCGATTTCTTTGCCGTAGGCGTCCTTGACGGCCTGCAGGGCGGCGCGGAGCAGCTCTTCCTCCAGGTGCATCACATCCCGGAAGGAGTTGATGTAGCTGAACTCAAGGTCGAAACCGGTGAACTCGGTGGTGTGCTTGTTGGTGTAAGACTTCTCGGCGCGGAAGACAGGCCCCACCTCAAAGATCCGCTCAAAGCCGCTGGCCATGGCCATCTGCTTATAGAACTGGGGGCTCTGGGCCAGGTAGGCGTTCCGGTCAAAGTAGTCCACCTTGAACACCTCGGCGCCGCTCTCGCTGGCGGCGGCAATCAGCTTAGGGGTGTGGATCTCGATGAAGTTATTCCCCAGCAGATACTGCCGCATGGCGTTGACCAGGACGGTCTGCACCTTGAACATCAGCTGATTTTCG
>CAZEIG010000205.1:611-2435 GCA_964511805.1 uncultured Faecalibacterium sp.
CAGCGGTAGTCGATCCGCTGGTCGATGCTGGAGCGCTCCACCGCCTTTTTCTTCTTGGTGGCGGCGATCTCCTTCCGGACGATGGGCAGCGGCTCGGCGATGCTCTCGATCTCGATGGCATCGGGGATCATCTCGATGCCGCCCATCTTAACGTAGTCGTTGGCCATCACCTTACCCACCACCGTGACGACCGAGTCGCCGGTCAGCTTGTCGATGGTCTCGATGAGGTCAGGGTGGTCCCCCTTCTCGATGGTGATCTGGAGCTTGCCGGTGATGTCCTTCAGGACGATGAAAGCCATTGCCTTGCTGCTGCGCAGGTTCTCGATGAAGCCCTGCACTTTTACGGTATTACCGATCTCATTCCGAACGTCGGAAATATAAGTTCGATCCATTCCAATCCTCCCCACTCCATGGCCGGCTGGCGGCCAGGCTGTCATTTTTAGCCGTGTTGCTTCCCCTATTATACTGTATTTCGGGGCAAAATCAAGCCCCGCCAGACTCATGCCTGGCAGGGCCCTGTTCTGATTTTACGGTGTTTTGGCAGCTCAGTCCTCGTCGTCCGGCTTTTCGGGGGCGGGGGGGTCCTTTTTCACCACGGCAATGTCGACCCGGTGGCCAGTGACATTCTTGACGTCGATCTTGAGGCCATAGCCCTCGCAGTGGAATTGCTCGCCCTCGTCGGGCACCCGGCCCACCAGCCCGCAGACCAGGCCGTTGAAGGTCTCGTGCTCGTCGGTGGGGATCTGGACGCCGAGGGTGTCGGCCACTTCTTCCAGGTCGGCCGAGCCGCGGATCTCCCAGGTATTCTCGCCGGTCTGGCGGACCTCCACCTTCCGGACGGTGTCCTCGTCGTCCATGTCGCCCACCAGCTCTTCCATCAGGTCGTGGACGGTGACGATGCCGCTCATCCCGCCGTACTCGTCGATGACGATGGCGAAGTATTTCCGCTCCTGCTTCATCCGGCTGAAGAGGGCGTCGGCACGGATCCCCTCGGGGACGAAGAAGGGCTTATCCACCGCGTTCTTCATGACCGAGCGGCGGGAGGTGTCGTCCAGCCGGAAGTAGTCCTTGGTGTTCAAAACGCCCACCACATCGTCCTGGCTCTCGCCACAGACCGGGAAATAAGTAAAGCGGCTGTTCCGGATGGTCTCGGCCCAGACGTCCATGTCGTCCTCCAGATAGAGGCAGACTGCCTCCCGGCGGCGGGTGCTGATCTCTTCGGCGGTGGTGTCGTTCAGCTCAAAGACGTTCTGGATAATCTCGTTCTCATCGGTCTCGATGGTGCCCTGCTGGCTGCCCTCCATCAGCTTCATCTTGATCTCGTCCTCGGTGACGATCTCCTCGTTCTGGTTGGGGTCAATGCCCAGCAGCCGCAGCAGGGCGTTGGTGGAAACGGTCAGCAGCCAGACCAGAGGCGCGCAGATCTTGGACATGAAATAGAGGATGCCCGCCAGGCTCAGCGAAAGGCTCTCGGTCTTCTTCATGGCCAGACGCTTGGGCACCAGCTCGCCAAAGACGATGCTGAAATAGGTCAGCACCAGGGTGATGAGGACCACCACCGCCGAGTGCAGGGCGGCGCGGGGCACCGCCACCCCCAGCGAGAGAATTCGGTCCACAATGGGGTCGGCGAAGTTCTCGGCCGCGAAGGCGCCGCCCATCAGGCCGGCCAGGGTGATGGCCACCTGGATGGTGGCCAGGAACTTGGAGGGCTGGTCGGTGAGGGCCAGCAGTTTTTTGGCCCGCTTGTCCCCATCCTCGGCCAGCATCTTCAGCCGGCCCTCGCTCATGGATATGACAGCGATCTCCGAGCTGGCAAACAGCGCG
>CAZEIG010000206.1:0-2410 GCA_964511805.1 uncultured Faecalibacterium sp.
CAAGGCGGCCGGCGCCAGCCTGCTGCGGGGCGGCGCCTTCAAGCCCCGCACCTCCCCCTACTCCTTCCAGGGGATGCGGAGCGAGGGGCTGGACCTGCTCAAGCTGGCCCGCCGGGCCACCGGCAGCCCCATCGTTACCGAGATCATGAATACCGAACACCTGCCCCTCTTCGAGAACGTCGACCTGATCCAGGTGGGCGCGCGGAATATGCAGAACTTCGAGCTGCTCAAGGCGGTGGGCCGCCAGAACAAGCCCGTCCTCCTCAAACGAGGGCTGGCCAACACCCTTGAGGAGCTGGTGATGAGCGCCGAGTACATCATGGCCGAGGGGAACGAGAACGTCATCCTCTGCGAGCGGGGTATCCGCGCCTTCGAGACCAGTATGCGGAACACCCTGGACCTGGCGGCGGTGGTGATGCTCCACAAGATGACCCACCTGCCGGTGGTGGTGGACCCCAGCCACGCCTGCGGCCAGGCCTGGATGGTCCCCCAGCTCGCCAAGGCGGCGGTGGCCGCCGGGGCCGATGGGCTGATGATCGAGGTTCACAACGACCCCGCCAAGGCCAAGTGCGACGGCGCCCAGAGCCTGACCCCCGACCAGTTCGATGAGCTGATGGACTTCATCCGGCAGGAGGTTCCCTTCTTCGGCAAGACGCTCAACTGAATGGGAGTGTTTTCTTTCCTCCTCTTTTGTGGTATACTCTGAACGATCTACCATGAAAGAGGTACAACCCTATGAAAGCTCATATCGCCCGCAACCAGAACGCCGGGGTCCCGATGGTCCTGGCTTGGAATCTCGCGCCCGGGGACCGGGGCATCCTGGACGGGATGGCCGACGCCTTCGGGATGAAGGTGCAGCCCGTCTCCCCCGCCGAGGCCGGCCAGACGGTGGCCCAGCTGCTGGGGGAGGTCCCCCTGGCCGCGGCCCGCACCCTCAGCCTGGCCCCCGACGCCTATCCGCCGGCCATCGTCCTGGCCAACTTCCGTCCCAAGGACGCCGCCACCCTCTTCGACCTGCTGGACACCGCCAAGGCCCAGATCTCCCTGCGGGCGGCCGTCACCCCCGCCACCCGGCAGTGGGTCTTCGGGGACCTGCTGGCCCATTTGGCTCAGGAGAAAGACCAGGTGACCGCCCCGTGAGACGCCACATCTTCGCCACCCTGACCGTGCTGGCCATGGCCGCCTGCCTGCTGGCCGGCTGCGCTTCGTCCGCCCCCTCCGCCTCCGGCAGCGCCGCCGCCGTCCCCTCTGACGACGCCCAGCGGTTCACCACCATCTTCTACGACGTCTTCGACACCGTCACCCAGGTCATCGCCTACTGCGACACCCAGGAGGAATTCAACGCCCAGATGGACGCCCTCCACCAGGATCTCATCGAGTACCACCAGCTCTACGACATCTACAACGACTACGAGGGTGTCAACAACATCAAGACCATCAACGACAACGCCGGCGTTGCCCCGGTGGAGGTCGACCAGCGGATCATCGACCTGCTGGAGCTGGCCATCGACCTCTACGACACCACCGGCGGCAAGCTGAACATCGCCATGGGCAGCGTCCTTGCCATCTGGCACGACCACCGGGAGGCCGCCGGGACCGACCCATCGGACACCGACAACACCCTGCCCACCCAAGCCGAACTGGAGACCGCCGCCCAGCACTGCGACATCCACGACATCGTCATCGACAGGGAGGCCGGCACCGTCTACCTGGCCGACCCCGAGATGCGGCTGGACGTCGGCAGCATCGGCAAGGGCTACGCCGTCGAACAGGTCTGCCGCGCCGCCGAGGCCCGGGGCCTCATCAGCGCGTCGGTCAGCGTGGGGGGCAACCTCCGCTCCATCGGGGTTAAGCCCGGCAGCGAGCAGTGGACCGGCGGCATCGAAAACCCCTGGGCCCCTTCCGACTTCTACGGCGCGGGCAGCTCGCTGGTGGCGGCAGTCTACTGCAGCGACATGGCCCTGGTGACCAGCGGCGACTACCAGCGGTATTACACCGTGGACGGCGTCCGCTACCACCACATCATCGACCCCGATACCCTCTGGCCCGCCAGCTACTTCACCAGCGTCACCATCCTCTGCCCCGACTCCGGCCTGGCCGACTGCCTGTCCACCGGCGTCTTCTGTATGCCGCTGGAAGAGGGCCAGGCCCTCATCGAGAGCCTGGATGGCGTCGAAGCCCTCTGGTGTACCCGGGACGGCGAGGTCATCCGCTCCAGCGGCTTTGCTGCCTACGAGATGGAACTGAGCCAGTGACCCGCCCGCCTTCCGCCACCTATCTATGGGACTCCTACCAAGGGGTCCCCTTTTTTCTGCCCCGCCGTCAAACTTTCGTCCCATTTAACCGAAATAAAAGAAGAGAGGCCAGCTCGTTAAAGCCAGCCTCTCGGTACGGACCTTACTATTTATAA
>CAZEIG010000207.1:0-2389 GCA_964511805.1 uncultured Faecalibacterium sp.
GCCTTCAGGGGTCTCGATGGGGCACATACGGCCGTAGTGGCTGTAGTGGACGTCGCGGACCTCGAAGCCGGCACGGTCACGGCTCAGGCCGCCGGGGCCCAGGGCCGACAGGCGGCGCTTGTGGGTCAGCTCGGCCAGGGGGTTGTTCTGGTCCATGAACTGGGACAGGGGCGAGGAGCCGAAGAACTCCTTGATGGCGGCCACCACAGGCCGGATGTTGATGAGGGCCTGGGGGGTCAGGGTGCTCTGGTCCTGGCTCTGGAGGGTCATCCGCTCACGGATGACACGCTCCATCCGGGAGAAGCCGATCCGGAACTGGTTCTGGAGCAGCTCGCCCACGCTGCGGATCCGGCGGTTGCCCAGGTGGTCGATGTCGTCGGTGGTGCCGATGCCGTGGCCCAGGCCGTTCAGGTAGTTGACCGAGGCCAGGATGTCGGCGACGGTCAGGGTACGGCCGATCAGCTGGTCGTGGTTGCGGCGGAGCAGCTCCTTCTGCTCCTCGGGGTCGCTGGTGGTGTCCAGGATCTTCCGCAGCTCGTCGAAGGAGCAGCGCTCGTTGATGCCGCAGTCCTTGACGTTGAAGGAGAAGAAGCCCTGCGCGTCGACGCAGCCGTTGGTGATGACCTTGACCTGCTTGCCCTCAATGTCCAGGACGACCAGGTTGACGCCGGCGGCGTCGGCCTGTTCGGCCTTGGCGCGGGTAATCTTCTCTCCCACCTCGATCAGCAGTTCGCCGGTCAGGGGGTCCACCACGTTCTCGGCGGCCACTTGGCCGGTGATCCGACGGGCCAGCGAGAGCTTCTTATTCATCTTATAACGGCCGAACCGGGACAGGTCGTACCGGCGGGGGTCGAAGAAGAGCATATTGACCTGGCTGGTGGCCGACTCCACCGTGGGGGGCTCGCCGGGGCGGAGCTTGCGGTAGACTTCCAGCAGGCCCTCCTCGGTGTTCTTGGTGGTGTCCTTCTCGAGGGTGGCCATGATCCGCTCATCCTCGCCGAAGTAGTTGATGATGTCCTCGTTGGAGGACAGGCCCAGCGCGCGGCAGAGGACGGTGATGGGCAGTTTCCGGTTCTTATCGATCCGGACGTAAAAGACGTTGGCCGCGTCGGTCTCATACTCCAGCCAGGCGCCGCGGTTGGGGTTCATGGTGGCGCTGAACAGGTCGTTGCCCACCTTGTCCTTGGCCGCGCCGTAGAAGACACCCGGGGAACGGACCAGCTGGCTGACGATGACACGCTCGGCGCCGTTGATGACGAAAGTGCCCGCGTCGGTCATCAGGGGAAAATCCCCCATGAAGATCTCCTGATCCTTGACCTCGCCGGTCTCCTTGTTCATCAGGCGGGCAGTCACCCGCAGGGGAGCGGCATAGGTGACGTCACGGCTCTTGCACTCCTTGATGCTGTACTTGGGTTCTTTATCAAGGCGGTAATCCACGAAGCTCAGCGCCAGGTTGCCGGTGTAATCTTCAATGACGCCAATGTCATGAAACACCTCGCGCAGGCCCTCGTCCAGGAACCACTGGTAGGAATTCTTCTGGACCTCGATCAGGTTGGGCATCTCGATGACTTCGTCGATGTGGGAGAAGCTCATCCGCTCGGTTTTGCCGAGCTTTACGGGCTTGACTTTCATCATAAAATCGACCACTCCTTACTTTTATACTCCACGGACGTGATAACAAGGCAGCCGCGAAGCCGCCCGATTTCTGGCACACTCACAGAAACAGCCCCCGCGCGGGACGAAAAGGTTCGTCATTTTTCACAAACTTTTCGGTTTGCGGCCCGCTGGTCGACCCGCAAAATCCCATTTTTCGCGCAGTACTCCATTTTGTGATACTGAGGCAGTGTATCACAAAAAATCCATGTTGTCAAGCCATTTTACAGCTTTCGGTCAAATTTTTTTCAAAGCGGTTTTCATTTTCGAACGCCCGGACGCGTGGCATAAATCGTCATTTTGGGGCTTGCATTTTTTGTTTTTCACGTTCCATCCAAAAAAGCCTTTGGTGATTTTGTCAATCTTGCCTCTTGCATATCCCCGCCGCGGCACATAAAAGTCCCGCCCGGACGACATGCGCGTACGGACGGGACACATACAGGGAAAGGATTTCTGTCCCGCATATGCGGGCAGAAATGGGGCTCCTCTAAATTCATTCTTCCAGATAATCCCGCAGGCGCTTGGCGCGGCTGGGGTGGCGAAGCTTCCGCAGAGCCTTGGCCTCGATCTGCCGGACCCGCTCCCGGGTGACGTTGAATTCCTGCCCCAGCTCCTCCAGGGTGTGGGGGCGACCGTCCTCCAGCCCGAAGCGGAGGGACAGGACCCGCTGCTCCCGCGGGGTGAGGCTGGCCAGCTCCTGGGAGAGCTGGAGCAGCTGGCTGACCCGGTCCGGCTC
>CAZEIG010000208.1:0-2367 GCA_964511805.1 uncultured Faecalibacterium sp.
ATGCCAGAACTTCCCGCTTTGTCCTGCGATTTAGTAGGGGTTCTTTGACAAGCTGAGCCCACCATAATTTGAACGAATTACGGTGGGCTTTTTTGTGTATTTTGACGGGCGAGGGCGGTCAGCCCAGCATCTGGACGAAGACGGCGCAGAGCGGCAGCACCAGGATGGATAGCAGGGTGGAGACCACCACCGCGCCGGCCGCGAACTGCTCGTCGTAGTGGTACTGGACCGCAAAGACCGAGGTGATGGCCGCGCAGGGGCAGGCCTCGAGGAGGATGACGACGGCGGCGACCATCCCGCCGGTGCCAGTCAGGAGGCAGAGCGCAAAGGTCACGGCCGGGATCACCAGCATCCGCAGCAGGATGGTGTACCAGAGGGAGGTGCTCCGGACGACCGACCGCAGGTCGCTGGTAGTGATGATGATGCCGGTGATCAGCATCGACAGGGGGGTGTTGATGCCGCCCAGCAGGCTGAGGGGCTGGCTGATGAGGGTGGGGACGGGGATGCGGCCCAGGTAGATCACCAGGCCGATGGCTACTGCGATCAGGGCGGGCTTTTTGACCAGTTCCCGCAGGGGGTTGCCGGCCCTGGCACCGGGGTCGAGGATGGCGACGCCGGCCGTCCAGATGAGGATATTGAAAAAAGTGTTGAAGATGCTGGCGTAGAGCAGGCCCTCGGACCCGAACAGGGCCTCGATCAGGGGGAAGCCCATGTAGGCCGCATTGGAAAAGGTGACGGCAAAGCGGATCAGGGGGCGGTTGGGGTCCTTCATCCTGTGGGTGAAGAGGAGGGCGATCAGCAGCCCGGCGACCAGCACCCCGGCGCTGACCAGGGCCGTCCGGATCAGGTTGGAGAGGATCTCGGGGTCAAAGGCGGTCATGTAGGAGTTGATGATCATGGCCGGGACCACGATGTTGACCAGCAGGCTGGAAAAGTTACGGCGGGCCTCGGCGTCGAGCGCGCGGCACCGCACCGCAAGATAACCTACGAAGATCAGCAGGAACATGACAAGGACCTGCTGCGATGTGATGGCTACAAGATTTCCGTCGTTCATAACAAATCTACATCCCTCTTTTTTGTCGAGGCCGGGCGACGCCTGGCTGTTACCTATTATACGTGGGATGCGCGGCGGTTGCAAGGCTTTGTATACAACATTTTCCGCTGCCTAAATTATCACAGAAATACCGCGGAAAACCGATGGAATGCGCGGCCGGAATATGGTATACTCAACAAAACCGAATTGCGCTGTCTGCACAACAAAGGAATCTGACCATGAAAAGCATCTACATCATTCTAAGCCGCTCGGGCACATTGCTGTCCCACCTGGTCTACCGGCTGACCGGCGACCCCTATACCCACGTCTCCCTCGCCTTTGACGAGGAGTTGGGGACCCTCTACAGCTCGTCGCGGAAAAACGGCTACACCATCTTCCCGGCCGGGCCCTGCAAGGAATTCCTGAACCGGGGGCTGCTGGGCCAGAACGGGCAGATCCCCTGCGCCGTCTACGAGCTGCGGGTGAGCGATGACGCCTATTGGAAGGCCTACGCCCTGGCCGAGCAGATGACGGCCCAGTGGTACCACTTCAACATCTTCGGGCTGTTGCTCTGTCGGCTGAACATCCGCCTGCGCCGCCGCCGGCACTTTTTCTGCTCCCAGTTCGTGGGCCAGGTGTTGGAGGACAGCCACTCCCTCCGGCTGCCCAAGGACCGCACCCTGATGCGTCCGGGCGACTTCACCGGCCTGCCCGGCCTGCGTTGCCTCTACCAGGGCAGCCTGCAGGACCTGCCCCAGCGGCAGGGGATGGAACTGACCCTGCCGGTGAGCTGTGCAGTCATCTATATGCGGCTGCTGTTGGCGGCGGCCCGCAGCTCGTTTTTCCGGGGTGGGTGAGCGAACCGGATGGGAAAGTGGAAAAATCGCATTTTACCTGTTGACAACGGTACCATTTTGCGCTATAATAACCAAGTCGGGAGCCGATCCCGGCCAAAAGCACAGATGGCCCGTTGGTCAAGCGGTTAAGACAGAGGCCTCTCACGCCTTTAACATCGGTTCGATTCCGGTACGGGTCACCACCATATAAGGCGGCTCCTGCGTCGTTTTATATCTGCCTCTTTAGCTCAGTCGGTTAGAGCACCTGACTGTTAATCAGGGTGTCGCCTGTTCGAGTCAGGCAAGAGGCGCCACAAAGCGATGGATGAGAAGCCATCGCTTTTTTGTTTGTGGGGAAGGCTCCCTGACAGTTTTCCCGTTTGGCCCTCCTGGCGAGCAAAGCAAGACTGAGAGGGCCAAACCAAAATTATACAATCCCCAACATTTTCCACAAAATCTTCACAAAGCGTCTGCAAAAGCAGGCGCTTTTCTTTTTGC
>CAZEIG010000209.1:0-2343 GCA_964511805.1 uncultured Faecalibacterium sp.
GGGGCCATGCAGGCCGCCCTCAACAGCGCGGTGGTCACCAACACCCTCCCCAACACCGGCGTCAGCCTGCCCTTTTTCTCTTCCGGCGGCACCAGCCTGATGATGCTGCTGGGGGAGATGGGGATCGTCCTCTCGGTCTCCCGTCAGGAGGGGTGAGAGGGGCGACTTTTTCGGACAAATTACGCGGGTAATTTGCCTCCGGTTTTGAGAGGGGCCGTTTGGGGCCTCATTTCCTCACATCCCGCCCCCGTTTTGCATACCGTAGGGTATCTTTTGCGAAACGGGGGTATTCCTATGGGCGGGAGAATGACGGTGCGGGGCGGCCGGCCGCTGCGCGGCAGCGTGCGGGTGCCTGCGGCCAAGAACAGCGTGCTGCCTCTGCTGGCGGCCAGTGCTCTCTGCGGCGGCCCGGTGCGGCTGCGGGGTGTGCCGCGGCTGTCGGATGTGGAGGACTGCCTGGGGCTGCTGCGTGCGGTGGGCTGCCCGGCCGGGTGGGACGGGGCCGACCTGGTCTGCGGCGGCCCGCCCGCGGCCTGCCGCCTGCCCGCCGCCGAGAGCAGCCGGATGCGGGCGTCCATCCTCTTTGCCGCGCCGGTGCTGGGGCGGCTGGGCCGGGTGGAGACGGTGTTGCCCGGGGGCTGCCGGATCGGGACCCGGCCGGTGGATCTTCACCTGAAGGGCCTGGCCCGGATGGGGGCCCGGGCGGACTGGGTGGACCAGCGGCTGGTCCTGACGGCCCCCGGCGGGCTGCAGGCCGCCGAAATCACCCTGCCTCTGCCCAGCGTCGGCGCGACCGAGACGCTGGTGCTGGCGGGGTGCGCCGCGCGGGGGCGGACGGTCCTGCACGGGGCCGCCCGCGAGCCCGAAATCGTTGATCTGGCGTCCTTCCTGAACCACTGCGGCGCGGCCGTTGCGGGGGCGGGCAGCGGCGATATCGTCATCGAGGGGGGCCGGCCGCTCCACCCGGCGGCCTGGACCCCCATGCCCGACCGGATCTGGGCCTCCACCCTGGCCTGCGCGGCGGCGTCGGCCCGGGGCTGGGTCCGGCTGGAAGGCTGTCCCCCCGCCCTCTACGCCCCCGTCCTCGACCTGTTGGAGGCCGCCGGCTGCACCGTCCTGCGGGAGGCGGATGCAGCGGTGGTGGCCCACGCCGGGCGTCTGCGGGGGATAGGCCGGTGGGAGACGGGGGGTTACCCCGCCCTTGCCACCGACGCGGCTCCCCTGGCGGCGGCCGCCCTGCTGGGGGCAGAGGGGGAGACGGTCTTTTACGACCGGGTCTTTGAGGACCGCTTCGGCTGTGCGGCCGGCTTTGCGGCGATGGGGGCCGACGTCGAGGCTGCCGGCCGCACCCTCACCATCCGGAGCGGCCGGCCCCTCCACGCCGCCGCGGTGACCGCCCGGGACCTGCGGGGCGGGGCGGCGCTGGTGATGGCGGCCCTGGCCGCCCGGGGGGCCAGCCGGGTGGACGGGTGCGAATACATCGCCCGTGGCTACGAGGATCTGGGGGGCGTACTGGCCTCTCTCGGGGCAGGAATTGGGTGAGAAATGCCGCCCCACCCGGTCGATTTCGAAAAAAGCGTCCCGAAACGAAAAAATAACTTGCATTCAGAGCCAAAAGATGATACGATACAGTTGTATAACCCTCGTAATCAGAGGTGTCGTGTTATTATCTGTGCTGGCTGTTGCAACAATGGACCTGTTGCCCGGCAGCCGTGCAGTGACCATATTGCCTGACGGAGGAACAAGATTATGGCTTTGATGCTTGACGAAGAAATGGATGAAAACGTTACCACGATCAAGGTGGTGGGCGTGGGCGGCGGCGGCGGCAACGCCGTCAACCGGATGGTCACCGACGGACTGCAGGGGGTAGAGTTCATTGCGCTTAACTCGGACCAGCAGGCCCTGGCCAAGAACCACGCGACGGTCAAGGTGCAGATCGGCTCCAAGCTGACCAAGGGCCGGGGCGCCGGCGCCGACCCCGAGGTGGGCCAGCGCGCCGCCGAAGAGAGCAAGGATGAGATCGCCAACGCCCTCAAGGGGGCGGATATGGTCTTTATCACCGCTGGCATGGGCGGCGGCACCGGCACCGGCGCGGCCCCGGTGGTGGCCGAGGTGGCCCACGACCTGGGCATCCTGACGGTGGGCATCGTCACCAAGCCCTTTGCCTTTGAGGGCAAGCGGAAGATGGGCCTGGCCGAGCAGGGCATCGCTAACCTGCTGATGCACGTCGACAGTCTGATCGTCATCCCCAACGAGCGGCTGAAGATGATCAGCCAGGAGAAGATCACCCTGATGAACGCCTTCCAGGCGGCCGACAACGTCCTGCGCCAGGGCGTCGAGTCC
>CAZEIG010000210.1:0-2336 GCA_964511805.1 uncultured Faecalibacterium sp.
TATTTCTACGTTTCCATCCAGTACAACCCGATCGAGATCGCCAACAATCTGCGCCGCAACAATGGCTCGATCCCCGGCTTCCGTCCCGGCAAGCCGACCAGCGATTTCATCATCCGCACCCTGAGCAAGATCACCATGATCGGTGGCATCTTCCTCGCGGTGGTGGCTGTACTGCCCATCATCCTGGGCAACGTGACCGGCGTGGCCATCCAGCTGGGCGGCACCAGTATGCTGATCGTCGTAGGCGTCGCACTGGACACCACCCGCAGCCTGGACAGCTTTATGACTATGCGGAACCACAAAGGTTTCCTGGGCTGATGGTTCCCTGACGGGATCCTTTTCAAACAGAATACGTACCGTCAGCATAAGCACTGGAAAGGAGAGGCGCCCCTCGATCTTTTCAGTGCTTTTTTGCTTATCTGACCTGATAACGAAAGGGGTATGGATATGAATTTGATCCTTTTAGGCGCTCCGGGTGCGGGCAAGGGCACCCAGGCCGAGGTCCTGACCGCAAAGCTGGGCATCCCGGCCATCTCCACCGGCAATATCCTGCGGGCCGCCGTCAAGGAGGGCACCGAGATGGGCCTGAAGGCCAAGAGCTACATGGACGCCGGTGGCCTTGTGCCGGACGACGTCATCATCGGCATCCTGAAGGAGCGGCTGGCCCAGCCCGACTGCGCCAAGGGCTTTATCCTGGACGGCGTGCCCCGCACCATCGCCCAGGTCGAGGCCATCGAGCGGATGGGCATCCGGATCGACAAGGTGCTGGACCTGGAAGTGGACGAGGAGATCATCTTTGAGCGGATGAGCGGCCGGCGCGTCTGCGAAAAGTGCGGTGCCAGCTACCACGTCCGCACCAAGCCCAGCAAGGTGGAAGGCGTCTGCGACAACTGCGGTGGCAAGCTGATCACCCGGAAGGACGACCAGCCCGAGACGGTGCGTGACCGGCTGAAGGCCTACCACGCCCAGACCGAGCCCCTGGTGGAATTCTACCGCAGCCGCGGCAAACTGGCTGTTATCGAGAGCGGCACCACCGTCGAGGCAACGACGGCTGAAGTCATGAAGGCTTTGGAGGCGTAAGAGCATTGATTCAGATCAAGAATGCAAAAGAACTGGACGGGATGCGCCGGGCCAACGCCCTGAGCGCAGCCGCCCTCAAGTACGGCGGCGAGCACATTGAGGCCGGCATGACCACCTGGGAGCTGGATAAGCTGATCTACGAGTTTATCGTCAAGCACGGCGGCACCCCCAACTTCAAGGGACTGTACGGCTTCCCAGGGACGGCCTGCATCAGCCTGAACGACACCGTCATCCACGGCATCCCCTCCCACGACATCGTCATCCGGCCGGGGGACATCGTCAGCATCGACACCGGCGCCAAGGTGGACGGCTTCAACGGGGACAACGCATGCACCTACCCGGTTGGGAAGATCGACCTGGAGGCCCAGCGGCTGCTGGACGTCACCAAGGAAGCTCTCCACTTAGGGATCGCCCAGGCCAAGGCGGGCAACCGGATCGGGGACATCAGCCACGCCGTCCAGACCTATTGCGAAAAGGCAGGCTTCTCAGTGGTGCGGGAATTCGTCGGCCACGGCACCGGCCGTGAACTCCATGAGGACCCTGAGGTGCCCAACTTCGGCACCGCCGGCCGGGGGCCCCGCCTTGTGCCCGGCATGACCATCGCCATTGAGCCGATGATCTGCCAGTACGGCTGCAAGATCAAGACCCTGGCCGACGGCTGGACCGTCAAGACCAAGGACGGCGGTCTGGCCGCTCACTTCGAGCACTCGGTGGCTATCCTCAAGGACCGCACCGAGATCATGACCATCGGCTGGGAGGACTCCGGCTTCACCCTGTAAAAAAGGACGCCCTGCGGCCCTAAAGCGGCCAGAACAGCCCCCCAAAGGCCTGCCGCAGTCGCCAAAACGGGCCCCGGATTTCCGCCTTTGAAAAAAGGCGGAAATTTTTATCGGAAACACGAAAAAAGCCCTTGCAAATTCAGCCAAAAAGGTGTATAATCCAATAATGGCTGTGGAGGCCAGATGCTTTCTCGGCAGGCAGGGTCATATGCCTGTTTTATGGATTTCGTGCCGTAGAGAGGAAAGTATGTGGCGCTCACTGCCCCCGTTCGCCCAAGGCAAACTGAGCAGATCCACAAGGAGGCAAATAGCTTGTCTAAAGAAGACGTTATCGAGATCGAAGGCATCGTGCGCGAGGCCATGCCCAACGCCATCTTCAAGGTGGAAATGTTGAGCGAGGATAAGGCCACCGGGAAGCTCACGCCCAGCGGCCATACCCTGTTGGCGCACATCTCCGGCAAGCTGCGGACCAACTTC
>CAZEIG010000211.1:0-2328 GCA_964511805.1 uncultured Faecalibacterium sp.
CTTTTGTAAAGTTTTTGAAACTGCTTCACGATATTTTATGGGATTGCTCTGGGGCGTCCAGCAGGGCGAGGGTCTGCTTGTCCTTCGCCCTGGGGTCCACCAGGTTCTGCCAGCCGCCCACCGCCCGGGCGACGTTCTCGAACTCGCCCCGGCTCATCCCCTTCTCTTTCATGTCGATCATCTGGAAGCGGACCCCCCGCTCCTTGAAGTAGCGCTGGGCTTTTTTGGTGTCAAAGCACTTGGCTGTGCCGAAGATCTGGATGTTCATAACGTCCGGCCTTCCTTTCCTTTTGTACTGCGTTTATTCTACCACACCGCCCCGGGAAAGTATAGTGCGGCGCTTTTGGGGCAGACTTTCTGTAGCGCGGGCCGCCCGGCCCCGCCAGAAAAGGAGAGAATGTCATGAAAGCGATCGTTGATCCCAGCCTCTGCATCGGCTGCACCCAGTGCACTGGCATCTGCCCCGAGGTCTTTTCGATGGAGGGGACGTTGGCCGTCGCCATCCCCGGCGAGATCCCCGGCGAGGATGTCCCCCAGGCCGTCAGCGCCGCCGAGGCCTGCCCTGTCGGCGCCCTCCGGGTCGAGGAATAAGTCCGGCGCCCTCCGGGGCCTGTCTCCGCCTGCCAGGCAGGCCGGAGACAGGCCCCTTTTGCCGTCCGGCTTCAAAAAAGGTTGTCCGGATGCGGGGTTTTGTGGTATACTTAGCTTTAATGGTGCGATAAACACGCAGCTCACCTGCACGGGAGCTGCACAAACAGGAGGAATTATCCATGTCATTATTGGTCATCGACGGCAACAGCATTGCCAACCGTGCCTTCTTTGGGATCAAGGTGCTGACCACCAAAGACGGGCAGTATACCAACGCCGTGTACGGCTTTATGAACATTCTGCTCTCCCTCATCCAGAGCCATCAGCCCGACGAGGTCGCCATTGCCTTCGACCTGTCGGCCCCCACCTTCCGGCACAAGATGTACGACGGCTACAAGGCCAACCGCCACCATATGCCGGAGGAGCTGGCCTCCCAGATGCCGCTGCTCCAGCAGCTGCTGACCGATCTGGGCTACAAGCTGGTGACCGCCGAAGGCTGGGAAGCGGACGACATCCTCGGCACCCTGGCCGCCGCCTGCGACAGGCGGGGGGAGGACTGCTTCCTCGCCACCGGCGACCGGGACAACCTGCAGCTGGTCAGCGAGCATACCACCGTCCTGCTGGCCACCACCTCCCGGGGGCACAGCCAGACGTTGGTGATGGACGAAGCCGCCGTCCGGGAGAAATACGGCGTCTCGCCCCGACAGCTCATCGACGTCAAGAGTCTGATGGGGGACGCCTCGGACAACATCCCGGGGGTCAAGGGGATCGGGGAAAAGACCGCCCTCTCCCTCATCCAGCAGTTCGGTAGCCTGGAGGGGGTCTACCAGCACATCGACGACGAGGTCATCAAGCCCCGCCAGCGGGCCAACCTGCTGGAACACCAGGCCGACGCCCGGCTCAGCTACACCCTGGGCACCATCCGGACCGACGCCCCCATCGAGACCGGGGCGGGCGCCTACCGCCCCGGCGAGGGGGACAAGGCCGCCGCCGTCCGGCTGATGATGGACCTCGAGATCAAGGCCCTCATCCCCCGGCTGGGGCTGGAGGGGGTGGCCCCTGCCGCGCCCAAGCCCGAGAGCAGCGCCCCCCTGCCTGCGGCCCAGATCCTGCCCCTGCCCGAGCATCCCAGTGGGCACTACCTGATGGCCGCCCGGCCGGAAGTCTACGGCAAGCAGGGCAACCGGATCATCGTCGCCCAGCCCGCCCACTGGTACGCCGTCCAGGGTATCAGCGTCTACCCCATCGAGGATGGGGCGTTGGCCCGGCTGCTGGACGACCCCGCCGTCACCCTTGAGGTCTTTGACGCCGCCCCTCTCTACGCCGCCGCCATGGAGGCAGGGGGCTGGGGCAGTTCGATCACCTGGGACGGCAAGCTGGCCGCCTACCTGCTGGACGCCTCGGCCGCCAAGTACAAGATCGCCGACCTGGCGGTCAACTACAATGCCAGCCCCACTTTCACCTGCGAGGAATGGCCCGATGCACCCTACCTGGCCGACCTCTTCACCAAAATGAAGGCCCAGATCACCGCCCTGAATGAGGACTTCCTCTACAACGAGATCGAGTTCCCGCTGGCGCAGGTGCTGGCCGACATGACCCGGATCGGCATCCTGGTGGACCGGGACGGCATCGAGCAGTTCGGCGTCCGGCTCCGGGGGGAGATCGACGAGACGCTGGCCTACATCCGCTCCCAGGTGGAGGACCCCGACTTCAACCCCAACAGTCCCAAGCAGCTGGGCG
>CAZEIG010000212.1:0-309 GCA_964511805.1 uncultured Faecalibacterium sp.
GGCCGAGATGCTCTACCGGATGTACACCCGCTGGGTCCAGAACCACGGGATGAACGTCGAGGTGCTGGACTACCAGGACGGCGACGAGGCCGGCATCAAGAGCGCCTCTATCATGGTCAAGGGCGCCAACGCCTACGGCCTGCTCAAGAGCGAGAACGGCGTTCACCGCCTGGTGCGTGTCAGCCCCTTTGACTCCAACGCCCGGCGGCAAACCAGCTTCGCCTCCCTGGAAGTCATGCCCGAGCTGGACAACACCATCGAGGTCAACATCCGCCCCGAGGACATCGAAATGCAGGTTTACCGCTCTTC
>CAZEIG010000212.1:319-2290 GCA_964511805.1 uncultured Faecalibacterium sp.
CAGCACATCAACAAGACTTCCAGCGCCGTCCGTCTGATCCACAAGCCCACCGGCATCGTGGTCAGTTGCCAGACCCAGCGCAGCCAGTTCCAGAACCGTGACTACGCCATGCAGATGCTGAAGGCCAAACTCTATCAGATCGCCCAGCAGCAGCACATGGACAAGATCGAGGACATCAAGGGCGTCCAGAACGAGATCGCCTGGGGCCACCAGATCCGCAGCTATGTCTTCATGCCCTACACCATGGTCAAGGACCACCGCACCGGCTACGAGACCAGCAACGTCAACGCCGTCGTGGACGGCGACCTGGACGGCTTCATCTTCGCCTACCTCAAGGCCGCCAGCCGCGGCGAGCTGCAGGAGGCGTGACCGCACACACAAAGAAATAAGAAAAGAGGCCCGGGTTTTGCCGCCCGGGCCTCTTGTTTGTTGTTTGCTCAGTCGGCCAGACACAGGCAGAGGGCCAGACTGCACACTTTAACGGGCCATCGTGTTTTGGTCATAGGTAAGTCTCACGCCTCCTTCGCCTTTTTCAGCCGGATGTCCTCGCCCAGGAATCGGTAGGGGATAAAGGAGGAGATGCGGCTGGCGACTTTTTCGGTATAGAGTTTTTCCAGCAGGGTGCCGTCGGTGATGTTGGTGGTGAGGATGGTAGGCAGACGGCGGCCCAGACGGTCGTTCAGCAGGCTGTAGAGGGTGCTGATGACGAAACTGGAGTTGAACTCGGTGCCGAGGTCGTCGAGGATCAGCAGGTCGGCGCCGCCCACCGTCTCCAGCAGGGTCTCCTTTTCGCCGGCGGGGTCTGCGCCGAAGTGGAGGGTCTCCACCTGGCTGAAAAAGTTGGGACTGGAAATGTAAATGACATCGAACCCCTTGTCCAGTGCTGCGCCGGCCACCGCCAGGGCGGCGTGGGTCTTGCCCAGGCCGGCGTTGCCGGTCAGCATCAGGTTTTCACTGTTCAGGTCGAACTCGTCGGCGTAGGCCCGCAGGTCGGCCAGCAGCTCGGCCATGTACGCGCGGACGGTCTGGCGGGGCTGGGGCAGGGGGGTGTCGGGGTAGTAGTCCAGCCGCATGGTGTCGAAGCTGGTCACCGACAGGCTGGACATCGCCTCGATCTCCTCCCGGCGCAGCCGCTGCATCTCCCGGCGGACGCACTGGCAGGTTTTGCCGGCGGCGACGCCGGTGTCCTGGCAGATGAGGCAGTGGAACTTGGGTTCGAGGGCGGCGGGGCCGCGGCCGGAGGCCGCCAGCAGGGCGTCCTGCTTCCGGCGCGTCTCCTCAAGGGCGGCTTGGGCGGCAGTGCGGTCGGCCCCGCGGGCCCCAGCCAGGGCGCAGCGGATCCCGGCCTGCCGCAGGGCCTCTTCGGCATCCCGCAGACCGGGAACAACGGCTTCAGCCTGGATGCGGGCGTCGGCAGCGGCGGCCTTGGCGGCCTGCCGTCGGGCCGAGACGATCCGGAGGGCAGCCTGGTATAGCTCGTTTCTGGTGCGCATGGCTCAATCCTTTCTCTTGCGGGGCAAAGCGGTCCCCGGGCAGCCGATTGGGGCCGGGGGCGGATTTTCCTCCCTGTGGGGCGCGGAGGTCACCAGACGGCCCGTTTGGGCCGGGGATGGAGGGTCAGTCTTTCCGCTTGTGGCGGCGGGGCCGGTCGAGGGCGTCCTGCAAAAAGTCGGTACCGGAAGGCGTCTCCCGGTCGACCCGGATGTTCCGGCTGGCGCCGGCCACAGGGGCAGGCCCCCGGACGTCCCGAACGGTCCGCAGGCCCTTGGCGTTCCAGCTCTTGAGGATGCTGTTCCAATACCACAGATCGCGGCGTGGACCGGCCTGGACTGCCGCTTCCTGGATCATGGCGTCGTCGTAGCCGTAGGCCTCGTACCAGCGGGCGATGGCCTTCCGGCCGCCGAGGGTCAGTTCACCGGGGTCGACCTCCAGCAGGCTGGCGACGTAGGCCTCCCGCTTTTCCCGCAGGGC
>CAZEIG010000213.1:0-2254 GCA_964511805.1 uncultured Faecalibacterium sp.
GGTTACCTTCACCCCCTACGCCATGGCCTTCCCGTCGGATGACGGCGTACCCGAGCTGTGCGGCGGCATCTGGGGCTTCGGCATCTTCAACAGCGGAGACGACGCCCGCATCGAGGCCGCCAAGACCTTCATCCGCTTTGTCTGCGACGATGAATCCCAGGCAGCCGAGAGTGTCCGCCTGACCGGCTTCTTCCCGGTACGGGAGTCCTTGGGCGACGTCTACGAGGGCACCGACCAGGCCGAGCAGATGGGCGAGTTCGCCTCCCTCATGCCTTACCTGGGCGACTATTACAACGTGGCCCCCAACTGGACGGAGCAGCGCCAGAACTGGTTCAACATGCTGCAGGAGATCATGATCAACGGCACCCCCGCCCAGGAAGCTGCCGATGCCTTCGTGGCGGCCAGCAACCCGTAAAGCCTCGGCTTTCCGGCGTGTGCGGCCCCTGAAAGGCGCCGGGAAGGGCGAGCCATCCCGATAAGAACAAAGGGCGCGCCTGCCGCCTGGCCACCGCCAGGGCAGGCGCACCCTTTTACAGCCGGGATGCTGTATGCCCGCAACCCATCATCAACCAAAGGAGGGAATTAACGTGGCACAGACTTCCGTCAATGCTGCAAAAGCGGCCAAAACGACTAAGAACGGCGGCCATGCCAGTCGGGTGTTGGCCCGGCGGGAGACCATCTCCGCCTATCTGTTCATGCTGCCCAGCCTGCTCTTCTTCGTCGGGTTCGTGCTGGTGCCCATGGGGATGTGTATCGTCTACAGTTTTCTGGATATGGGCATCGACACATCAGCAGCCACCTTCACCGGCCTGAACAACTACATCGAGATGTTCCAGGACAAGACCTTCATCCGCTCGCTGTGGAACACCGTCCTGATTGTCCTGGTCTCGGTGCCGCTGGTCACTGCCTTCTCGCTCTGGGTTGGCTCGGCCATCTACCCCATGCACTCCAAGCTCCGCTCCTTCTTCCGCTGCGTATTCTACCTGCCGGTGGTCACCGGCTCGGTGGCGGTCACGGTGGTCTGGAAGTGGATGTTCAACCCCTATAACGGCCTGCTCAACCAGATCTTCGGCACCACCGGCTTTGACTGGCTGGGCGACACCCGCACCGCCATCTGGTGCATCATCATGATCCTGTTCACCACCTCCATCGGCCAGCCCATCGTCCTGTATGTGGCGGCCCTGGGCAACGTGGACCGCTCCCTGGAGGAGGAGGCGGCTATCGACGGCGCCACCAAGTTCCAGATCTTCTGGAAGATCAAGTGGGCCCAGATCATGCCGACCACCCTCTATGTGCTGGTCATCACCACCATCAACAGCTTCCAGTGCTTTGCGCTGATCCAGCTGCTGACCCGCGGCGGCCCTCTGGGCACCACCAGCACTCTGATGTACTACATCTTCGACATGGCCTACAACTACCAGCGTTTCGGCTACGCCAACGCCATGGGCGTGGTGCTGGCCATCTTCATCGCCATCTTCTCCGCGATTCAGTTCAAGGTCGCGCAGTCGGACAACGGTTAAAAGGGGGGCAGTGTGATGTCTAAGACAAGTAAGACGAAATCGAGCCTGGACGGCCAGTCCCGCGGCTACAAGATCTTTGTGATCATCGTGCTGGCGGTGTTCTTCATCTTCCCTCTCTACTGGATCCTTACCGGCTCTTTGAAGGACGCCATCACCATCAACGCCCAGAAGCCCCTCCCACTCAACCCCACCCTGGACAACTACGTCCGGCTGTTCAAGCAGCCGGCCATCCGCTGGCTGCTCAACACCATCGTCATCGCGGTGGCGGCCATGCTGCTCACCTGCGTCACCGCGGCCCTGGCAGGCTACGCCCTGGCCAAGAAGCGGTTCTACGGCCAGACCATCCTGTTCAGCCTGCTGGTCTGCGCCATGGCCCTGCCCAAACAGGTCATCGTCATCCCCCTGCTGCAGGAGATGAGCGTCCTTGGCCTGAACAACAACCTGCTGGCGGTCATCCTGCCCACCGTCGGCTGGCCCTTTGGCATCTTCCTGATGAAACAGTTCTCGGAGACTATCCCGTCGGAAATGCTGGAGGCCGCCCGGATCGACGGCGCCAGCGAGGTGCGCACCTTCGTCTCCATCGTTTTCCCGATGGTCAAGCCCGGCGTGGGCGCCCTGGCCATCTTCACCTTCGTCAACACCTGGAACGACTACTTCCTGCAGCTCATCATGCTGCAGCGGCGTGAGGTCCTCACCATCTCCACCGGTATCGCCCGCCCGCAGGGCGAAGTCTC
>CAZEIG010000214.1:0-2237 GCA_964511805.1 uncultured Faecalibacterium sp.
TCGAGGAGAGCTACGGCTACCTGGCCGGCCCCTATGTCCGCGACAAGGACGCCAGCCTCGGCTCCAGGCTGATTTGTGAGATGGCCGCCTACTACCGCAGCATTGGCTCTTCCATCAAGGAGCGCCTTGAGGAGATCTACAAGCAGTACGGCCGCTACCTGAACAAGGTCGACAGCTACGAGTTCCCCGGCCTGACCGGCATGGACAAGATGGCCGGCATCATGAAGAACCTGCGGGACAACCCGCCGGCCGACTTCGCCGGCCACAAGGTGGTCAAGGTCACCGATTACCTCAAGCCCGAGGAGACCGGCCTGCCCGCCGCCAACGTCCTGATCTACAGCCTGGAAGGCGGCGCCACCGTGGTGGTCCGTCCCTCCGGCACCGAGCCCAAGATCAAGACCTACTTCACCACCCTTGGCAAGGACCTGGCCGAGGCCCAGGCGCAGAAAGATGCGCTGGCCGCCGCCCTCAAGCCTCTGCTGGCATAAACACTTTTTCCGGTTTCTTTTGCCCCCGCTTCGGCGGGGGCATTTTTGTGCGCAAAGCGTGAAATGGTTGCAGTTTACAGGTTGATGCGCTATAATAATAATCGGATTTTTATAGGTTGTACCAGCTCTTTGCCCGTCCGGGCAGAGAAAAAACAAAGGGTAGGAACGCGCAGATGAAAAAGAAAGCTTCGGCTGTCATACTGGCAGCAGGCTCTTCCAGCCGGATGGGCTTTGATAAACTTGCACTCGATCTTGGCGGCGAGACCGTCCTGGAGCGGAGTCTCCGGGCCTTCGACGCCTGTCCCCGGATCAGCGAGATCGTCCTGGTGACGGGGAAGGACAGCGCCCTGGCCGGGCGGGCCGCCGCCCGCTGCCATAAGCCGGTCCGGCTTGTGGAAGGCGGCGCGACCCGTGCCGAAAGCGCAAGGCTGGGGGTCGCCGCGGCCGTGGGGGAGCTGGTGGCCATCCATGACGCGGCCCGCCCCTTTGTCAGCGGCGAAGTGATCGCGGCGGCGCTGGACGGCGCAGAGGAGTGGGGCGCGGCAGCCCCGGCGGTGCCGGTCAAGAACACCATCAAGGTGGGGACCGCCGGCGACGGCCGGACGGTGCCCGACCACTGTATGGTCGGCTCAACGCCCCCCCGCAGCGCCCTCTATGCGATGCAGACCCCCCAGTGCTTCGACCGGGACACCTACCTGCGGGTGCTGGACCAGTTGGACAGGGATTCGGCCCGGCTGGTGACCGACGACGCCAGCCTCTTCGAGCTGGCGGGCCTGCCGGTGCGGCTGACCGCCGGCGACTACGAAAACTTTAAGATCACGACCCGGGAGGATCTGCCCGGCGCCTGCAGGCAAGGAGAAAACAGGATGCGTATTGGACATGGCTACGATGTACACCGGCTGGTGGAAGGCCGCCCGCTGATCCTCGGCGGGGTGACGGTCCCCTTTGAAAAGGGGCTGCTGGGCCATTCGGATGCCGACGTGCTGGCCCACGCCGTCATGGACGCGGTGCTGGGGGCGGCGGCGCTGGGGGATATCGGCCAGCACTTCCCGGACAATGACCCCGCCTATGCCGGTGCCGACAGCCTGGCTTTGGCCCGGCAGGTGGCCCGGCTGCTGCGGGAGGCCGGCTGGCAGGTGGGGAACATCGACGCCACCATCCTTTGCCAGCGGCCCAAGCTGGCCCCTTACATCCCCGCCATGCGGGAAAATCTGGCCGCAGCCTTCGGGCTGCCGGCCGGCACGGTGAGCGTCAAGGCTACCACCGAGGAACATCTGGGCTTCACAGGGGAGGGGCTGGGCATTGCGGCCCACGCCGTCGCCCTGATCCAGCCGCGCTGACAGGAGTGTGAACCAATGAACTGGAGTTCGATCATCGCCAATTTCCAAACCTTCAATGTGGCGGATCTGCTGGATGTGCTCATCGTGACCTTTGTCATCTACCAGATCCTGGGGATCATCAGCCGTACCCGCGCCGGGCAGCTGGCCCGCGGCGCGCTGGTGGTGGCCCTGATCTACCTGATCGCTACCACTTCCAATATGCGGATGGTCACCTGGATCATGGACGCCCTGCTCCAGGTCGGCCTGCTGACCCTGGTGGTCGTCTTTCAGCCCGAGATACGCCGCGCGCTGGAGCGGATGGGCCAGACCGACCAGTGGTTTTCCCGCTTTTTCCGGGTCCGGCATATGGACCAGACTACCCGCAGCGGCTGGCGGAGCGCCATTAAGAATATAGGCCAGTATATCGTGT
>CAZEIG010000215.1:0-2178 GCA_964511805.1 uncultured Faecalibacterium sp.
GCTTCTCCAGCATGGGGTCGGCGGCCGCCAGTTTGTTGAAGGTCTTGATGTCGCGGACGTTGTTGTCGGCAAAGAGGCGGTACCGCCGCTCCATCTCGGCCACCGCCGAGCTGAGGGCGCCGGCGGCCTTCTTGGGCTCGGTGATGACCGGCATCAGCAGGTGGGGGATGCCGTTGTACTCGGCCAACTCGACCACCTTGGGGTCGATGAGGATCAGCCGGACGTCCTCCGGCCCCGAGCGGAAGACCAGGCTCATGATGATGCTGTTGACGCAGACCGACTTGCCGCTGCCGGTGCTGCCCGCGATGAGGAGGTGTGGCATCTTGCACAGGTCGGCCACCTGGGCCACGCCGGCGATGTCCTTGCCCAGGGCGATGGTCAGGGGGCTGGTCATGTGGCGGAAGCTCTGGCTCTCAAAGATGCTGCGGATGCTGACGGCGGCCCGCTTCCGGTTGGGCACCTCGATGCCCACAGCCGGCTTGCCGGGGATGGGGGCCTCCATCCGGATGTCGGCCACCGCCAGGTTGAGAGCGAGATCGTCGGCCAGGGAGGTGATCCGGCTGATCTTGACGCCGGCCATCGGCTGCACCTCGTACCGGGTGACGGCCGGCCCGCGGGAGATGTCCAGCACCCGGGTCTTGACCCCGAAGCTCTCGAGGGTATCCACCAGCTTCTGGGCGTTGACCTGCAGCTCGGCCTGGGCGTTCTCGTCGTTTTCCTCGGCGGGCTTATCAAACAGCTCGATGGGCGGGTATTCATAGTGGGCCTCGGGTTCCGGGGCTTCCTGGGGCGCGGCCGCGGCCACGGCGGCCTCCTCGGCGTCGGCGGGTTTTTCCATGGCGGCCGCGGCCAGGCGGGCGATGTCGCCGTCGGGGGCCTGTGCCTCCTCCTCGATGCTGATCCAGCCGTCCTCCTCCGGCGTTTCAGAGGCAGGGGAGGGCTGTGGCTGTGCGGCGGCCGCCGGCTGCCCGGCGGGGCCGGGGTCGGGCTTGTCCTGGTCGAACATGGCCACATGGCCCGCGGGATGGGGCTGGCTGTGCAGGGGGTTGAGCCCGAAGGTGCCCCCCGGCCCGGTGATGATCGGTTCGATGGGTTCGCTGCCGCCGTCGCTGACCACGGCAGGGTCGGGGCCGAGGTCGATGTCAAAAGAGGCCCGCGGGTGGCGCACCGCCGCCGACTGGAGGGGGCTTTCGGGTTTCTGGGGCGGCTCGGTGCTGCCCTCCTCGTCGGGCAGGCGGCCCCGGCCCAGGATGTTGGACAGCCAGGCAGGTATCCCGATGTGGAAGCCGGCGCCCTCCGGCTCGTCAAAGGACTCGAAGGGGTCGAGTTCCTCCTCCTCTTCGACTTCCCGCTCGGCCTCGGCCTCCGCCTCGGCGCGGGCGGCCAGGCGGACAGCGCGGCGCTCCTCGGCGGCGGTGCGGCCCTCGGCGTAGACGGCCAGCCCCTTTTCCCGGGCGCCGCCGGCCAGGGCCGAGAGCCACTGCCAGATGTCGGCGGGGGTCACGTCGAAGATGTAGCAGCTTGCGCAGACGGCCAGGGCGACGACGATGAGGTTGGCCGCCGGCCGGCCGCAGAGCAGCAGCAGGGTGCCTCCCAGCAGCCCGCCCAGCGAGCCGCCGCCGAACCAGGCGTTGACCCCGTTCTCATAGCAGGCCACCCCCATCTCGGCGAAGGTCAGCCCCTGGGCCGGCACGTCTGAAAAGACCACCGCCGCCCCACTGAGAAAGACCAGCCCCAGCGCCAGTTTGGCAACGCTGCCGGCGATGGGGCGGTCCTGGGCGGTCAGGACCGCCATATAGCAGACCGCCGGCCCCAGCACAAAGCTGCCCGCCCCGAACAGCCCGAACAGGATGTCGTGGGCCGCGTGCCAGGCGGACTGGCCGTCCACAAAGGCGAGCAGCAGCAGCAGGATCCCCACAAACAGGGTGACGCTGCTGGCCAGCACCCGGTGCTGTGCCTCTTGTCTGGCCCGGGCGCTCCTGCCCCGGGCGGTGGATTTCCGTTTACGTTTCGCCATTCTCTGCCAGTACCTCGCTGTAAAAAATCTCATAGATTCCTTTATTGTATCACGGCAGGGGCAAAATGGCAAACGGCCGGGCAAAAGAAAAGAGCGAGCACACTGCTGTGCTCGCTCTGGTGCGGATAAGAGGACTTGAACCTCCACCGAGTTGCCCCGAT
>CAZEIG010000216.1:0-2167 GCA_964511805.1 uncultured Faecalibacterium sp.
CCGCCGGCGGGCGCCTGTGCTGGCCGTGGCCTACCGGCGGTGCTGCATCTTTGACGGTTGGGAGGAGTGCTTCCGGTACGACACCTGGAGGCAGGTCTTTGCTGACCTCGGGGTCGACCCCCATTTTTACTGCAACCGGGCCATCGGCCTGGACGAGGTGACCCCGTGGGCCCACATGGACTACGGCATCACCCACGAATACCTGGTGCGGGAGTACAAGAAGGCGCTGGCCGCCCAGACCACCCCGCCCTGCAACCGCGCCTGCGGCGGATGCGGCGCAAACCGTCTGTTGGGAGGGCCTTGCTTTGATTACGGTTCGGATCTGGTTTGAAAAACGAAACGAAGCTTCCTACATCTCCCTGCTGGATCTGCAGCGGGTGATGCAGCGGGTGCTCAAGCGCAGCCGGCTGCCGGTCTGGCACACCCTGGGCTTCAACCCCCACATCTATATGACCTTCACCTGTCCGCTCTCCCTGGGGCAGGAGAGCCTCTGTGAGAGCGTGGACGTCAAGACCGAGGCGGAAGCCCCCGACTTTGCCGCCTGGCAGGAAAAGCTCAACGCCATCATGCCGGCAGGGATCCATGTTTTCCGGGTGGAGCAGGCTCGGGACAAGGCCAGCGCCATTGCCTTTACCTGCTACACCGTCAGCTACCCGGCTGCGGACCGGCCGCTGCTGGAGCAGTACAACACCCTGGACACTGCCCCCGCCGAAAAGAAGGGGAAGAAGGGGACGAAGACCGTCGATCTCAAGGCTTGCGTTCCCGCCATCGGCTGCCGGACGGAAGGGGAGCGGATCGTTTTCGACCTCTGCCTGCCCGCCGCCCAGGAGCTGAACCTCAACCCCTCCCTCCTGACGGCCTTTCTGGAAAAGCAGTTCGGCCTGCCCGCTTCCACGGCGTCCATCCTGCGGACGGCCCTTTTGAAGGCGGATAAGACCCCCTTCTGCTGAAACGGAAAAAAATCCGTGCGTTTTTTGGGCAAACCGCTTGCTTTTGGGGCCCGTTTGTGCTATCATAGATGGGCGTTAGTGTCCGCTGAAACCACAGCGGGGTTAATGACAAGACATCATTAAACGGGCGGTCCTCTGACGGCTGATGAGCTGTGTATGAACGTCTAAAACAAATGGAGGATCATCAAATGGACGCACTGAAGATTATTTCCGAGGGCAGCATCAAGGCTGAGCGCCCCCAGTTCAACGTCGGCGACACCGTCCGGGTGGACGTCCGCATCAAGGAAGGCGAGCGTGAGCGCATCCAGGCCTTCGAGGGCACCGTCATCGCCAAGAAGCACGGCGGCGTCGCCGAGACCTTTACCGTCCGCCGCGTTGCTTACGGCGTCGGCATCGAGCGTGTCTTCCCTGTCAACAGCCCCTTCGTTGAGAAGGTCACTGTTGTCCGCAAGGGCAAGGTCCGCCGCGCCAAGCTGTACTACCTGCGCGGCCGCACCGGCAAGGCTGCCAAGGTCAAGAGCGATATCTGATTCGGCGTGTCTTTGGGCACGTTCTAAGGGAAAAGGGGCACTTGTTGTCCCTTTTTTCTTTATCCGTTCACAAATTCCGCCTTCCACAGGGGCGGCATCTGTGCTACAATAACAATCGTAAGAAAATCTCAAGCGAATGCGGGGTGCAGTGGATGACAAAGGAAGCACGTGGCGACAGCGGGGCGTCAGCCCGCGGCCAGGGCCTGATCGAATGGTACGAGGCACTGGTTTCGGCGCTGGTGGTGATGGTGGTCCTCTTTTCCTTTTTCTTCCGCCTGATCCGGGTGGACGGCGCCTCGATGAACCCTACCCTCTGGGATGGGGATAAGCTGATCGTCTGGGGTGCCGGCTATACCCCCGAGCGGGGCGACGTGGTTATCGTGGACGACTACACCTCCTACGGCCGGCCGCTGGTCAAGCGGATCATCGCCAAGGGCGGGGACACCATCTCAATTGACTACGCCACCGGCGCCGTAACCGTCAACGGGGAGCTGCTGCAGGAGGACTACATCGCCGAGCCCACCTATTTGGGCTATGACGTCGAGTTCCCTTACACCGTCCCCGAAGGGCAGCTCTTCCTGATGGGGGACAACCGGAACGCCTCTTTGGACAGCCGTTCGTCCAGCATCGGCTGCATTGCTGAGGAAGATATTCTGGGCAAAGTGCTCTTCTGCTTTTTGCCCCTGG
>CAZEIG010000217.1:0-639 GCA_964511805.1 uncultured Faecalibacterium sp.
TCGGTGACGTCGGCCACATAGCCGTGGGCGTCGATGCCCGCAGCCTTGTACGCGGCCATCCCCTTTTCATAGCTGGACTGGGACGAGCAGTTGAAGCAGACTTTCGCGCCGCAGTGTGCCATCCCTTCCGCAATGGAGAAACCAATGCCGTGGGCACCGCCGGTGATCAGCGCGACCTTACCGCTCAGGTCAAATGCAGAGAGTTCCATGAAAATCTCCTTTCTGTGTTGTATCCCAAAATGTATCCTAGGTAAAACTTTAACAAAAGGCCCCGCGCCCGGCGCGCGCCGGATGCGGGGCCTTGTCATGTGATGCTACAAGCCCGGTATAGCCGGAGCCAAAGGATCAGCGCAGGTCGGTGGTGGCGATGTTGTCCATGTCGTCAAACTCCATGTTCTCGCCGCCCATCGCCCAGATGAAGGTATAGTTGGAGGTGCCCACACCGCTGTGGATACTCCAGGAGGGGCTGATGACAGCGTCCTCGTTGTGCATGACGATGTGACGGGTCTGGGTAGGCTCGCCGCACATGTGGAAGACCACCTGCCCTTCGGGCAGCTCAAAGTAGGTGTAGATCTCCATCCGGCGCTCGTGGGTGTGGCTGGGCATGGTGTTCCAGTTGGAGCCGGGCTCCAGCTCGGT
>CAZEIG010000217.1:649-2114 GCA_964511805.1 uncultured Faecalibacterium sp.
CAGCTCGGTCATCCCCATGCTGAGCTGACAGGTCTTGAGGACGTCGGGGTGGATGAACTGGTTGATGGTCCGCTTGTTGCAGGTCTCGACGCTGCCCAGGGGGCGGTGGTTGGCATCGGCCATCTTGATCAGGCGGGTCTCATAGGCGCAGTGGGCCGGGGCGGACACCATGTAGAACTTGGCGGGGCAGGCAGGGTCAGCCGACGCAAAGGTGACCTCCTTGGTGCCCTGGGTGATGTACAGGCAGTCCTTGTAGCCCAGCTCATACCGGACGCCGTCGGCGACGACGATGCCAGTGGAGCCTTTGCCGATGTTGAACATACCGATCTCACGCCGCTCGAGGAAATAGTGGGTGCCGAAGTTGGCCCAGACGTCGATGCCCTTGTCGATGGGCACTACTTCGTGGACCGGCATGCAGCCCAGGGTGACCATACGGTCGACATGGCTGTAGACAGCCACCACCGCATCGGCCTTGTAGAGGCCGGTGATCAGCATCTCGTCCCGCATCTCCTCGGTGGTGTAGCACTTGAAGTCCTTCTGGTTGCAGGAATAACGAATGTCCATTCGCTCTTGCCTCCCTACAGCCCGGCTCAGCGCTGGATGCGGCCGGAGCCGTCGCCACCGGCCAGCTTCTCGACCTCAGCGACACTGACCATGTTGTAGTCGCCCTCGATAGAGTGCTTCAGAGCGGAAGCAGCCACTGCGAACTCGACAGCGTCCTGGGTGCTCTTGCTATTCAGCAGGGCGTAGATCAGGCCGCCGCCGAAGCTGTCGCCGCCGCCGACGCGGTCGATGATCCGCAGCTCGTACTTCTTGGAGAAGCAGTACTCGCCCGAAGCGGCGTCGTAGAGCATGGCACTCCAGCCGTTGTCGGAAGCGCTGTGGCTCTCGCGCAGGGTGATGGCGACCTTCTCGAAGTTGAACTTGTCGGCCAGCTGCTTGGCAACGCTCTTGTAGCCCTCGTGGTTCAGGGTGCCGCCGTAGATGTCGGTGGCCTCGGCCTCGATGCCGAAGACGTCCTTGGCGTCCTCCTCGTTGGAGATGCAGACGTCGACGTACTGGCACAGGTCGGTCATGGCGGCGCGGGCCTGCTCACGGGTCCAGAGCTTGCCGCGGTAGTTCAGGTCGCAGCTGATCTTGACGCCGGCCTTCTTGGCAGCCTGGCAGGCCTGGCGGCAGATCTCGACAACATTCTCGCCCAGGGCCGGGGTGATGCCGGTGAAGTGGAACCAATCGACGCCCTGGAAGATCTTCTCCCAATCGAAGTCGGAGGGCTGGGCCAGCTGGATGGCGCTGTTGGCACGGTCGTAGATACAGACCGAGCCGCGCTGGGACGCGCCCTTTTCGTTGTAGTAGATGCCTACACGGTCGCCGCCGCGGACGATCATACTGGTGTCGACGCCGTAGCGGCGCAGGCTGTTGACGGCGCACTGGCCGATGGCGTGTGCGGGCAGCTTGGTGACGA
>CAZEIG010000218.1:0-2107 GCA_964511805.1 uncultured Faecalibacterium sp.
CGGCTCCAGGTCTTGATGACCTGCTTTTTGCCGGAAGCATTCATCGCTTCCACGCGCTTCATAAGAGCAGGCTGGACGAAAGGTCCCTTCTTAATACTTCTACCCATGGTCTACACTCCTCTCTTACTTGCCGGCACGCTTCACGATCAGCTTGTCGGAGCGCTTGTGGTGCTTACGGGTCTTGAGGCCCAGCGCAGGCTTGCCCCAGGGGGTCATAGGCCCGGAGTGGCCGATCGGGGCGCGGCCCTCGCCGCCGCCGTGGGGATGGTCGTTGGGGTTCATGACCGAACCACGGCTGCCGGGACGGACGCCCATGTGGCGCTTGCGGCCGGCCTTGCCCAGGTTGACGTTCTCGTGGTCGATGTTGGACACCTGGCCGATGACGGCGGTGCAGGCCATCGGGACGTTGCGCACCTCGCCGGAGGGCAGGCGGATCAGGGCGTAGCCGTTCTCCTTGGCCATCAGCTGGGCCATGTTGCCGGCCGAGCGGACCAGCTGGGCGCCGCGGCCGGGGTAGAGCTCAATGTTGTGGATGATGGTACCGACAGGGATGTTCTCAAAAGGCAGGCAGTTGCCGGGCTTGATGTCGGCGGAAGCGCCGCTGACAACGGTGTCGCCCACCTTCAGCCCCTCGGGGCAGATGATATAGCTCTTGACGCCGTCAGTGTACTCGATCAGGCAGATGAAAGCGCTGCGGTTGGGATCGTACTCGATGGTCTTGACGGTGGCGGGCATATCGGTCTTCTGCCGCTTGAAGTCGATGACGCGGTACTTGGTGCGGTTGCCGCCGCCGTGGTGGCGGACGGTGATCTTGCCGGTGTTGTTGCGGCCGCTGTGCTTCTTCATGGGCTCCAGCAGGCTGCGCTCAGGGGCGACCTTGGACAGGACACTGTAGTCCGTGACGGTCATGCCGCGGCGGCCCGGGGTGGTGGGGCCGTATTTCTTGATAGCCATTGTACTATTCTCCTTTTTGTTATCTCATGAATTATTATCGGGGTCATATCCCCATAGCAGGGCCCTCGGCGGGCCCATCCCCTCATCAGACCATGCTGTTGAAGAATTCGATCTCCTTCGAATCCTTGGTCAGGGTGACGATGGCCTTCTTGCTGGCGGCGGTGTAACCGCCGTGCATCCCCTGGCGGCGGAAGCGGCCCCGTACCGAGATGGTGTTGACCTTGGCGACCTTTGCGCCGGGGAAGAGGGTCTCGACCGCCTGGGCGATCTCGATCTTGGTGGCGTCGGTAGCGACCTTGAAGGTGTACTTCTTGTCGGCGATACCGGCCATGGAGTTCTCGGTGATGACCGGCTTCAGGATGATGTCATGTGCGGTTTTCATTAGCCAAGCACCTCCTCGAGCTTCTTGGCTGCGCCTTCGCTGAGGATCAGCTTGTCGGCGTTCAGCACGTCGTAGGTGTTCACGCTGCCGGCGAAGGTAGTCTTGACGCCCTGGATGTTGGCAGCGCTCTTGACGAACATCGGGTCGACGCTCTCGTTGACCAGCAGGTTCTTCTTGCCGGCGCCCACCGCGTTCAGCATGGCGACGACAGCCTTGGTCTTGTAAGCGTCCACCGCCATGTTGTCGACGATGATCATATTGCCGTTGGCGGCCTTATCGCTCAGGACGCTGAGCAGAGCCAGGCGGCGGACCTTGTTGTTGATGTGGTAGCGGTAGCTGCGGGGCTTGGGGCCCAGGGCGACGCCGCCGTGGGTCCACTGGGGGGCCCGGATGGAGCCCTGGCGGGCGTGGCCGGTGCCCTTCTGGCGCCAGGGCTTCTTGCCGCCGCCGGAGACTTCCTTGCGGATCTTGGTGCTCTGGGTGCCCTGGCGCTGGTTGGCCAGGAAGTTCACAACTGCGATGTGAACAGCCTTCTCGTTCGGGGTGATGCCGAACACGGCGTCGGAAAGCTCGATCTCGCTGACCTTTTTGCCGTTCCGATCGACTACGTCAAATTTTGCCATTGTAGCTTTCCTCCTTAGGCCTTCACGCTGTTGGCCAGGGTGACGATGGTGCCCTTGGTACCGGGGACCGCACCCTTGACAGCGATCAGATTGTTCTCGGTGTCAACCTTGACGACCGTCAGGTTCTGCACGGTGACCCGCACAAAGC
>CAZEIG010000219.1:0-2007 GCA_964511805.1 uncultured Faecalibacterium sp.
CCGCCCCGCGGCGCAGCCAGGTGTCGATGACGCCGCCCTCGCCGGTGATGAACTTGACGTAGGAGGGGTCCTCCTCGTTGACCTCGGGCAGGGTTTCGAAGCCCCACCAGCTGCGGTAGCCGCAGGGGTACTGGGCCGAAAAGTCATACCAGGGGCGATAGGGGGAGTGGGGGTTCCGCCAGGCACCGCCGTTGCCGTAGCGGCCCTCCCGGTTGAAGTAAACGCTGTCCGAACCGGTGTGGCTGAACACCCCGTCCAGCACAATCCCGATGCCGTACCGCTTTGCCGCCGCGCAGAGCTCCTCAAAGTCCCTGTTGCTCCCCAGCAGGGGGTCGACGCTGAGGTAGTTGGCGGTGTTGTACCGGTGGTTGGAGTGGGCCTCGAAGATGGGGTTGAGGTAGATGTAGGTGACGCCGAGCTGCTGGAGGTAAGGCAGCTTGGACTGGATCCCCTTCAGGTCGCCGCCGAAGTAGTCGTTGTTCAGCAGTCCGCCGGTCTCGTTGGGCTCCCAGGCAGGTTCGGCGTGCTTGTCGGCCTGGTAGAAGCGGTCGGAGAAGGGGATGTGTTTGTTTTCCACCCCTTCACAGAAGCGGTCGGGGAAGATCTGGTAAAAGACCCCGCCCTTGACGCAGTCGGGCGTCTCGAAGTCGGGCTCATAGACGGCCAGCTGCCAGCGCTCCCCGTCCTGCCAGGCGAGGACCCCCTCGCCCAGCTTGCTGCGGTAGATCCGGCGGAAGTCGGTGTACAGGTCGAAATAGTAGAAGTAGAGCCCCACATCCCCCACCCAGACATCCACCGAAAAGTGGTTGATGCCGGGCGTCTGACCGTCGAAGTTCATCCGGTAATAAACCGGCTGGTCATAGGGGCCTTCTTTCTGGAGGACCAGATGGGGGTCCACATAGCCCAGCTCCTCCGGGATGGTCAGCGCCAGATGGAGGGTGTGGCGGGCAGGCAGCGCACCGAAAGGCCGCTTATAATAGGTGTTGCAGCTGTTGAACAAACAATCCACGTTTGGTCCGTTCCTTTCAAAAAAGCCCCGGGCTGTGCGCACCGGGGCTTTGCCATATCATACAAGGAAGGCGAAAAATCAGCGGGCTGATCTCAAATCCGTCCCAGCCGGCTGACATGTGCAGATAGCTGGGACACAATCACTTAACGGTGGGTGCGTGCCAGATGTCGTGGGCGTACTCGAGGACGGCACGGTCGGCGCTGAAGATGCCGCTGTTGGCGATGTTCTTCAGGCTCATCTTGGCCCAGCCTTCGCGGTCGGCGTAGAGCCGCTGCAGGTCGGCCTGGGCGCGGCGGTAATCCTTGAAGTCGGCCATGACCATATAGGGGTCGCTGGTGTAGAGGTTGGAGGTGACTTCGTGAAAGTTCTCGCCGTTCCAGCCACGCTCCAGGAAGTTCAGCACCTCGTTGGCGATGTCGTCGCCGGTGATGAAGGAGTTGGAATGGTAGCCCACCCGCTTGAGGCTCTCGACCTCGAGGGTCAGCATGCCGAAGATGATCTCGTTCTCACGGCCGGCGGCCTCGGCGATCTCGACGTTGGCGCCGTCCAGGGTGCCCAGGGTGATAGCGCCGTTCAGCATGAACTTCATGTTGCCGGTGCCGGAAGCCTCGGTGCCTGCCAGGGAGATCTGCTCCGATACCTCGGAGGCGGGCATCAGCCGCTCGCTGAGGGAGACGCAGTACTCCTCCAGGTAGACCACGCGCAGCTTCTGGTTGACGGCGGGGTCGTTGTTGATCAGGTCGCCCAGCTTGCAGATCATACGGATCATCTGCTTGGCCATATAGTAGCCGGGGGCAGCCTTGGCGCCGAAGATATAGGTCTTGGGGATGAAGTCGGCGTTGGGGTTGGCTTTCAGGTAGAGATACTGGGCGGCGATGTTGAGGGCGTTCAGGTGCTGGCGCTTGTACTCGTGCATCCGCTTGACCTGGCAGTCAAAGATGGACGCGGGGTCGACCAGCTGGCCGGTGCTCTTGGACAGGTAATTGGCGAACTCTTCC
>CAZEIG010000220.1:0-2006 GCA_964511805.1 uncultured Faecalibacterium sp.
ATGGCGCCCTCGGTCTTGCCGGCGCCCACGATGGTGTGCAGCTCATCGATGAAGAGGATGATCTTCCCCTCGCTTTTCTTGACCTCGTTCAGGACGCTCTTGAGGCGCTCCTCAAACTCGCCGCGGTACTTGGCGCCGGCCACCAGGGCGCCCATGTCCAGGCTGAAGATGGTGCGGTCCTTGAGATTTTCGGGCACATCCCCCCGGACGATCCGCTGGGCCAGCCCTTCGGCGATGGCGGTCTTGCCGACGCCGGGCTCGCCGATCAGGCAGGGGTTGTTCTTGGTCTTACGGGAGAGGATCCGAACGACGTTCCGGATCTCCTGGTCACGGCCGATGACCGGGTCCAGCTTCTGCTTCCGGGCCAGGTCCACCAGGTCCTGACCGTACTTCTGCAGGGCATTGTAGGTCTCCTCGGGGTTGTCGGTGGTGACACGCTGGTTGCCCCGCACCTCGCTCAGGGCCTCGAGGAAGGCGTCCTTGGTGATCCCGAAGGCGCGGAACAGCCCGGCGGTGTTGGCATTGGTCTCGCTCAGCAGGCCGAGCATCAGGTGCTCGACGCTGATGTACTCGTCCTTCATGGCCTTGGCCTCGCGGGCGGCGGCGCTCAGCACCTTGTCGGCGGCCTGGGAGATATAGATCTTGTCGGGGTCGCGGCCCGAACCCGAGACCCGGGGCAGGGCGGTCAGCTTTTCGGCCACAGCGGCGGTGAAGCTGCTGGTGTCCACCCCCAACTTCTGGAGCAGCTGGGCGATCAGGCCGTTCTCCTGGTTGACCAGGACCAGCAGCAGATGCTCCGGCTCCAGGGCGTTGTGCTGGTATTCGATGGCCAGCTGCTGGGCAGCCTGGATGGCCTCGATGGTTTTCTGGGTATATTGATTGGCGTTCATAAGCTTCCCTCCATTCGGCGGTGTGTAAATTATCACTTTTTAGATATGACTGCTAATGAGGGCCGTGCAGCCCCCGACAGGCGGGGCCAAAGGTCCTTTTAAGCTTGTATTTCTTCATAGAGGATCCGCCTCCTGAATTTTGGCACTCTCATATTTCGACTGCTAAAATTATACTTCGGATGCCCTGCCTTGTCAAGGAGGAAGGGGCCCGAAACGGGCCGTTCACAAAAAATTTACGATGCGAGGGAGATGGACAAAGTTTGCACAGCCAAAAGGGGTTTTGTTGTCAGAGCATCCAAAAAGGAGGCCGCGCCCTTGTCACCGGTCGCAGGGCTGTGCTATAATTAACCTGACCTAATAGAAGTATTGCCGCCTGGCCGCGCGGGCTCTGCCTGCGGCGCGACATATCGTCTATGAGACACACTTAAACGGAGGGATGTAAGCAATGGAAACCTACGGCATTGAAAAATACGGCATCATTGGGCCGAAGGCCGTCTACCGCAACCTGACCCCGGCCCAGCTCACCGAGGCTGCGCTGCGCCGCGGCGAGGGTACCCTGAGCAAGACCGGCGCACTGGTGGTTACCACCGGCAAGTATACCGGCCGCTCGCCCAACGACAAGTTCATCGTCGATACCCTGGGTGTACACGACGACATCGCCTGGGGCAAGGTGAACCGCCCCATCAGCCGCGAAAAGTTCGACGCCATCAAGGGCAAGGTGGCCGCCTACCTGCAGGGCCGCGAGATCTTCATCTTTGACGGCTACGCCGGCGCAGACCCCAAGTATACCAAGAAGTTCCGTGTCATCAACGAGCTGGCCGGCCAGAATATGTTCATCCACCAGCTGCTGATCCGGCCCACCGCCGAGCAGCTGGCCGAGTACGGCGAGCCTGACTACACCATACTGGTGGCCCCCGGTTTCAAGTGCGATCCCGCCGTGGACGGCGTCAACAGCGAGGCCGCCATCATGATCGACTACGAGGCCCACATGATCGTCATCGCTGGCAGCCAGTACAGCGGCGAGATCAAGAAGAGCGTCTTCTCCACCATGAACTACGTCATGACCAAGGAAAACGTTCTGCCGATGCACTGCTCGGCCAACATGGACCCCGAGAC
>CAZEIG010000221.1:0-668 GCA_964511805.1 uncultured Faecalibacterium sp.
TACGCCGACCTGCTGCGCACTTCGGTCGCCACCCCGGGTAACGACCACCGCCTGGGCGCCAACGAGGCACCCCCGGCTATCATCTCCATCTTTGTTGGCGAGGAGCTGGAAGCCGTCATCGACGCCATCGCCTCCGACTCCCCCTACGCCGGCCCCGTCCGGATGAAGATGGATCTGGGCGTCGACGTCCTGCCCAAGTTCAGCAAGGACACCACCGACCGCAACCGCACCTCCCCCTTCGCCTTCACCGGCAACAAGTTCGAGTTCCGTATGCCCGGCTCTCATGAGAATCTCAGCGACGCCAACACCATCCTGAACACCGCCGTCGCCAAGGAACTGAAGGGCTATGCCGACGAGCTGGAAGCCTCCGACGACTTCCCCAACTCGGTCATCGCCTTGGTTAAGCGGACCATCCGCGACCATCGCCGGGTCATCTTCAACGGCGACGGCTACTCCGCCGAGTGGGAGGCCGAAGCCGAGCGCCGCGGCCTGCCCAACAAGAAGTACACCCCTGCGGCCCTGCCCGCCCTGATCGATCCCAAGAACGTTGCCCTGATGGAAGAGTTCGGCGTCATGACCCGCACCGAGATGCACAGCCGCTACGAGGTGGAGATGGAGCCCTACGCCAAGATCATCAACCTCGAGGCCCTGACCATGCTGGAGATGGC
>CAZEIG010000221.1:678-1975 GCA_964511805.1 uncultured Faecalibacterium sp.
GATGGCCCGCAAGCAGCTGCTGCCCGCTGTCAACGCCTACATGGGCGACCTGGCCAAGACCATCGCGGCCAAGCGCGCGGTCAGCGAGAAGATCAGCACCCGCAGCGAGACCGCTACCCTTGAGCAGCTCTCTGCCGACGCCGACGCTATGAGCGACGCCATCGACGTCCTTTCTGGTGCCGAGCAGGCCGCCCTGGCCCTGGAGGACGTGACCGCCAAGGCCAACGCCTTCCACGACAGCGTCCTGCCCGCCATGGATGCCCTGCGCGCCGCGGCCGACCACGCCGAGACCATCTGCGGTGAGGAATACTGGCCCCTGCCCAGCTACAGCAAGATGCTCTACTACGTCGAGAAGTAAAGGCACTGGCCCTCTCCGTCACAGGGTCCGGCTGCGCCGGGCACCTGTACCACCTCTCAAATGTGTCCCCCTGCCGCTACGCGGCATCCCCCCTTCGGGGGAAATTGGATTTCCTGCTCGCATTTGAAGGGGAGCGACAGAACTAGACAGGAATCTGCCCGCCTGGATAAACTTCACGGTAAATCCCAGCACCTAACCGCCTTATAACCTCCCCAACGGGGAGATGGCCCGCAGGGCCGGAGGGGGACTTCCTCCAAGGGCGGGTGGGTAAAAAAGCCATTTCCCTTTTCCTATTTCTTACACCGGCCTGGAGACCTGCTTCCCTGACGGGGGGCAGGCCTTCAGGCATTTCTTTCAAAAGTTTCGAGCTTACGCTTACACCAAATCAGACCGGTTCAATCCGTCGGAGGTTTGCTATGCATTACACGACACGGCAGGATGTCCTTGATTTTGTCGAGGACAACAACGTCAAATTCGTACGCTTTGCCTTTACCGATATCTTTGGCGCTCAGAAGAACATTGCCGTCCTGGCCAGCGACCTGCCCAAGGCGCTGGACGACGGCGTCTGTTTCGACGGCAGCTCCATCCCCGGCTTTATGCAGGTGGAGGAGAGCGACCTGGTCCTGCGGCCCGACCTGTCCACCATCACCATCCTGCCCTGGCGCCCCACCGAGGGCCGGGTCATGCAGTTCTTCTGCGACATCGAGCGGCCCGACGGTCAGCCCTTCGGCGGCAACTGCAGAGGCTTTCTGCGGGACATCAGCCGCCGCTTCAAGCGGCTGGGCCTTGTCTGCAACGTGGGGGCGGAATGTGAGTTCTACCTCTTCGAGACCGATGACCACGGCCGCCCCACCCGCATCCCCATCGACCAGGGCGGCTACTTCGACGTGGCCCCGCTGGACGCTACTGAGAACCTCCGCCGGGACATCTGCCTGAACA
>CAZEIG010000222.1:0-1908 GCA_964511805.1 uncultured Faecalibacterium sp.
ATCTCCGCGGGGGTGGGCTCGCGGCCGTTCTGGTGGAGCAGCTCGGAAGAAGTCTTTTTCACCCGGTTGATGCTCTCCACCAGATGGACCGGGATCCGGATGGTCCGGCCCTGGTCGGCGATGGCCCGGGTGATGGCCTGACGGATCCACCAGGTGGCGTAGGTCGAAAACTTGAAGCCCCGCTCCGGCTCAAACTTTTCGGCGGCCTTCATCAGGCCCAGGTTCCCTTCCTGGATCAGGTCCAGGAAGGGCAGCCCCCGGCCCGCGTACCGCTTGGCCACCGACACCACCAGCCGGAGGTTGGCCTCGCAGAGGCGCCGCCGGGCGTCCACGTCCCCTGCCCGGGCCGCCTTGGCCAGGGCGGTTTCCTCTTTGGCGCTGAGCAGCGGCACCGCGCCGATCTCTTTGAGGTAGGCTTTGACGGGGTCGTCCAGGGTGACCCCTGCGGGGGAGAGCTCCTTTTCCAGGCTGCCGATTTCCGCTTCGTCCGCCTCTTCCGGCCCGGGTTCGATCGTGCCCCCCGCGCCTTGAGCGCCTCATAGAGGGCGTCCAGTCCGGACAGGTCAAAATCCTCAGCTTCCATCGCGCGGCTCAGCTGCTCCTGGGTGAGGGGGCGGCTGCGGGCCTTCCGCGCAAGGGATTCTGCGAGCTTTTCTGGAGACATAGAGACGGTCTCTCCTTTCAGTCTGATCCAGGATTCAGTCCTCCTCTTCCTGCCGGCCGCCCCCCTTCCGCCGGCTCAGCTGGGCGAGCTGTTCGTTCAACTCTTCCATGCTCATGCCAGCCGCGCGGGCGGACAGCGGTGCGCCCCGGTCGATCCGGTCGAGGTACATCTCGACGTCCTGGGGTGTGCAGGCTACATCACTGTATTCTGCCGCGGCGGCGCAGAGTTCATTCATCGCCTTCTCACTGATGGAGGAGGCAATGGCCGACAGGCTGACCTCGCGGCCCTCGCTGTAGCATTGGAGGATGGCTTCGTAGCCCTCCCGCAGCTCGGGGCGGAGGATATCCTCAGGCCGCAGGCGGGCAGCGATCTTTTTTAGGTAGTCGGGCTGGCGGAGGATGGCGGCCACCAGCTGCTTCTGGGCGGCGGCCGTCCCGAGAGCGCCGGGCCCGTTTTTGTCATAGGGCAGCTTGATGGTGTCCATCTCGCCCGAGTGGAGCAGCTCCTTTTGCCGGGCCGAGCGGCGGCGGGCACCGGCCTTCCGGATCGCGATATCCAGCTGTGCCTGGACCGCTGTCTTGGAAAGGTTGGTCTCCTCGGCCAGGCGTCCGGCGTAGAGCTCCTGTTCGGTGGGGGTGGTGCCGTCGGCCAACACCTCAACCGCCTCCCGGATGTATTCCAGCCGCTGGCTGTCCTGCTTGAGGTCGTACTTGGCCCGCACCCGGGCCAGCCGGAAGTCCAGGGCGCTGCCCGCCCCGTCCAGCAGCTGGCGGAACCGCTCCGCGCCGAACTTCTTGATGTACTCGTCGGGGTCCTTGGCGTTGGGGATGTTCAGCACCCCCACCTGCACCGGGCTGTTCCGGAAGAGCTCGAGGGAGCGGACCGTGGCCTTCTGCCCCGCCTCGTCCGAGTCGTAGCAGAGGATCACCTCGTCGGCGTACTCGCTGAGGAGGCGGACCTGGTTCTGGGTCAGGGCGGTGCCGCAGGCGCAGACCGCCGTGTCGATGCCGGCCTGCTGCATGCTGATGACGTCCATATACCCCTCGCAGAGGACATACCGGCGGGAAGCACTCTTCTTAGCGATCTGGAGGGCAAAGACGGTATCCGACTTGTGGTAGACCAGCGTCTCGGGGCTGTTGACGTATTTAGGCTTGGAGTCGTCCATCACCCGCCCGCCTAAGGCAATGACATTTCCCCGCAGGTCAAAGATGGGGAACATCACCCGGCCTCGGTAGCGGTCGTAC
>CAZEIG010000223.1:0-1865 GCA_964511805.1 uncultured Faecalibacterium sp.
TGACCACCAGGGCGTCGCCGTCCTTCCGGATGCCAGCGGCGTAAGTGACCTGGGGCAGGTGGAGCTTCTCGGCGATCTGGGGGCCAACCTGGGCGGTGTCGCCGTCGATGGCCTGGCGGCCGCAGAAGACGACGTCCTCGGGGCCGACGCCGATCTTGTTGATGGCGGCGGCGATGATCTGGCTGGTGGCGAAGGTGTCCGAACCGCCGAACTCGCGGCCCGAGATCAGGACGGCGCGGTCAGCGCCCCGGGCCAGCAGCTCCCGCAGCATCCCCTCGGCAGGGGCGGGGCCCATGGTCACGACGGCCACTTCGCAGCCGGTGGCGTCCTTCAGCTGGAGGGCAGCCTCGAGGGCGTTCAGGTCATCAGGGTTGGTAATGGTTGCCATAGAGGCACGGTCGAGGGTCCCGTCTGGCTTGACAGCCACCTTGCCGGAGGTATCGGGAACCTGCTTGACACAAACAATTGCTTTCATTGTAAACATTGCCCTCCTTACTTCAGCAGCGCGCCCGAGATGACCATCATCTGCACCTCGCTGGTGCCCTCGTAGATCTCGGTGATCTTGGCGTCGCGCATCATCCGCTCGATCGGATAGTCGCGGGTGTAGCCGTAACCGCCAAAGAGTTGCAGGCAGCGGCGGGTGACGTCGCTGGCCGTGCGGGAGGCGATCAGCTTGGCCTCGGCGGCCTCGACGCTGTAGCGGACCTTCTGGCCGTTCATGGCGTCCTGCTTCTTGAGAGCGGCGGCGTAGACCAGGTACTTAGCGGCGTCGACGCGGGCCTTCATCTCGGCCAGCTCGAACTGGGTGTTCTGGAACTGAGCGATACTCCGGCCGAACTGCTTGCGCTCCTTGACATAGGCGACAGTCTCGTCGATGGCACCCTCAGCGATGCCCAGGGCCTGTGCGGCGATGCCGATGCGGCCGCCGTCCAGGGTCGCCATGGCCAGCTGGAAGCCGCGGCCTTTGACACCCAGCAGGCGTTCCTTGGGGATCAGGCAGTCTTCCATAATCAGCTCGCAGGTGGAGGAGCCGCGGACGCCCATCTTGTCCTCTGGCTTGCCGACCTTGAAGCCGGGGTCGGTCCGCTCGACGATAAAGGCGGAGATCTCCTTGGTCTTCCGGCCGCGCTTGTCCAGCACGGTGCCGGTGACGGCGATGATGATGAAGACGTCGGCGTAGCCGGCATTGGTGATGAAGATCTTGGAGCCGTTCAGCAGCCAGCCGTCCTCACGCTCGACGGCGAAAGTCTGCTGGCCCTGGGCGTCTGTGCCGGCGCCCGGCTCGGTCAGGCCGAAGGCGCCCAGCCACTCGCCGCTGCAGAGCTTGGGCAGGTACTTTGCCTTCTGCTCGGGGGTGCCGTTCTCATAGATGGGTGCGGCGCACAGCGAGGTGTGGGCCGACAGGATAACGCCTGTGGTGCCGCAGACCTTGCTCATCTCCTCGACGGCCATGGCGTAGCTCAGCACGTCGCCGCCGGCCCCGCCCACGGAGGTGGGAAAATAGATGCCCATCATCCCCAGCTTGCCCATCTTCTCGACGGTCTCTTTGGGGAAGTATTCTTCTGCATCCACCTGCTTTGCCAGGGGTTTGACTTCATTCTCAGCAAACTCGCGGTACATCTTCTGCGCCATGAGCTGCTGCTTGGACAGAGTAAAATCCATCTCTGCTTCCTCCCTCGTTAAAATTCAGTGATCGTTGTTCAGGCCCGGGCAAAACTGCTCCCCGCAAAAAGCGATGCCTGCGGGGAGCGGCCAATGCTTGTTCAGCTTCAGCCCGGCTTGGCCCCTGTGACCGGATGATTACAGTTTGTCGACCGGGGTCTTGGTGCGGTCAGCGTTGTACACATAGAAGCCCTTGCCGGACT
>CAZEIG010000224.1:0-1862 GCA_964511805.1 uncultured Faecalibacterium sp.
CGGGCGCCCTCAAGACCGCCGACAACGTCATGATGTTCAAGCAGATCGTCCGGGCCATCGCCGGGCGCAGCGGCCTCCATGCCAGCTTCCTGCCCAAACCCCTGGCCGGACAGGCCGGCAGCGGCCTCCACGTCAACATCTCTCTCTATATGGACGGGCGGAACCTCTTTGAAGGGGACATCGCCCCCGACAGCATCGCCGGCAGTTTTATGGCGGGGGTGTTGGCCCACAGCCGGGAGCTGACCGCCTTCACCAACCCTCTGCCCAACAGCTACCTCCGCTTCGGCTGCGACGAGGCCCCCCGCTATGTCAGCTGGAGCCGTCAGAACCGCAGCCAGCTGGTCCGGATCCCGGCGGTCCAGGGGGACAACTGCCGGATGGAGTTGCGCAGTCCCGACCCCGCCTGCAACCCCTACCTTGCCTTCGGGCTGGTGCTGGCGGCGGGGCTGGACGGCATCGAGAACCGGATGGAGCTGTGCGCCCCCGTCAACCGCAACCTCTTCGGGCTGCCCCCCGAACAGGCCGCCGGCCTGAACCTCGAGATGCTGCCCACCACCCTGAAAGAGGCGGTGGACGCCGCCCGGGAGAGCGCCTTCCTGGCCAAGTACCTGCCCGAGGGGCTGGCCCAGCGGTATTTTGACGAGCAGCTCCGCCGCTGCGCCGAGCTGCAGGATGCCGCCGACCCGGCCGAGTTCGAGCGGGCGCGCTATTTCTGCGCCATTTGATCCGGCCATGGGACCCGTGGAGAGAGGAGGGGTATCATGGGACGAGCGATGATTGTCAGCGCGGGCGCCAGCTCCAACGAATATCTGTCCGCCCGTCTGACCGAACTGGGCTACACCCGGCCGGTCATTGTCCCCAGCGGCACCGAGGCGCGCCGCCGGATGCTGGAGGCCGATTTTGAGCTGATCGTAGTCAACGCGCCTCTGCCCGACGAGTTCGGGCACGAGCTCTGCGCCAGCGCCGTCGAGCAGACCGACGCCGGGGTGATCCTTCTGGCCAAGGCGGCTGCCTGCGACCAGCTGATGGCCCCCATGAACGCCCAGGGTGTGCTGGTGGTCGGCAAGCCCTTTTCGGGGGCGCTGTTTTTGCAGGTGGTCCACATGGCGGCGGCCAGCAACCACCGGCTGCAGCGGCTGCGGCATGAGAACGACCGCATCCAGGCCAAGCTGGCCCAGCTGCGGCTGGTCAGCCGGGCCAAGTGCCTTCTGATCGAGCGCCGCCATATGACCGAGGCCGAGGCCCACCGCTACATTGAAAAGCAGTCGATGGACACCCGCCGTGACCGCGCTGAGGTGGCCCAGGAGGTCATCGACGCGCTGGAAGGCACAGACGACGAGCTGTAATCCCACACACATCACAAAACGCCCCGCCTCTCCGCAAAGGAGAGGCGGGACGTTTTTAAGGGGAGCTGCCACCGCAGGTGACTGAGGGGTGTCCACATTAGAATGCATCCCCACCGTGTTGGCCAAATTTTGCATTTGAAATTTGCTTTTTTGCCCCGCAGCGTGTATAATAGAGAATGTATGATTCTTGGCAAAGGGTGTGCGGGGGTCACCGCGCACCTTTTGCTTTTATGGTGCATCCGGGCCGGCCCGGAGCAAATGGAGGAACCGATTTTATGGCGACGAAATACATCTTTGTAACCGGCGGCGTGGTCTCCGGCCTGGGCAAGGGGATCACTGCGGCATCTCTGGGCCGCCTGCTTAAGTGCCGCGGCCTGAAGGTGGCCAGCCAGAAGCTGGACCCCTATGTCAACGTGGACCCCGGCACCATGAGTCCCCTGCAGCACGGCGAGGTCTTTGTCACCGACGACGGCACCGAGACCGACCTGGACCTGGGGCACTATGAGCGGTTCATCG
>CAZEIG010000225.1:0-1862 GCA_964511805.1 uncultured Faecalibacterium sp.
AATACCACAATTGGCTGCAATTTGAAATGTTTTGTTCTGCTTTTTACCCGCCAAACTTCCCGCCGCGGTTTTGTGCATTTTGTCAGTCGGGCCAAATGGCGGCGGTTGGAGATTGTTTTTTGGTCGTTGATACGGTATACTACAAGAAAAACGTGGGGAGGCCGGCCTATGAAACGGAGCGACTACATCAACTGGGACGAATATTTTATGGGGATTGCGCTGCTGAGCGCCATGCGTTCCAAGGACCCGAACAGCCAGGTGGGGGCCTGCATTGTCAGCCCTGAGAACAAGATCCTCTCCCTGGGCTACAACGGGATGCCCATCGGCTGCGACGACGACGCCATGCCCTGGGAGCGGGAGGGCGCCCCCCTCGACACCAAGTATATGTACGTCTGCCATGCCGAGCTGAACGCCATCCTCAACAGCGCCCACAACAACCTCAAGGGGGCGCGGGTCTATGTGACCCTCTTCCCCTGCAACGAGTGCGCCAAGGCCATCATCCAGGCGGGCATTGCAGAGATCGTCTACTACGGCGACAAGTACCACGACAGCGACTCGAGCGTGGCGGCCCGCTTCATGCTGAAAAAGGCGGGCGTCCGCCTGACGGCCTACCACGCCAGCGGCCGGCAGGTCAGCTTTACCTTGTGAGCTTGACAAGAGGGCGGCGGGCGGCGTATAATGTACGCATATTTATGCGAGCAAAGCGCATATAGATGGAATATATGCAAAGATGAAAGGAGAATATCCCGTGGATCTCAAAAACCGCAGTTTTCTCAAGCTGCTTGACTACACCCCCGAGGAGATCGGCGCGCTGCTGCGCCTGGCCGCGGACCTGAAAGCCAAAAAGAAGGCGGGCGTCCGCCATGATGCACTGCGGGGCAGGAACATCGCCTTGATCTTTGAAAAGACCTCCACCCGGACCCGCTGCAGCTTTGAGGTGGCGGCCCACGACCTGGGGATGGAAGTGACCTACCTCGACCCCTCCGGCAGCCAGATCGGGAAGAAGGAGTCGATCGCCGACACCGCCCGGGTGCTGGGCCGGATGTTCGACGGCATCGAGTACCGCGGCTACGGCCAGGAGATCGTGGAGGAGCTGGCCAAATACACCGGCGTCCCGGTCTGGAACGGCCTGACCAACGAATTCCACCCCACCCAGATCCTGGCCGACTTTTTGACCATCCAGGAGCACTTCGGCCGGCTGAAAGGGATCAACCTGGTCTACTTCGGGGACGCGCGGTACAACATGGGGAACAGCCTGATGGTGGGCAGCGCCAAAATGGGGCTCCACTTCACCGCCTGCGCCCCCCAAAAGTACTGGCCGGACCCGGCCCGGGTGGACCAGTGCCAGGCCATCGCAGCCGAAACCGGGGCCACCATCCGCTTCACCGAGGACCCGATGGAAGCCGCCGCCGGGGCCGACGTCCTCTACACCGACGTCTGGGTCTCGATGGGCGAGCCGGTGGAGGTCTGGGCCGAGCGGATCGCCGACCTGGCCCCCTACCAGATCAACTCCGCCCGGATGGAAGCCGCCGGCCCCCAGGCCGTCTTTATGCACTGCCTGCCCGCCTTCCACGACCACAAGACGATCATCGGGAAGGAGATGGGGGAGCGCTTCGGCCGGGATGCGATGGAGGTCACCGACGAGGTGTTCGAAGGCCCCCAGAGCATCGTCTTTGACGAGGCCGAAAACCGGATGCACACCATCAAGGCCGTGATGGCCGCCACCCTGGGCTATACCGGCAACTGAAACCGAACATGAAAGGCCGCAGCGTCACCGGCTGCGGCCTTTGGTCTGTGTGCGGTTCTGTTTTAGAGCAATCCCACCAAATATCAACAACATCCAGAACAAGCAAACCAGTTCC
>CAZEIG010000226.1:0-1847 GCA_964511805.1 uncultured Faecalibacterium sp.
GCCGGCGTGGGAGGCGCAGGGTTAGGGTGTACGTCTCGGAGGTCGCCGTGGGTCTTGGGCAGATGCAGGGTACTGTCGTATTGGGATTTGGTCTTAGGCACTGGTTCCACACTCCTCAAAATTTCTTTCTCTTGCACGCGGCCCCGCACAGGGCCGCAGAAAAGCGCCGGCACAGCGGAAAGCAAAGGGCGCCGGCGACGCAGGGGGGGCGATCGTTATTTGCTGAACTGGATGCCCTGGAAGGCTGAATAGTCGACGTCGGCGGGCTTGGGCTCGGGACCTTTCAGCTCGCTTTCGTCCTTGCTCCAGAAGTCCTCACTCTGCTGGTCGGGGGCGGACGGCTCCTCCTCAGCATCGGCGTCGCCGGCGCTGTCCTCTTCCGGCGCGTCGGCCTCTTCGGGCTGGGACGCCTCTTCCTCCCCGGCAGGGGCGGGGGCCGCCTCGGGGGTGTACTCGGGCAGGCGGCTGAGGGACTCCACATGGCTGCGGTAGAGGTTGAGGACGTCCGCCTTGAAGCGGGTGACCTCCAGCCGGACCCGCTCGTACTCCCGCTCTTCCATCACCCGCTGGTCGCTGGCCTCACGGACGATCTCGTCGGCTCGCTCGGTGGCCTTCTGCAGCAGGTCGTTGGCGTCCCGGATGATGTCGTCGCCCCGGAGGTTGGCCTTATGGATGATGTCCTCCGCCTTCTGGTTGGCCTCGCGGATGACGTTCTCGCCGATCCGCTGGGCGTTGATGAGGGCGGACTTCATGATCTCGCCGTCGGCGCGGTAACCCTCGGTCTCTTTGGTGAGGCGCTGGTTCTCGCTGCGGAGCTCATCGATCTGCTTTTGCAGCCGCTCGGCCTCGGCGGCGCTGTCCTTGAGCTGTTCTTCGATCCGGTCCAGAAACCGGTCTACGTCCTCGATCCGATAGCCGCGGAAACTTTTTTCAAACTGGACAGCATGTACATCCTGCGGTGTCAGCATACTGATTTCCTCCTGTCATTTCATTTTGACATTTTCTAATACTGGAAGAACGCGACGATCTGGCGGTCCTTCCGCGTTTTGCCCGGCAGGGCGGTCAGGGCGAAACGTCCCCTGCCCCGGACCGTAAAGATATCCCCCTCGTAGACCGGGGCGTGGACGTTTTCGGTGGGCAGATGGTTGATCTCCACCCGGCCCGCCTCGATCAGGGCGGCTGCGTCCCCTCTGCTGCAATGCAGCATGGCGGCAAGCACCGCATCCAGCCGCAGGGAGGAGACGGCCGTCGTCCGCAGCACCCGCTCCCCTGGCGCAAGGCCGGGCAGCTGATCCAGCGGCTGGGGCGCACAGCTGACTTCGGCGCGGCCCACCTGGCAGAGTTCTTCACAGATCAGCCGGGCCGCAGGCGCCAGCGCAAAAACATAGGCCGTGCCGGGCTCGCCCTCGGGCAGGACGATGTCCCCCAGCGCCTCCCGCCGGAGCGCCAGCCCCATCAGGCTGCCCAGATAGTCCTTGTGGGCAGGCAGGGCTGCGCCGGGGGCGGCGCGGCAGGTCAGCGGGCTGTCGGTCCAGCTGCCTTCTGGCTCGATGGCCGCGATCTGCCGCTCGGCGTCCGGGTAGCCGCCCTCAAAGTGCCAGCAGCCGCACCCCGCCTTGGACAGGGCCGCCTTTGCCAGGACCTGCTCCCGGTCGCTGAGGAAAGACGAATACCGCGGGATGCCCCGGGCCTCGGCCGTGCGGGCCAGGTCCTCAATGTGGCGCATCAGGAAGCGCTCTTTGTCGTCCTGGGGCGGGATAAAGCCGCGGGCCTGGCGGGCCCCCTCGCCGGAGCTGCGCGAAGCATCAATAGAACGCGCCATTGCTCTCCAGTTCGTCCAGCAGATC
>CAZEIG010000227.1:0-1814 GCA_964511805.1 uncultured Faecalibacterium sp.
TTATAAATAGTAAGGTCCGTACCGAGAGGCTGGCTTTAACGAGCTGGCCTCTCTTTTCTTTTATTAAAGAAACGGCAAATCAAATCAAAATGGATTTATAAAGCCATTTCTAGAAAGGAAGACAGCAATGATTGACACTATCAAATCGCTTTTCAGCAAGCTCTTTGGTGGAGTAACAGCCTCTACTATCGTTCGAACCCTGTGCTTCTTTCTTGCCCTGATCAATCAGATTCTGAGCGCTACGGGCCATTCTCCTCTGCCGATTGAAAATGAGCAGATCGAGAGTCTTGTCACTGTTGGCCTGACTGTGATCACTGGCCTGATTGCTTGGTGGAAGAATAATTCCTTTACTTCTGCTGCAATCGCTGGTGACGCAACAATGAACGAGCTTAAAGGGAATTGATTGCGCTATGTAGGATTAGGGTATGCATTTTTGGGATATCAAACGTATTTGGATGTAGGGTATTCCTTGACATTTCCTACACAAACGAATGGTGAAATCGCTAAAATCTAGCGAGTTATCGACATTATTTCGAGGATTTGATGGGTTGGTCTAGCTACTCGTCAAAGCCGACCCCGTCGTAGCGGGTGGGGGCGGTCATCTTGAGGTAGTTGGTGGAGTCCTCGGCGATGTAGATGCCGGTGGGCCAGCGCTGGTTCAGCCCGTGGTTGAGCCGGCGGAGGAAGTCCACCGCCCCCTGGTTGACCCCGCGGGCGGGGTCGCCCAGCCAGTAGATCGCCCGGCTGACGGCATCCATCCGGAGGCCGTCGCAGTGGTAGACTTCCATCCAGAGGGCGGCGGCGCTGTTCAGGAAGCTGCGTATCTCCCCCCGGTAGTAGTTGAAGTTGCAGCTGCCCCACTCGCTCTGGCCGACGTCGCTGTCGTACTCGTAGAGGAAGGCGCCGTCCAGCCTGGCCAGGGCCCAGGGGTCGACGGCAAAGTGGACCGGCACAAAGTCCATGATGACCCCGACGCCCATCCGGTGGCAGGCGTTGACAAAGGCCGCGAACTGCGCCGGGCTGCCGTACCGGCTGGTGGGTGCGAAGTAGCCGGTGGTCTGGTAGCCCCAACTGCCGTCGAAGGGGTGCTCGGCCAGGGGCAGCAGCTCGATGTGGGTGAAGCCGTGCTCCTTCACCCAGGGGATCAGCTCCCGGGCAAGGGCCTCGTAGTCGTACCAGCGCGCCGGGCCGGCGTTGCCGTCGTCATCGCCGCCGGGCTTCTGCCTCCAACTGCCGGCGTGGAGTTCGTAGATGTTCAGGGGGAGGCCCCGGCACTTGTCTCGCCGGGCCATCCAGGCCCCGTCGTCGAAGGCGAAGTCCAGCCTCGCCAGACGGCTGGCGGTGCCGGGCCGCAGATCGGCGGCGAAGGCGTAGGGGTCGGCGTGGTCCTGCACCGAGCCGTCCGCCCCGGTGACCCGGTACATATACCGCTCCCCCTCGTCCAGCCCGGGGACGAAGGCGGACCAGAACCCCGCCTCCGACCGTTCCATCGGCAGGCCCTGCCAGTCGTTGAAGTCCCCGCAGAGGCTCACCGCCCTGGCCCCCCGGTGCCCAGAACAGAAAGCGCCAGCCCTCCGCGCCGTCAGGCCCGCTGGCCGGATGCGCCCCATCCAGCGGTAAGCGTCGAAACAGTCCCCGCTCCAAAACGCATGCGGGATAACAGGTTGATGGTTCATGGTAGTACCTCCTTGGAATGTTGGGGTTGATTTGCTCCCTAGGTGACTGAGGGGGGCTACAGGCACAGTCCCCATCAACCCGCCCCCAGAGCAATCCCATAAAATATCGTGAAGCAGTTTCAAAAACTTTACAAAAGC
>CAZEIG010000228.1:0-1797 GCA_964511805.1 uncultured Faecalibacterium sp.
TGGCTGGACGAGGCCGACCGCGCCGGCAAGAAGATCCTCTTCGAGGCCCAGCTGGGGGCGCTGCGGGACGTGGATTTCGGCATCTACCCCTACACCACCTCCTCCAACGTCATCGGGGCTTACGCCCCCATCGGCGCGGGGATCCCCGGCCGGAAGCTGGACTGGTCCATCGGCATCATGAAGGCCTACTCCTCCTGCGTGGGGGACGGCCCCTTCACCGCCGAGCTGGCCATGACCGAGGAGGAAAAGCACTTCCTGCGGGAGGCCGGCCATGAGTACGGCGCCGCCACCGGGCGGCCCCGCCGGGTCGGGCCGGTGGACCTGGTGGCCAGTCGGTACGGCGTCTCCTGCCAGGGCTGCGACGAGGTGGCCCTGACCCTGCTGGACGTGCTGGATTATATGGAGCAGGTGCCGGTGGTGACCGCCTACGCCCTGGAGGACGGCAGCACCACCACCCGCTTCCCGATGGGGAAGGCCCTCGACACTGCCAAGCCGGTGGTAGAGTACCTGCCGGGCTGGCACTGCGACATCACCGGCGTCCGCCGCTGGGAGGATCTGCCCGCCGCGGCCCGGGACTATGTCCTCTATCTGGAAAAGGCCGTCGGCTGCAAGATCACCTACATCTCGGTGGGCGCCGAGCGGGAGGCTTACATCCACCGCACCGGCATCTGACCGTCTGCCTGATGGAACCACAGCCCGGCGTGCATCCTGTGCGCCGGGCTTTTTGATATACGGGGGGATTTTTTATGTTCGATATCATCACAGACAGCGCCTGCGACCTGCCGCAGGAGACGGCACAGAAGCTGCGCCTGACGGTGGTGCCCTTTTACCTCTCCACCGACGGCGAGCACTACCTGAAAGAAGGGGAGGAGATCGCCGTCCGGGACTTCTACCAGTTCATGGTGGACAGGCCCGACGCCCTGCCCAAGACCAGCCTGCCCTCGGTGGAGGACTTTGAGAAGCTCTTCCGGGAGAGGGCGGCGGCCGGCCGCCCGGTGCTCTGCCTCTGCTTCACCGGCAAGATGAGCGGCGGGGTGGGCAGCGCCCGGAACGCCCGGGACCTGGTGCTGGAGGACTACCCCGACGCCGTCATCGAGGTGGTGGACACCGCCGCGGCCACCGTCAGCGAGGCCGCCACCGTCGAGAACGCCGCCGCCATGCGGGACGCCGGCTGTTCCCTGGCCGAGACGCTGACCTGGCTGGAGGGCACCCGCCCCACCAACCAGATCTTCTTCACGGTGGGCAACCTGGACTACCTCATCAAGGGCGGCCGGATCGGCAAGGTGACCGGCCTGGCGGCCAATTTCCTCAACGTTAAGCCGATGATCCACTTCGCCGAGGGGGAGATCTTCTCGGGCGGGATGGCCCGCGGCCGCCAGAAGAGCATGGAGAAGGCCATCGAGCAGCTGCTGGGCTACCTGGCCGAGCGGAACGCCGACCCCGACGACTACCACATCATCGTCGGCTACGGCTACGACGCCGAGGAGGGCCGCCGCTTCTGGATGCAGCTCCGCGCCGCCCTGCGGGCCAAATACCCCGCCAGCGCCTGCGAGGTTGGCCTGCTCCAGATCGGCGCGACCATCGCGGTCCACGCCGGCCCCTATGCCCTGGGCGTCGGCGTCATGCGCCGGTGGAAGCGGGCTGTCTGAGCCTGCCCGGACAGCGCGCATAAGACCCTCTCAGTCATAGAGGGCTAAATGGAGAGCCAGGCAAAGCGCGGCGAGACTGAGAGGGCCAAAACAAAAATTATACAATCCCCACAATTTTCCACAAAACCTTCACAAAGCGTCTGCGAAA
>CAZEIG010000229.1:0-1785 GCA_964511805.1 uncultured Faecalibacterium sp.
TGTGCTCGCTCTGGTGCGGATAAGAGGACTTGAACCTCCACCGAGTTGCCCCGATTAGAACCTGAATCTAACGCGTCTGCCAATTCCGCCATACCCGCTCATATTCCCTTTTTTGTTCGGGGCCGCTGCCCAGAACACTGTATATTATAGCGCGTCCGGCGGGAAATGTCAACAGCTGAAGCGGAATTTTTTTGACAAATTTTGGGCCGATTTTGCTGCATTCTGCGCGGGGCAACTTCGGTGCTGGGCGCCGAAGTGGTCTATTACGCGCTGGCGGCGGCCCTGCTGGTCTTGGCCCTGCTGCTGGCGGTGCTCTGAGGGGAGGGGAAACGGATGATCCTGGAACATCTCTACCAGGGGGAGCCCGGTGCCTGGAAGATCACCTTCCGGGCCGATGCGGCCGAAGAGGCCGCCAACCCCGGTCAGCCCGAAAAGGACCTGATGGCAGCCGCGGTCAACCGGGCCATCCTATCGCCGGCAGGCTTTTCGCCCTGCTGCTCCCGCCCGAACCCACCGTCGTGGACAGCCTGTAGCGACAACAGGACCCCCGGACTTTGCAGGCCCGGGGGTCCTGTTTATTTGCAGTGCGGCGCTTTTACCAGCGCGAGCCCATGTTGGTGAAGCTCATGACGATGCAGTCAATGCCGAAGACGATGAGGTAGAAGGCGATGAAGTAGCCCGCCGTGAAGTAGGTGATGAAGGGCATGAAGAGCATCATGAAGCCGAACACCACCCCCAGGATGTTGACGATGAGGGTGAACCAGTAGTAGAAGCTGCCCGCCGTGAACCGGATCAGGTTGAGGTGGGTCAGCCGGGAGATGCAGTGGGTGATGAACCAGAAGGGGAAGAGGATGTTCACCAGCCAGCTGCCCATGCCGGGGTAGGCCAGCAGGGTGATGCCGGTCATCATGCTCAGGATGCCTGAGACAAGAGCGATGCCCGGCCCGATGCCGGTGAACCGTGCCTCTTTGATGTAAAAGATGATGTCGCTGATGCCGGTGATGACCGCCATGATACCGTAGATGACGGCCATGCCGGTGAAGATGGTGCTGGGCCGCAGGAAGGTGAAGAAGCCGAGCAGGATCAGGCAGACGCCGATGATGAACTGGCCCCAGCCAAAGCCGGAGCGCCTGGGCATACCTCTCATTCTGTCGTGCCCCCTTTCTGCACTTCATGCAGCATGGTCATGAACTCCTCGCCGGTGATGGTCTCCTTCTCGTAGAGGTACTGGGCCAGCCGGTCCAGGGCGGGGCGGTTGGCCTCGAGGATCTTCCGGGCCTTGTCGTGTTGGACCTTGATCAGGTCCACCACCTTCTGGTCGATGACCTTCTGGGTGTCGGCCGAACAGGCCAGGGAGGTGTCCCCGCCCAGATACTGGTTGCTCACCGTCTCAAGGGCGACCATCCCGAACTCGTCGCTCATCCCGTAGCGGGTGATCATGGCGCGGGCCAGCTTGGTGGCCTGCTCGATATCGTTGGAGGCGCCAGTGGTGATCTGCCCAAAGACGATCTCCTCGGCCGCACGGCCGCCGGTCAGGGTGGCGATCTTGTTCTCAAGCTCCTCCTTGGTCAGCAGGTTCTTGTCGTTCTGATCCACCTGCATGGTGTAGCCCAGCGCACCCGAAGTGCGGGGGATAATGGTGATCTTCTGGACGGGGGCCGAGTTGGTCTGCAGGGCGGCCACCAGGGCGTGGCCGATTTCGTGGTAGGCCACAACCTTCTTCTCCTGGTCGGTGAGGATGGCGTTCTTCTTCTGGTAGCCGGCGATGACCACCTCGATGCTCTC
>CAZEIG010000230.1:0-1774 GCA_964511805.1 uncultured Faecalibacterium sp.
TGGTCCGTACCTGCGCCAGCTCATCGCTCAGCGCAGACATTGTCATTTGCTTATCCATGTCTTTATTATATCACTTTCGGCTGTGCTGCGCTTGACTTTTTTGGGCGGTATTGCCTTAGCTTACTTTTGTGTGACATAGAATTGCTCCCTTCATAGATGATAGTTTATTTTTTCACTGTCTCTCATAAAGGGCATATTCGATGAATTTTTTGGCCCTTTTCTTGATGACGACCCGGTACATCAAGCCAGACCCCATTCCTTCTTGCAGTCCTCCAGGGTGTATTTCTCATCTTTGGCAGAGTCGGGGTCGTTCTGGTAGTCCTGCCACAGCCGTTCACAGTAGGCGGCGGCGTCCTCCTCGTCGGCGGTCAGCCCCTGCAAATAGGCCAGGACATACCCCATCTTGTACTCCGGGACGCTGTCCAGCAGAGCAATGACCTTTTCTTTATTGCTCATAGCCATTGCCTCCTTGCGGGTTTTCTGGCTCAATTTTAACACACAGTATCGACAAATGCAACCGATCCGGGGCACAAAAAAGCAGGGCGCCCCGCGTGGGAGCACCCTGCTTGAAGTTTTTGTTTCGAGGCAGAAACTTACTTGATCTCGACCTTAGCGCCGACATCCTCCAGCTTCTTCTTGATGTCCTCGGCGTCAGCCTTGGAAGCCTTCTCCTTGATGGCCTTGGGAGCGCCGTCGACGATAGCCTTAGCCTCCTTCAGGCCCAGGCCGGTGATCTCCTTCACGACCTTGATGACCTGCATCTTGGTGGCGCCAACATCAGACAGGATGACGTCGAACTCGGTCTTCTCCTCCTCAGCGGGAGCAGCAGCGGCGGCAGCGGCGGGAGCGGCAGCGGCAACAGCGGAAACGCCAAACTCCTCGCAGTAAGCATCGATGAGCTCCTTCAGCTCCAGGACGGACAGACCCTTGACGGACTCGATAATAGCAGTAATCTTCTCGGAAGCCATGGTATTAACCCTCCAATTTCAGTTGATTTTTGTTGCATCAGCGTTGATAAGCGGTTTGTGTCAGGCAGCAGCCGGCGCACCGTTAGGCAGCGGGCTCCTCCTGCTTGTCGACATACGCCTGCATGGCAACGGCCAGGCCCGACAGGGTGCTGGTGAGCGCACCTGCGAACATGGACAGCATACCTTCGCGGCCGGGCAGCTTGGCGATGGCGTTGGTCTCGGCAGCGTCCAGGACCTTGCCCTCCAGGAAGCCGCCCTTGACGACGAACTTCTTGGAACGATCGCCATCCTGGTACTTGCACAGGATGCGGGCAGCGGCCATGGGATCCTCCTCGGTGGAGAAGGCCACGGCGGTGTCGCCGGTGAAGTTGGCGGTCAGGCCCTCGACCGCGGTGCCCTTGACAGCCAGACGGAGCGTGGTGTTCTTGACGACCATATACTCGACGCCGGCCTCGCGCAGCTCCTTGCGCAGCTTGGTGTCATTTTCGACGTTGATGCCGCCGTAAGCGACCACACAGCCAGAAACCGCATTTTCGAACTTTGCCTTCAGATCAGCGACATATGCCTGCTTTTCAGAAAGAATCTTTGCACTGGGCATTTCGGTTTCACCTCGTTTCAAAACTACATCGGAAGCCGGAACCATAGAAAAAGCCTCTCTCCCGCGCACACAGGCCGAGAGAGAGGCATAAAACAACGTTACGCGTTTCTCGGCAGGCGGATACACTTTACACTGGACTCCAGCGCCTGCTGTCTTAAAAACAGCACAAATATTCTACCACACAAATGTGGCCTTGTCAAGCAATTTT
>CAZEIG010000231.1:0-1758 GCA_964511805.1 uncultured Faecalibacterium sp.
CATCTCGACGAACTCAGAGCCCGAGATGGAGAAGAAGGGTACGCTGGCCTCGCCGGCGACGGCCTTGGCCAGCATGGTTTTGCCGGTGCCCGGAGGGCCCACCAGCAGCACGCCCTTAGGCATCGAAGCGCCCACGTCGGTGTACTTTTTGGGATTGTGGAGGTAGTCGACGATCTCGGCCAGATTCTCCTTGGCCTCGTCCTCACCGGCCACATCCGAGAAGCGGATGCCGTCGGAGGACTGGACGTAGACCCGGGCGTTTGACTTGCCCATCCCGAAGGACATGGAGTTTTTGCCGCCCATCTGCTCCATCATCTTTTTGCTCATATACTGCCCCAGGCCGATGAAGATGACCAGCGGCAGGACAAAGGAGAGCAGAAAGCTCAGGATGGGCGAGCCGCTGTCCCCCACCTCCTGCGCAAAGACCGCACCGGCGTCGTGGAGCCGCTCGGCCAGAGTGGGGTCGTACATGGCGCCGGTCTGGTAGATGGCGGTGCCGTCTTTGTCGGTGAAGGTGATCTCGCTGTCGGTGATGGCCACCTGGCCAATGTCCCCGTCCTCGATCATATCCATAAAGGTGCCGTAGTCGGTCTCGATGACCGCCTGGTCCGCCAGCATGGGAGTCACCAGCAGGTTGAAGAGGAACAGGATGGCCAGCACCAGCACATAATAGTAGATCAGAGGCTTCTTGGGTGATTTGACTTCTTTCATGACAGTCTCCTCCTCTGGATTTATACACTGATTGTACGTTGCCGTACATCTTGCTGATATACACAGTGTAGTCCTGCCATGTGGCACTGTCTTGGATAAAGTGTTAAAAAAGTGAAAACACTACCCAAACCTTCCCGCAACAAAAAGCCCCCGGCTTCGTGGCCGGGGGTTGTGTTCAGACGGTGGGGTTTTCTTACTCGATTCCTTCGAACTGGCTGTTGTAGAGTTTGGCGTAGAAGCCGCCCTTGGCCAGCAGGGTGTCGTGGCTGCCCTGTTCAACGATTTGGCCGTCCCGCATCACCAGGATGACGTTGGCCTCGCGGATGGTGGACAGCCGGTGGGCGACGATGAAGCTGGTGCGGCCCTCCATCATCCGGGCGAAGGCCTTCTGGATCCGCACCTCGGTGCGGGTGTCGATCGAGCTGGTGGCCTCGTCCAAAATCAGCATGGGCGGCAGGCAGAGCATCACCCGGGCGATGCAGAGCAGCTGCTTTTGGCCCTGGCTGATGTTGCCGCCGTTCTCGGCGATGACGGTGTCGTAGCTGTCGGGCAGGCGGCAGATGAAGCTGTGGGCGTGGGCGGCCTTGGCCGCGGCGACGATCTCCTCGTCGGTGGCGTCCGGCTTGCCGTAGGCGATGTTCTCCCGGACGGTGCCGGCCCGCAGCCAGGTGTCCTGTAGGACCATCCCGTAGCTGCCCCGCAGGGAGGCCCGGGTGGCCTGCCGGATGTCGGTGCCCGCCACCGTGATCCGGCCCTTGTCCACGTCATAGAACCGCATCAGCAGGTTGATGAGGGTGGTCTTGCCGCAGCCGGTGGGGCCGACGATGGCGATCCGCTGGCCCGGCTTGACGTCGAGGTTGAAGTCCTCGATCAGGGGGCGGTCGGGCAGGTAGCGGAAGGAGACGTGCTCCAGGCCGACCCGACCGTCGGAGACCAGGGTGACGGCGTGGTCGGCCTCGGGGGGCTGGGGCTCGGCGTCCAGCAGGGCAAAGACCCGGGCCGCGCAGGCCAGGGCGTTCTGCAGTTCGGTCACCACGCCGGAGATCT
>CAZEIG010000232.1:0-1727 GCA_964511805.1 uncultured Faecalibacterium sp.
GGCGCAGCCGAAGCCTGCCGCCGCACCGTCCCCGGCCCCCAAGCCGCAGGGAACCGCCCCCAAAAAGCCGGCAAAGAGAAAGCCCAAGGCAGCCGGCACACCCGCCGGCGCCAAGCAGGCAGCTCCGGCACCTTCTGCTGAGGCCGCAGACGGGATCATCACCACAGATAAGGACTCGATCCTTTCTTAAATTCACAACATAGGAGGTTTTTACTTATGGCAACCAAGAAAAAGGAATTGCTGGAGCAGGAAAATTCCGCTCCTGAGACCACGGTTCCCGTGGAGAACACTCCGCCCCCTGATGAAGCGCAGGCTGATATGGCGGCGCCTTCTGATGGCGGCGATTTGAATGAGCTGCTGGCCTCTATGGACCAGACTGATGAAGATGCTGCCCCTACGGAGGATGGCGGCGCCCTCCCGGAACTCACCGAGAGCGAGATGTTTGGTACGGCAGCTGCCGATACTGCGGCGGCAGACGCCCTCCCCGGCGAGGACGACACCGCTGCTCTGATGGACGCCCCCGGCAGTGATGATGGCGAAGATGCCTCTGCTGTTCCCGCTGATGATGGTGCGGCCGATGTCCCCGGTGAGCCTGTTTCTGAAGCGGCTGAGGAACCGGAACCGCCCAAGCCCAAGCGGGCCACCCGCAGGAAAAAGACCGCGCCGGCCGAGAGTACGGCCCCGGTGGAAGAAATCACCGCAGAAGCAGAGCCTCCTGAGCCGATGGCTCCCGCTGAGGAAGATGTGCCGTCTGATGATAGTGAAGCGGCTGCGGCAGAAGCTCCTGCCTCGCTGGCCGAACCGCTGGCAGAGGCCGCCCCCGCTCCTGCTTCTACTCCCAGACGCACCGCCGCTCCCCGCCGCAGTGAGCCTTCAATCCTGACCATCCGCAGCCGGGAAGATGTGGAGACGCAGGAAGACCGTGAGGACATCATCTGGCATGAGATCCACAACGCCTACCGCACCCGCCGCATCCTCACCGGCAAGCTGGGCGGCATTGAGCAGCTGGACAACCGCAAGACGGTGGCTGTGGTGGACTACAAGGGATTCCGCATCATCATCCCCCTGAAGGAAATGATGATCAATCTGGGCCGCAGCCCCTCCGGCCAGGAATACACTGACCTGATGCTGCGCCAGAACAAGATCCTGGGGAATATGCTGGGCGCCGACATTGACTTTGTGGTGCGGGGCATTGACTCCAAGACCCGCAGCGTGGTAGCCAGCCGCCGGGAGGCCATGATGCGCAAGCGCCAGACCTTCTATTTCGATTTGGACCCGGATGGGATGTACCGCGTCTACGAGGGCCGCATTGTCCAGGCCAGGGTCATCGCTGTGGCGGAAAAGGTCGTCCGTGTGGAGGTGTTTGGGGTGGAGTGTTCGATTTTGGCCCGCGATCTTGCCTGGGACTGGATCGGCGACGCCCATGAGCGGTTTGCTGTGGGCGATGAAGTGCTGGTCCGCATCCTCAGTGTACGGCGCAACAGCCTGGAGGACCTGGGTATCCGGGCCGACATCAAGAGTACTTCGGAAAACACTGACCGGGACAACCTGCAGAAGTGCCGCATCCAGGGCAAGTACGCCGGAAAGGTCACCGATGTTCATAAAGGCGTGGTCTATGTCCGGCTCGCCAATGGAGTCAATGCGGTAGCCCACTCCTGCTACGACTACCGGATGCCCGGAAAGAAGGATGATGTGTCCTTTGCCGTCACCCGCCTGGATATGGAGCG
>CAZEIG010000233.1:0-1722 GCA_964511805.1 uncultured Faecalibacterium sp.
CGCCGACAGCCTGGAGAAGACCGTCACCGGCGACGTTAAGCTCAAGCTCTACAAGGGCAACATGATCAACGCCGGCGTCACCTCCCCCTACACCCTCTACGACGAGCAGACCGCTTCCTTCGGCGAGGATGAGGACTACAACCAGGCCGACGCCGCAGGCTTCATCAACCTGTTCGGCCTGTCCATCAAGGAGCGCGCCAAGCTCTCCAAGAACTGGCCGAAAGACTGAGAAGAACCGAGCTTTCTTCCCCTTCTGCCCGTTATCACACTTTCCGGGCGAAGGTACGACCCCAAGACCGGCAGCAGTGCTGGCGGCACCGCCGCAGGAGGCGTCTTTCCTGCGGCGGCTTTGCCGTTTTATAAAGGGCCGTTGAATTTGCAATATTTGAAAGGAGCCGACCATGGCTGAACAACTTTGGAAAGGCCGCTTTTCCAAGGCGGTGGATTCCCGCGTGAATGATTTCAACTCTTCCATCCGCTTTGACCAGCGGATGATCGCCCAGGATATGAAGGGCAGCGGCGTCCATGCCGCCATGCTGGCCCGGCAGGGGATCATCTCGGAGGCCGACTGTGAGGCCATCCTGAACGGCCTGGCCTCCATCGCCGATGACCTAGCGGCCGGCCGGCTGGAGATCGACCCCAACGCCGAGGACGTCCACACCTTTGTGGAACAGACCCTCACCGCCCGGGTCGGCGACGCCGGCAAGCGGCTGCACACCGGCCGCAGCCGGAACGACCAGGTGGCCCTGGACATCCGGCTGACCCTGCGGGACGAGAGCGCCCGGCTGCAGGAACTGATCGCCGGGCTGATCCGGGTCATCTGCAAAAAGGCCGGGGAGAACACTGCCTCGGTCATGCCGGGCTACACCCACCTGCAGCGGGCCCAGCCGGTCACCTTCGGCCACGCCCTGATGGCCTACGCCTGGATGCTGCTGCGGGATCTCGGCCGCTTTGCCGACGCCACCCGCCGGATGGACAGCCAGTGCCCGCTGGGCTCGGGCGCGCTGGCCGGCACCACCTACCCGCTGGACCGGAACTTTACCGCTGAAAAGCTGGGCTTTGCGGCCCCTTGCCCCAACAGCATGGACGGCGTCTCCGACCGCGACTTCTGCATCGAGCTGGCCGCGGCCATCTCCACCTGCATGATGCACCTGTCCCGCCTGTCGGAGGAGATCATCCTCTGGTGCAGCTGGGAGTTCAAGTTCGTTGAGCTGGACGACGCCTTCACCACCGGCTCTTCCATCATGCCCCAGAAGAAAAACCCTGACGTCACCGAGCTGATCCGGGGGAAGACCGGCCGGGTCTACGGCGACCTGAACACTCTGCTGGTGATGATGAAGGGTTTGCCCCTGGCATACAACAAGGATATGCAGGAGGACAAGGAGGCCATCTTCGACGCGGTGGATACCCTCTCCCTCTGCCTGACCACCATCACTCCCATGCTGGACACCATGCGCACCCTGCCCAAGAATATGCGCAGGGCAGCCGCCAAGGGCTTCATCAACGCCACCGACTGCGCCGACTACCTGACCAAGAAGGGGATGCCCTTCCGGGACGCCTACAAGCTGACCGGCCAGATGGTGGCCGACTGCATCGCCAAAGACAAGGTCCTGGAGGAGCTGACCATGGACGAATTCAAGTCCTACAGCGACCTCTTTACGGAGGATGTGTACCAGGCGGTGGACCTGGTCCGCTGCTGTGAGGGCCGGACCAGCTACGGCG
>CAZEIG010000234.1:0-1677 GCA_964511805.1 uncultured Faecalibacterium sp.
AGCCGCCGGGCATGGCGACCTGCGCCCGCCCGAAGCGGGAGAGCAGCGCCCCGAGGAAATAATAACTGGCACGCATCTGGCGGGACAGATCGTCCGGCACGTTGGTGCTGACCAGATGGGTGGTGTCGATTTCATATGTGTTTCGGCTGAGCATCCGCACCCTGGCCCCCAGTGCACTGAGGATGTTCAGGCTGACGGACACGTCGCTGATATTGGGCAGGTTCTCGATGACGCAGACGCCCGCCGCCAGGATGGTGGCCGGCAGGATGCCGACAGCCGCATTTTTCGCGCCCGAAATCGTGACCTCGCCCTGCAGAGGCCTGCCGCCTGTAATAACAAATTTTTCCAAAGTAATGATCTCCTTCATGGGTCCGCAGATTCAATAGACGTCCCACACCGTGTCCATTTGCAAAAGGGTCCTGCTGGCCCTTGCCGGCTGCGCCGGCATATGCGGGCGGCGCATACACGCACTGCCCCCACGGCTCATCTTATTATACACAACTCTCTGAAAAAAGCAAAGTTTCAGGCCCGGGGATTTCTCTTATTTTCTGTTTTGCCCAGATTCTTTATTTTCATTCGTGATTTTTCTCCATTTTTTACAGAATGCACATAACCAAAGGCAGAAATGCTTCCCCCTGGCGTCTTACCACACCCTGTCTTCAGTGCCGGTCTCCTTGATCCAGCCCAGCCGGTAGGCGGCCACCAGCTGCTTGAGGTCGTGGACCTTCTCCCGCAAAGTCTCGCCCTCATCCACATCCTCCACCAGAATGCGGCGGCTCTCCTGCTCGAGGACGCTCTCCCGGGAGACGATGTCCAGGTTCTCGTTGATGGCCTTCTCGGCGCTGATGAAGGGCTGGTGGGTGCGCAGGGTCATGTCCCGGCTGGAATAGGTCAAGGTATAGCCGGCGATGCCAGTCTTTTCGTGGTAGGCGCGGCAGAAGCCGCCGTCGATGACAATCAGCCGGCCGCCGCCCTTGATGGGACTCTCGCCGTTCTTCTCCCGGACGGGGACGTGGCCGTTGACGATGTGGCTGGACCCCAGCAGGCCGAACTCGGCCAGGATGCGGCGGCAGGCCGCCTCTTCGTTGTACCAGGTGTAATAGGGGTCCTTGACCTCGGTGTGGGTGGCGGGGTCGGCCACATAGATCCGCTCGAAGGTAGTCATGGCGCTGCGGCCAAAGAGGGGGGACATCCGCCCGCACCAGAGATACCAGAGGAAATCCTGGCCGCTCTGGCGGGCCTCGTTCTACTCGGCCCCGTAGTAGCCGCGGCGGGCCCGCTCGTCACAGTAGTCCATCAGAGCGCGGCCGGCATAGCTCCGCCCCTCGAACCGGGCCGACGCAAAAGTCCCCCTGTCGGTCATGGGCACCGCCCCGTGGTAGAGCAGGTTGCCGTTCTCGATGTGATAGACGCTCCCCTTGGCGTAGAGGAAGCGGACGTGCTGCTGGAGCTTGGCGCTCTGCCGGGAGGAGCCGACCAGCCGGTCGATGACCATCTGTTCGTCCCTGTTGAGGGCGGCGGGAGCGTTCCGGTCCACGGTGGGGAAGCTGGTGTCCCGCAGGGGGTACTCCCTGCCGGCGACGTTGACCGTCCCTTCCCCCAGTCGATCCGGCGCAGGTAGTCCCGCCCTTTCATCTGGAAATCGGGGTTTCGGTCGATGACGGCGCCCTCCAGCTT
>CAZEIG010000235.1:0-1667 GCA_964511805.1 uncultured Faecalibacterium sp.
CAGCATCAACGTGGTCAACTGCACCGACGGAGTAGACGGCCTGTCCGCCAGCCTGGCGGTGGTCAGCATGGGCACCTTTGCCCTGGTGTACGGCGCCGAGCTGGGCAGCTATCTGACCGGTACGGTGGTCTTTGCCGGCGCGCTGCTGGCCTACCTGTGGGTCAACGCCAAGCCTTCCAGCGTCCTGATGGGGGACGCCGGCAGCCGCGCCATGGGCTTTTTCCTGGCGGTGCTGGCCCTCAAGTCGGGCCATCCCTTTGCTTTCCTGCTGGCGGCGCTGGTCTTTATCGTGGACGGTAGCCTGGGCATCGTCAAAATCATCCTCAAGCGCTTCCTCCGCATCAGCGTCCTGAAGAACACCCTGACCCCCCTCCACGACCATGCCCGGAAGCGGCTGGGCTGGAGCGACGAGCAGGTGGTGATCCGCTGGGTGGTGATCCAGTGCGTCGCCTCGGCGGTGCTGGCCGTCGTCGCAGGGCTGCGGTTCTGAGCGCCCCGACATCCTACGAAAAACGCCCGTTCCCCATAGAGAGGGAACGGGCATTTTTTGCGTCATTTTTTGCGTTTAGAATTTCTGCACCCCGTCCTTGGTGACGATAGCGTAGATCAGGGGCAGCTCAGCCGGCTTGTCGGGGCCGATCCGGAGGCCGGCGCGGTAGGCGGCCTCGGCGGCGGCGAAGCGCTCGGGCGCGCCGCAGAAGGTGGCCAGGCTCTCGCCCCGGTGGACGTAGTCCCCCCGCTTTTTGTGGAGGATGATCCCGGCGGCGTAGTCCAAAGCGTCCCCCTTCTTTTCCCGGCCGGCCCCCAGCAGGACGCTGGCGGTGCCGATCTTTTCGGCGTCGTTCTCGCAGATGTAGCCGTCGGCGTCGGCCAGCAGCTCATAATGGGCCGCGGGCTGGGCAAAAAGGCTGTAGTCGTCCAGCACCCGGGTGTCGCCGCCCTGGGCCGCGAACATCTCCTTGCACTTGGCGTAGGCGCTGCCGTCGGCGATGGCCTGTCTGGCCAGGGTGCGGCATTCGTTGGTGCTGCCCTTGCCGGCCAGCACCAGCATATAAGCCGCCAGTTCAATGCAGACGGCGGTCAGGTCGGCGGGGCCGCAGCCCTTGAGGACCTCCATGCTCTCGATGACTTCCAGGCTGTTGCCGATGTTGTGGCCGAGGGGGGTGTCCATGTCGGTGATCATGGCGGCCACCTGGCGGCCGTTGTGGGTGCCGATGGCGACCATCAGCTTGGCCAGCTCGATGCTCTCTTCCACCGTCTTCATAAAGGCACCGGTGCCGGTGGTGACGTCCAGCAGGATGGCGTCCGAGTCGGAGGCCAGCTTTTTGGACATGATGCTGGAAGCGATGAGGGGGATGCAGCTGACGGTGGCGGTCACGTCCCGCAGGGCGTACATCTTTTTGTCGGCCACGGCGATGTTCTCGCTCTGGCCAATGACCGCGATGCCAGTCCGGTTGACCTGGGCGAAGAATTCCTCCTGGCTGAAGCTGGTGCGGGTGCCGGGGACACTTTCCATCTTGTCGATGGTGCCGCCGGTGTGGCCCAGCCCCCGGCCGCTCATCTTGGCGATCTTGACCCCGCAGGCCGCCGCGATGGGTGCGATGACCAGGGTGGTCTTGTCCCCGACGCCGCCGGTGCTGTGCTTGTCCACCACGTGCAGCTCGGGC
>CAZEIG010000236.1:0-1654 GCA_964511805.1 uncultured Faecalibacterium sp.
GTAGCCGATCCGGTCGGCGCAGGCCAGGGCGTCCTCTAGCGTCTCGACCACCTCGGAGGGGATGATGGGCTGATGGAGCTTCTCCATCGTCTCCTTGAAGAGCTTCCGGTCCTCGGCACGGTCGATGGTCTCGGGCTTGCAGGCCAGCAGCCGGATGCCGGTGCGGTCAAGATAGCCGCTGCGGGCCAGCTCCATCGAGAGGTTGAGGCCCATCTGGCCGCCCAGGTTGGGCAGGACCGAGTCAGGCTTCTCGATGTCGAGGATCCGCTCCACCACCTCGAGGGTCATGGGCTCGATGTAGACGTGGTCGGCCACGTCGGGGTCGGTCATGATGGTGGCGGGGTTGGAGTTGAGGAGGACCGTTTCGATCCCCTCCGCCTTGAGGGCGCGGCAGGCCTGGGTGCCCGAATAGTCAAACTCGGCCGCCTGGCCAATGATGATCGGCCCCGAGCCGATGACCAATACCTTTTTGATTCTGGGGTCCTTGGGCATATCAGCGCGCCTCCTTTGCGTTCTTTACGTTGGTCAGGAAGCGGTCGAAGAGAAATTCGGTATCCTTGGGGCCTCCGTTCGCTTCCGGGTGGAACTGGACGGTAAAGCAGTTCCACTTCTTATACTGGATGCCTTCGCAGGTGCCGTCGTTGGCGTTGACCTGGGCCACAGCACCCATCTCAGGGGGCAGCTGGTCCCCCACCACCGCATAGCCATGGTTCTGGCTGGTGATGAAGGTGCGGCCGCTGGCAAAGTCGGTCACCGGCTGGTTGGCGCCGCGGTGGCCGTACTTGAGCTTGGTGGTCTTGGCGCCGGCGGCCAGAGCCGAGAGCTGGTGCCCCAGGCAGATGCCGAAGGTGGGCACCCCCAGCGCGAAGATTCCCCGCAGGTTCTCGATAGCCTGCACCGGCTCAGCGGGGTCGCCGGGGCCGTTGGAGAGCATGATCCCGTCGGGGTTCTGGGCCGCCACCTCCTCCGGGGTGGAGAAGGCAGGCATGACCGTCACCTTGCAGCCCCGGCGGACCAGGCAGCGGACGATGTTCCGCTTGCAGCCGTAGTCCATCAGGACGATGTGGGGCGCGCCACCGGGGTTATGAACCTCGGGCGCGGCGCAGGTCACACTCTTGACGGCGTCGGTGACGGCATAGGCACGCACCTCGGCCAGCAGGGCGTCGGTCCGCGCCTGGTTGGCGGGGTCGGCGGGGTCGAAATCGGTCAGGATAGCGCCGTTCATGACGCCGCTCTCCCGGATGATCCGGGTCAGGTGGCGGGTGTCGATCCCTTCAATGCCAATGATGTTGTTTCTCTTCAGAAAATTGTCCAGCGTCTCTTCCGAGCGCCAGTTGGAGGGGGTGGTGCAGGCTTCCCGGACGATGTAGCCCCGGGCCCAGACCCGGTCCGACTCCATGTCCCAGTGGTTCATCCCGTAGTTGCCGATCAGGGGGTAGGTCTGGGTGATGATCTGGCCATAGTAGCTGGGGTCGGTCAGGGTCTCTTCAAAGCCTACCATACCGGTGGCGAAGACCACTTCGCCCACCGTCACGCCGGCGGCCCCCATCGACTGGCCTGCAAACACCATCCCGTTTGCCAAAAGAAGATATGCGTTCATTGCGTTCCCTCGTTTTATCATCCGCCGGCCTTACAGGGTCTGCTTGGCCTGCTG
>CAZEIG010000237.1:0-1653 GCA_964511805.1 uncultured Faecalibacterium sp.
GATCCAGCTCCTCGATGGTCATCTCGAGTGCCTTTTCCTTGTCGTCGGTGGTCTTCTCCACCATGATCTCGGTGCCGGCGGCCTCATCCGACAGGTTGACGAAGAGGTTCAGATGCTCGGTCAGGACGCGGGCGGCCAGGCTTACGGCCTCCTGCGCGTTGATCGTTCCATCGGTCCAGACTTCGATCGTCAGCCGGTCGTAGTCGGTGATCTGGCCAACGCGGGTGTTGTCCACGCTGTAGTTCACCTTCAGCACGGGGGTGTAAATGCTGTCGACGGGAAGAGTGTTGATGTCATTCTTCTCGACGATGCTCTGTTTGTTACGCTCTGCGGGCACATAGCCGCGGCCCTTGTCGAAGGTCAGCTCCATCACGAGCCGGCCGCCCTCACCCAGGGTGGCGATGTGCCATTCAGGATTCAGGATCTCGATCTCGTCGCCCTGCTTGATGCTGTCGGCAGTGACCTCACAGGGGCCGACCGCTTCGACGCGCACCGTTTTGGGACCGTCGGAATACAGCTTTGCAGCAATACCCTTCAGGTTCAGGACAATTTCGGTAACGTCTTCCTTGACGCCCTCAATGGTGGAGAACTCGTGGACTACGCCGTCGATCTTGACACTGGTCACGGCGACACCGGGCAGGGACGACAAAAGGACCCTGCGCAGGCTGTTGCCCAGCGTGATGCCGAAACCGCGCTCCAGAGGTTCTGCTACGAATTTACCGTAGCGGCCGTCGGGCGAGAGGCTCGCCGTTTCGATTTTGGGACGTTCAATCTCCATCATATCTATGCCCTCCTTGTAAAACCGACGTCACCATCGGCCCATATTCAATTCTGAAAAGAATCCGGCAGGCAGGCCCCAAGGCCGTCCCGCCCATGGGGGTTTACTTGGAGTACAGCTCGACGATGAGATGCTCGGCGACCTCGTAATCGATGTCGCTGCGCTCGGGCAGGCGGGTAACGGTGCCCTTCAGGGTACCATTCTCACGCTCCAGCCAGGCGGGCAGGGCCACGACGGGGGCCTCGGGGCCGGTCAGCTTGGCAAACTTGGCCGAAGAACGGCTGGACTCGCGCACTTCGATGACATCGCCGGCCTTCACCTGGTAAGAGGGGATGTTGACTTTCTTGCCGTTAACGGTGAAATGTGCGTGAGAAACCAGCTGCCGTGCGCCGCGGCGGGTCTGGGCGTAGCCCAGACGGAAGACGACGTTGTCCAGCCGGCACTCCATCATCTGGAGCAGGTTCTCACCGGTCTGGCCGGGGCGGGCGGCGGCCTTCTCGAAGGTGTTGCGGAACTGCTTTTCCAGCACACCGTAGATAAACTTGACCTTCTGCTTCTCCTTCAGCTGCATGGCATACTCGGACTGCTTTTTGCGCATGTTGTTGCCGGAGTTGCGGGTGGTATTCTTCTTTGCATAGCCCATGACTGCAGGAGAAATGCCCAGGGCCTTGCAACGCTTTGCGATAGGCTGCGTATTCTTTGCCATAATTCAGTTTCCTCCTTCAATCAGACACGGCGGCGCTTGGGGGGCCGGCAGCCATTGTGGGGGATGGGGGTCACGTCCTTGATCAGGGTGACCTCCAGGCCGGTGGCCTGCAGCGCGCGGATCGCGGACTCACGGCCAGCGCCGGGGCCCTTGACATAGACCTCGACGG
>CAZEIG010000238.1:0-1644 GCA_964511805.1 uncultured Faecalibacterium sp.
TCGATCGACACCCGCACCGAGGCGCTGGTCCAGCGGGGGATGGACGGCCTGATGTACGGCCGCACCAGTTTTGTCATCGCCCACCGGCTGTCCACCGTCCGGAATGCCGACTGCATCATCGTGCTGGAGCAGGGCCGGATCATCGAGCGCGGCAGCCACGACGAACTGATCGCCAAGAAGGGTAAGTATTACCAGCTCTACACCGGTAACCTGGCCGAATAAAAGCCATTTTCCTGTCCCGTTCCCTCGCGGAACGGGACTTTTTCGCGCCAAAATCCCGCTCTTTTTGCAGAAAAGCCGCTTTTCTCTCTTTTCTCCCGCCTCATTTTATTGTACAATAGAAAGTAGGATTGCTTATTAGAAGGAGATACGCTCTGTATGGCGAAAGCAGATATCAAGGTGCTGGCCCTCGATCTGGACGGCACCCTCACCAACGATCAGAAAGAGATCCTCCCCCGCACCCGCGCCGCCCTCGACGCCGCCCTGGCCAAAGGGGTCACGGTGGTGCTGGCCTCCGGCCGCCCCACCGCCGGGGTCACCCCGGTGGCGCAGGCGCTGGGCCTGGGCCAGCCGGGCCGGGCCGGGGCCATCCTGGCCTACAATGGCGGCGTCATCGTCGACTGCGGCCCCGGCGGCTGCATCCTCTGGCAGCAGGTCCTGCCGTCCAACATGGTGCCGGCCCTCTGCGCCTTTGCGGCCGAGCAGAATGTGGCCATCGTCACCTACAACGACCAGGGCGTCGTCACCGAGCGGCCCGACGACCCCTGGGCCCAGCGGGAAGGCTTCACCAACAAGCTGCCGATGATCGAGGTGGAGGACCTGGCCGCCTACGTCAACTACCCGGTCAACAAGATGCTGATTACCCTCGACCCCATCCGGCTGCAGCATGTCCTGCGAGCCGGGCTGGACCGCTTTGCGGGGAAGATCGACCTCTATCCATCCAGCCCCTTCTTCATCGAGGCGGTGCCCCTGGGCGTTGCCAAGGACCGCAGCCTGGCCGCCCTGCTGGACCGGCTGGGCCTGCGGCGGGAAAACCTGATGGCCTGCGGCGATGGGATGAACGACCGCTCGATGATCCGGTACGCCGGCGTCGGGGTGGCAATGGCCAACGCCGAGCGGATGGTCAAGGTAGAGGCCGACTACGTCACCGAGGCCGACAACAACCACGATGGGGTGGCCGAGGCCATCGAGCGCTTTATCTTATAATTTAGGAATGGGGAACTGCAGCATCATGCCTCAGCGAAATTTGGTTATCTTTGATTTGGAATGGAACATCGGCTACCGTCCCTATACCTTCAACTACCACGGGGTGGAGCAGACTTTGCGGGGTGAGATCATCGAGATCGGCGCGGTCAAGATTGACGAGGCCGCCAACGTTCTGGACACTTTCTCGATCCATCTGCGGCCCCGCATCTTCCGCAAGCTGCAGCACCACATTGCCAAGGTCACCGGCCTGACCCAGGCCGACCTGGACCGTGGCGAGCCCATCCTGCAGGGGCTGCGCCGGTTCATGAAGTGGTGCGGCCCCGACGCCGAGTTTGCCGAGCGGGGGCTGGACGATGTGCCAGGCCTCAAACAGAACCTCTTCCGGTGCAGCCTGGATGAGAGCCAGCCCACCGTCTGGTACAACCTGCAGCAGATCTT
>CAZEIG010000239.1:0-1634 GCA_964511805.1 uncultured Faecalibacterium sp.
GTGTCAGCCAATGGGGTCCAAGATGGGCATCCTGCCCCCGCTGGAAGACCTCCCTCGCGACAAGCGCCTGCGTTATATGGCACAGGCCCAGCGGGCGCTTGTCGCGGGGGAGTTCTTCCAGCGGGGGCAGGATGCCCATATTGGCCCCCATTGGCTGAAAATGTTTGTTCTCCGTCGTCAGGTAGCGGACCAGCGCCCCGCACATGGTGTCGGGCGGGGGCAGCGTATAGGGCCGGCTGGTCAGCCGGGCGTAGATGCTGCGGGCGGCCAACAGGCCGCAGGCCGCGCTTTCCATATAGCCCTCAAAGCCGGTGATCTGCCCGGCGAAGAATACGTTGGGGTGTTCCTTGAGGTACAGCCCTTCGGTCAGCACCCGGGGCGCGTCCAGGAAGGTGTTCCGGTGCATGACGCCGTACCGGACGAATTCGGCCTGTTCCAGCCCGGGGATCATCGAAAAGACCCGCTTCTGCTCCCCCCACTTGAGGTTTGTCTGGAAACCGACGATGTTGTAGAGGGTGCGCTCCCGGTTTTCGGCCCGGAGCTGGACGTTGGCCCAGGGGCGGTGGCCAGTGCGGGGGTCCACCAGGCCCACCGGCCGCAGCGGCCCGTACCGCATGGTATCGGCCCCCCGGGCGGCCATGATCTCGATGGGCATACAGCCCTCGTAAACGGTGACGGTGTCGGCCTTCTTGCCGGCGGCGTCGGGGTCGGGGGCGGCCCGGGCGCCCTCGTCAAAGTCGTGGAGAGGAGCCCGCTCGGCCCCCACCAGGGCGGCGTGGAAGGCCTCATACTCCGCCTTGTTGAAGGGGCAGTTGAGGTAGTCGGCCTCCCCCCGGCCGTACCGGGAGGCGGCGAACACCTTGTCATAGTCCAGGCTCTCGGCGGTGACGATAGGGGCCACCGCGTCGTAGAAGTGGAGGCGGCTGTCCCCGGTCAGCCGGGCGATCTCCCCGGCCAGGGCCCCCTCGGTCAGGGGGCCGGTGGCCACCAGGACCAGCCGGCCCTCGTCGATGGCGGCAGCCTCCTGCCGGCGGACGGTGATGTTGGGGTGCTGCTCCACCAGGGCGGTGACACGGGCGCTGAAGGCGTCCCGGTCCACCGCCAGGGCCCCGCCGGCGGCCACCCGGACCGCCTCGGCGGCGGGCAGCAGGCTGGAGCCCATCCGGCGCATCTCCTCCTTCAGCAGGCCAGAGGCGGAGTCCAGCCGCTCGGCCTTAAGGCTGTTAGAGCAGATCAGCTCGGCGAAACCGGCGCTCCTGTGGGCCGGCGAGAACTTGGCCGGCTTCTGCTCCCAGAGGGTGACAAGCACCCCCCGGCCAGCCAGCCAGAGGGCCGCCTCGCACCCCGCCAGCCCGGCGCCCAGAATATCGATTTTCATATCACTCATTGGCAAAACACAATTTCCAATCCGTCCCGGCCGGCTGACATGCGCGGACGGCCGGGAACTTTTGTCTAAGGGGCAACCGTGCCGAGCGCGTCCAGTGGACGAAACAGCGAAGGCACGGTTGGCGCAGCGCTCCGTTTTTTGCAAAGGCATTTATGCCCGCTGCAAAAACCGGCTAAGCGCAAGAGGAAACACTAGAGCAATCCCATCAAATATCAACAATATCCAGAACAAGCAAACCAGTTCCTGC
>CAZEIG010000240.1:0-1619 GCA_964511805.1 uncultured Faecalibacterium sp.
TTGGGGTCGCCGGTCTTGGCGGCGGCAGCGATGCTGGGCCCGCCGGGGTAGGGCAGGCCGAGGGTACGGGCCACCTTGTCGAAGGCCTCGCCGGCGGCATCGTCCACCGTCCGGCCCAGCACATGGAACCGGGTGTAGTCCTCCACCTGGACGATGTGGCTGTGCCCGCCCGACGCCACCAGGCAGAGGAAGGGTGGCTTCAGCTCGGGGTGGGTCAGGTAGAGGGCCGCGATGTGCCCCCGCAGATGATGGACCGGCACCAGGGGCTTGCCGGCGGAATAGGCCAGCCCCTTGGCAAAGTTGACCCCCACCAGCACCGCCCCGATCAGCCCGGGGGCAAAGGTGACCGCCACCGCGTCCAGCTGATCGATGGTGCGGCCGGCATCGGACAGGGCTTTGCCCACCGTGGCGCTGATGTATTCGCAGTGGCGGCGGCTGGCGATCTCGGGGACGACGCCGCCGTAAAGGGCCTGTTCTTTGACGCTGGTGGCGATGACGTTGCTCAGCAGCACCCGCCCGTCCTCGACAAGGGCGGCGGCGGTCTCGTCGCAGGTGGATTCGATTCCCAGAATGACCATAGTGTGTTCCTTTTTGCTGTCAATGCGTTCAAAAAATGATCGTTTCAGTGGGCTTCCAGCCAGGAATGGCCCTGGCGGACGTCGGTGTCCAGTGGGACGCTGAACTGGACGCAGCCCTCCATCTCCTCTTTCAGGATGCGGGCGGCGACCTCGGCCTCGTTGGCGGGGGCCTCGACGATCAGCTCGTCGTGGACGGTCAGGATGAGGCGGCTTTCCATCTGTTCGGCCCGCAGCCGCCGCCAGACCCGGACCATCGCCAGTTTAATGACGTCGGCGGACGTCCCCTGGATGGGGGTGTTGCGGGCCATCCGCTCGCCGCTGGAGCGGACCGAGACGTTGGAGCTGGACAGCTCGGGCAGTGCCCGCCGCCGGCCGAAGAGGGTGCTGACGTAGCCGGACGCCTTGGCGTCGGTGATGGTCTTTTTCATATACTCGTCCACCTTGGGGAAGCTGGCCAGGTAGTTCTTGAGGAAGCTGCCGGCCTCCCGCACCGAGACCCCCAGGTCCTCCGACAGGCTGAAGGCCCCCTTGCCGTACATGATGCCAAAGTTGATGGCCTTGGCCGAGGTGCGCAGCCGGGGGGTGACCTCCTCCAGCGGGATGTCGTAGATCTTGGCGGCGGTGCTGCGGTGAATGTCTTCCCCGTTCCGGAAGGCCGCCTGCATATGCTCGTCCCCGGTGATGTGGGCGAGGATCCGCAGCTCGATCTGGCTGTAGTCGGCGTCCACCAGGACGCTGCCCGGTTTGGCGACAAAGAAGCCCCGGATCTGGCTGCCCAGCTCGGTCCGGATGGGGATGTTCTGCAGGTTGGGATTGTCGGAGGAGAGCCGTCCCGTCCGGGCCTCGGTCTGGTTGAAGGTGGAGTGAATCCGCCCGTCGGGGCCGATGACCTTCAGCAGCCCTTCCACATAGGTGGAGTAGAGCTTGAGGTAGGAGCGGTGGCGGAGGATGTCGTCGATGAGGGGGTAGGAGGGGCGGAGTTTCTGCAATGTGGCGTTGTCGGTGGACCAGCCCCGGCTGGTCTTCCGCCCGTGGGGGAGC
>CAZEIG010000241.1:0-1595 GCA_964511805.1 uncultured Faecalibacterium sp.
GCCCAGATCGGCATCATCTACATCGATGAGATCGACAAGATCACCCGCACGAGCGAGAACCCCTCCATCACTCGGGACGTGGGCGGCGAGGGCGTCCAGCAGGCCCTGCTCAAGATCCTGGAGGGGACCGTCAGCAACGTGCCGCCCCAGGGCGGCCGGAAGCACCCCCAGCAGGAGTTTATCCAGATCGACACCACCAACATCCTCTTCATCTGCGGCGGCGCTTTCGACGGGCTGGACAAATACATCCAGCGACGGACCGACAATTCGGCTCTGGGCTTCGGCAGCACTTTGAAGGACAACTCCAGCGACGCCCAGAAGGCCCTGCTGCGGAAGGTAGAACCCCACGACCTGGTCAAGTTTGGCCTGATCCCCGAGCTGATCGGCCGTCTGCCGGTCATCACCGTCCTGGATGACCTGGACGAAGACACCCTGGTCCGGGTCCTCAAGGAGCCCAAGAACAGCCTGGTCAAGCAGTACAAGGCCCTGCTTGGGATGGACAACGTTGAGTTGATCTTCACCGACGAGGCTCTGCGCGCCATCGCCCGGAAGACCATCGAACGGAAGAGCGGCGCCCGCGGCCTGCGCAGCGTGATGGAAAGCCTGCTGATGCCGGTGATGTACGCCGTGCCCAGCGACCCCACCATCTGCCGGGTGACCATTGACAAGGACACCGTCGAGGGCGGCGAGGCCCACATGGAATACGGCGCGGTCCGCAAGCGCTATAAAAACCAGATCGCGGTAAACTGAGAGATCGAACCGCACCATGAAAAAGGCCCGGCCGGGCGAAAAAGACCTGGCCTGGCCTTTTATTTTCGATGAAATTCTTGTTTCTCAAAGCAAAGTGTACTATAATAATATAGTCTGGGCCGGAGTGGGAGCTACCCGGCCGGCCTGTATGGCAGTTTGGTGCCGCGCGGGAAGCGGCGTGTCCAGAGGTAGAGAAAGTATAGTAAGTAAAGGAGCAGACGAAATGGCAGATTATCTGAAAATGAGCATCGAAGAGCTGAGGGAAGAGGAGGGCAAGCTGCAGGCTGCCTATGAGACCTATAAAAACATGGGCCTCAAGCTGAATATGGCCCGCGGCAAGCCCAGCCCCCACCAGATGGACCTGGCGATGGGCCTGTTCGATACCGCCGACTACACGGCTGCCGACGGCACCGACACCCGCAACTACGGCAACCTGGAGGGCCTGCACGAGGCCCGCGCCCTCTTCGGCGAGGTGATGGGCGTCAAGCCGGAGAACGTCTTTGTGGGCGGCAACTCCAGCTTGCAGCTGATGTACTTCCTGGTCAGCATCGGCTACACCTTCGGCTTCCCCGAGTCTCCCTGCCCCTGGTCCCAGGTGGACCACCCCAAGTTCCTCTGCCCGGTGCCCGGCTACGACCGCCACTTCCGGATCACCGAGGAATTCGGGATCGACATGATCAACATCCCCATGACCCCGGAAGGGCCTGACATGGACATGGTGGAAAAGCTGGTTGCCGAGGACCCCACCATCAAGGGGATCTGGTGTGTGCCCCAGTATTCCAACCCCGACGGTTACACCTACAGCGATGAGACGGTCCGCCGCTTCGCCTCGATGAAGACCGCCG
>CAZEIG010000242.1:0-1588 GCA_964511805.1 uncultured Faecalibacterium sp.
CCCTGATCGAGGTGGACACCATCGGCCTGAAGGGCTCGCCCACCAACGTCTTCAAGTCCTTCACTCCTCCCCAGAAGGGTGCAGGCACCATGCTTACCGGCGACAACGTAGCGGCCCAGCTCGCATCCACCCTTGCCGCCAAGCATCTGATCTGACGAAAGGAGCAGGATTACAATGGCTGATTTTAACGAATACAAGGGCGTGTGGGTCTTCTGCGAGCAGCGGCAGGGCGCACTGATGCCCACCGACTTCGAGCTGGTGAGCGAGGCCCGCAAGCTGGCCGACGAGCTCGGCTGCGAAGTCACCGGCCTGCTGCTGGGCGACAATGTCGAACCCATCGCCAAGGAGCTGGGCGGCTACGGCGCCGACAAGGTCATAGTCTGCGAGAGCCCGTTGCTCAAGGATTACACCACCGATGCCTACGCCAAGGTCCTCTGCGACATGGTCAACGAGTACAAGCCCGAAGTGCTGCTGATCGGAGCCACCAACATCGGCCGCGACCTCGGCCCCCGTTGCGCCGCCCGGCTGCACACTGGTCTGACCGCCGACGCCACCCACCTGGACATCGATACCAAGAAGTACGTCGACTTCCTGGCTGAAAGTTCCACCATCGACCGGTCCAAGCAGAAGTTCGACTACGAGGACCGGAACCTCAAGATGACTCGTCCGGCCTTCGGCGGCCACCTGATGGCCACCATCATCTGCCCCCGCTTCCGCCCGCAGATGTCCACCGTCCGTCCCGGCGTCATGAAGAAGGCCCCCTTCGACCAGGCCAAGGCTGATGCCTGCCAGATCGTCAAGCCCGCTTTCAGCCTGACCGCCGACGACATCAAGACCGAAGTCCTCAGCGTTGAGAAGGCCGCCACCAAGCTGGTCGACCTGATCGGCGCCGACGTCATCGTCTCGGTGGGCCGCGGCATCTCCAAGGACGTCGAGAAGGGCATCGCCCTGGCCGAGCAGCTGGCCGAGGCCCTGGGCGGCGGCGTCGTGGGCGCCTCCCGTGCCGTCACCGACGCAGGCTGGATGAGCGCCGACCACCAGGTCGGCCAGACCGGTAAGACCGTCCACCCCAAGATCTATGTGGCCCTGGGCATCTCGGGCGCCATCCAGCACGTGGCCGGTATGCAGGACTCCGAGCTGATCATCGCCGTAAACAAGAACGAAACCGCCCCCATCTTCGGCGTCGCGGACTACGGCATTGTGGGCGACCTGTTCAAGATTGTGCCCGATCTGATCAAGGAGATCAACGCCGCCAAGGTCGCCGAATAACTGTGAAGCAAAACTGCTTTACAGAAAAACAACGCGCAGCTGCGCGTAAAATTTGAAACAGAAGCGCTCCGCCTTTAGCCGATTGTCCATAAGAAAGTAATCAAGAACAAACGACACTCGGCGGCTGTATGGCAGAATTGGAGAACGAACAAGCGCCCCGGATTTAGCCATATCGGCTAAATCCGGGGCGCTTCAGTTTGTCAAAGAACCCTACCAAATCGCAGGACAAAGCGGGAAGTTCTGGCATATAAAGAGAACAAGAGCGAACGGAGAAGGAGTTTTCCAACTCCATATCGCTAACTTTTTCAAATTCATGGCA
>CAZEIG010000243.1:0-1524 GCA_964511805.1 uncultured Faecalibacterium sp.
TGCTGGGCGGCCGGACCGGCCGTGACGGCATCGGCGGCGCCACCGGCTCTTCCAAGGCCCACAACCACGAGAGCCTTGAGAGCTGCGGCGCCGAGGTCCAGAAGGGGAACGCCCCCATTGAGCGGAAGCTGCAGCGGCTGTTCCGGCGGGAGGACGCCTGCCGGATGATCAAGCGCTGCAACGACTTCGGTGCGGGCGGTGTTTCGGTGGCCATCGGCGAGCTGGCCGACGGTCTCTATATCGACCTGAACAAGGTCACCAAGAAGTACGAGGGCCTGGACGGCACCGAGCTGGCCATCAGCGAAAGCCAGGAGCGGATGGCTGTGGCCCTGGCCCCCGAGGATGTGGACAAGTTCATCGCCCTGGCCGGCGAGGAGAACCTCGAGGCTACCCTCGTGGCCACTGTCACCGAGGAAAAGCGGCTCAAGATGGTCTGGAACGGCGCCGTCATCGTTGACATCAGCCGGGACTTCCTCAATTCGAACGGCGCCGAAAAGCACCAGAAGGTCCACATCGGGAAGAGTTCTGTCTGGCAGCCTCAGTGGGCCGGCGAGACCTTCGGCGAGAAGATGCGGAGCATGGTGGGCGACCTGAATATCTGCAGCAAGAAGGGACTGAGCGAGCGGTTCGACTCCACCATCGGGGCGGCCACCGTCCTGATGCCCTTTGGCGGCATCCACCAGCTGACCCCCCAGATGGCCATGGTGGCCAAGCTGCCGGTGGACGGCGAGACCACCACCTGCTCCGGCATGGCCTGGGGCTACAACCCCTACCTGATGAGCGCCGACCAGTACCGCGGGGCGATGCTGGCTGTCGTCGAGAGCGTTACCAAGCTGGTGGCCGCCGGTTTCCGGCACGAAGATATGTACCTGACCTTCCAGGAATACTTCGAGCGGCTGGGCGATCAGCCCGAGCGCTGGGGCAAGCCCCTGGCCGCCCTGCTGGGCGCGCTGGACGCCCAGATAGGCCTGGGTATCGCCTCCATCGGCGGCAAGGACAGCATGTCCGGCTCCTTCGAGGATCTGGACGTCCCGCCCACCCTGGTCTCCTTTGCTACCGCCATCGGCAAGACCCGCCGGATGGTCTCCACCGAATTCAAGAAGAGCCACAGCTCGGTGGTCCTGCTCCGCCCCTTCTACCAGGCGGACGGCGTCACCCCCAACTTTGCCTCCCTCAAGGCCAACTACTACATCGCCGAGCAGATGATGAAAGAGGGGATCGTCCTGTCGGCCTCGTCGGTGGGGTACGGCGGCATCGCCGAGGCCCTCTTCAAGATGGGGCTGGGCAACCACGTCGGCTTCCGGATGATCGCCGATATGTCGGTGAAGGAGATGTTCGAGCCGGCCTACGGCTCCCTCGTCCTCGAGATCGCCACCGGTGCGCCGGCCGGCAAGCTGCTGGGCGTCACCGTTCGGGAGTATGAGTTCACCGCCTGCGGCGAGACGCTGGACAGCGCCGCCCTGCAGGAGATCTGGGAGTCCAAGCTGGAACCCGTCTATCCCTACCGGAAGGCCGGCCCCGCCG